>MUNB01000407.1 GCA_002154345.1 Streptomyces griseus
CGCCGACACCGTCGTGCTGGCCCTCGCCCATGACATGCAGCGAAACGCCCGCCGTACGGCCTTCGGCGTCCGTGAGCAGGTCCAGGACCAGGGCGTTCTCGATGGTGTGCAGGGCGGCCTCGCGGACCGCCCCGACCAGCGCGCGGGAGATCTCCGCGCCGGTCGCGTCACCGCCCGCGTGGGCGATGCGACGGCGGTGGTGACCGCCCTCGCGGGTCAGCGCGATGTCGCCGCTGTCGGTGGTGTCGAAGTGCGCGCCGGTGCCGATCAGCCGGCGTACGGCGTCGGGGCCCTCGGTGACCAGGGTGCGCACGGCCTCCTCGTCGCAGAGGCCCGCACCCGCGACGAGCGTGTCGTCGAGGTGCTGCTCGGGGGTGTCGCCCTCGCCGAGGGCCGCGGCGATACCGCCCTGGGCCCAGCGGGTCGAGCCGTCGTCGAGCCGGGCCTTGGTGACGACGACGGTGTCCAGACCCGCGGCGGCGCAGCGCAGGGCGGCGGTGAGTCCGGCGACACCGGAGCCGACCACCACGACGTCCGCGTCGATGGCCCAGCCGGGGGCGGGGGCGGTCAGCCGTATACCGGTCACGAGAGGGCTCCGAAGGTGAGGGGGAGGTTGTCGATGAGGCGGGTGTCCCCGACCCGGGCGGCGACGAGGAGGATCGCCTCCCCGCTCTCGCGGTCGTCCGGGATCTCGGTGAAGTCCGCCGGGTCCACCAGGGCCAGGTAGTCCACGTCGAGGGGCGACCGGCCCCGGGCCGCGGCCTCCTCCAGCACGGTCCGGGCGGCGGCGCGGACGGCGGCGGGCGCCCCGTTGGGCCGGGCCAGCGCCACGGCCTGGGCGTCGGCGGCGGCCCGGGCCTCGCCCAGCCTGTTGAGCCCGGCGGCCCGGTCGCCGCCGGGCGCGGTGGCCCGGGCCCGCTCGTGCAGGGCCTGCTGGGCGGCGAGCCGGTCGCGGGCCGCGAACAGCGCGCGGGGCAGGGCGAGCGCGGTGTGCCGCTCCTCGGCGGAGAGGAAGCGGTTACGGCTGGAGAGCGCCAGGCCGTCCGCGTCGCGGACGGTGGGGACGCCAGTGATCCGGACGCCGAAATTCAGGTCGCGGACCATCCGGCGGATCAGGGCCAGCTGCTGGGCGTCCTTCTGCCCGTAGAACGCCTCGTCGGGGCGGGTGAGGTGGAGGAGCTTGGCGACGACGGTGAGCATCCCGTCGAAGTGCCCGGGCCGGGCCGCGCCTTCGAGGCGCTCGCCCATGGGGCCGGCGGTGATCCGGACCTGGGGCTCGCCGCCGGGGTAGACCTCGTCGACTCCGGGGGCGAAGACCGCGTCGGCCCCCGCCGCCGCGGCGATCTCCAGGTCGGCGTCCAGGGTGCGCGGATAGCGGTCCAGGTCGGCGGCCTCACCGAACTGCAACGGATTCACGAAGACGGTGACCACGACCTGGCCGTCCGGGCCGGCCGCCGCACGGGCGGCGCGGATCAGGGCGGCGTGGCCGTCGTGGAGCGCGCCCATCGTCATGACGACGGCCCGCTCGGCCCCGGCGGGGCGGGGCAGTGCGTCGAGCTCGGCGGCGGTGCGCAGGAGGGTGGTCCGCATCGTGCGTGTCATCGGGTCTCCCCCGCTCCCGTACAGCTGTGGGCCGCCCGGCCGGTGCTGGTCCCGCTCGTGGTCGTCGTCATCGGGTCTCCCCCGGTCCGGGGCCGCCGGGGCGGCGCTCCTGGTCGGCCAGGACGACGAGGAGGTCCTCGGCCAGCTCGGCCTTGAGCAGGCCGTGGGCGAGCGCGCGATCGGCCGTGGCGCGGGCCATCGCGACATATCCGGCCACCGCCTGCGGGGCGTGCGCGCGCAGCTCGGCGATGTGGGCGGCGACCGTGCCCGCGTCCCCGCGGGCGACCGGGCCGGTCAGCGCGGCGTCGCCGGAGCGCAGGGCGTTGTCCAGGGCCGCGCCGAGCAGCGGGCCGAGCATCCGGTCGGGGGCGGTGACCCCGGCCTTGGTCAGCAGCTCCATCGACTGGGCGACCAGGGTGACCAGGTGGTTCGCGCCGAGCGCGAGGGCCGCGTGGTAGAGCGGGCGGGACTCCTCGGCGATCCACTCGGGCTCGCCGCCCATCTCGATGACGAGCGCCTCGGCGGCCAGCCGCAGCTCCTCGGGGGCGGTGACGCCGAAGGAGCAGCCGGCGAGCCGCTGGACGTCGACCGCGGTGCCGGTGAACGTCATCGCGGGGTGCAGCGCGAGCGGCAGGGCCCCGGCCCGCAGCGCGGGGTCCAGCACCTTCGCCCCGTACCGCCCGGAGGTGTGGACGAGCAGCTGGCCCGGCCGTACGGCGCCGGTCTCGACGAGGCCCTCGACCAGCGTGGGCAGCACATCGTCGGGGACGGTGAGCAGCACCAGCTCGGCGCGGGCCAGCACCTCGGCGGGCTCCACCAGCGGCACGTCGGGGAGCAGCTCGGCGGCGCGGCGCCGGGAGGCGTCGGAGACTCCGGACACGGCGACCGGGCGGTGCCCGGCGAGCTGGAGCGCGGCGGCGAGGGCGGGCCCGACCCGGCCCGCGCCGACGACGCCGACCGTGAGCCGGGCGGGGCGGTCCCTCGCGTCGAGGGGTTCCTTCGAAACTGATGCGTTCACGCGGCGACGGCCTTCCGTTCCAGTCCGCGGGGGGTACCGGACGATTTCTCTGCATGCTACGCCAGCGTTTCGGGGAAGCCCCGCCCCTGCCCACAGCCTGTGGATAACTTTCCGGACGGGACGGAATTCCGTGGGCGCGCTGTCGGAGGTCCGGGTGATGATCGTCCCATGGCGACGATGGATGAGCAGGAGCAGCGGCGGCGCAGGCTGACCGCGTGGCGGGGGTCGCGGCGGGTGCTGGCCCGGGTGGGCGCGGACGGGACGCTGGGCGAGCGGCTGGCGGCGCTCGCGGCCGGCGCCGCGTCCGTACACGATCCGGAGGACTGGACCGATGTGTACGGCGGCGGGGTCGTCGCCGATCTGGAGCGGCGGGTGGCCGGGCTGCTCGGGATGGAGGAGGCGGCGTTCTTCCCGACCGGGACGATGGCGCAGCAGGTCGCGCTGCGGTGCTGGGCGGGGCGTACGGGGAACGCGACGGTGGCGCTGCATCCGCTGTCCCATCCGGAGCTGCACGAGGGCGGGGCGCTAGGGGTGGTGAGCGGGCTGCGCACGGTGCATCCGACGTCGGAGCCGAGGCTGCCTAGCGCGGACGAGGTCCGGGAGTTCCCGGAGCCGTTCGGCACGCTGATGCTGGAGCTGCCGCTGCGGGACGCCGGGTTCGTCCTGCCGTCCTGGGAGGAGCTGACGGCGGTGGTGGAGGCGGCCCGGGAGCGGGACGCGGTGGTCCACTTCGACGGGGCGCGGCTGTGGGAGTGCGGTCCGCACTTCGGGCGGGAGTTGTCGGAGATCGCGGCGCTCGCGGACAGCGTGTACGTGTCGTTCTACAAGTCGCTGGACGGGCTGTCCGGGGCGGCGCTGGCGGGGCCTTCGACGCTGGTGGAGGAGGCGCGGGTGTGGCGTCACCGGTACGGGGGCCAGGTCTTCCAGCAGTACCCGGCGGCGCTGTCCGCGCTGCTGGGCCTGGAGCGGGAGCTGCCCCGGCTGCCGTCGTACGTGGCGCACGCGAAGGTGGTGGCCGGGGCGCTGGCGGAGGGGTTCGCGGCGTCGGGGGTGCCGTGGTTCCGGGTGCGTCCGGAGCCGCCGCACACGCATCAGTTCCAGGTCTGGCTGCCGTACGGGACGGAGGTGCTGGACGAGGCGTCGGTGCGGCAGGCCGAGGAGACCGGGGTGACGCTGTTCCGGCGGTGGTTCGCGGGGGCGCCGGAACAGCGTCACCCCG
>MUNB01000408.1 GCA_002154345.1 Streptomyces griseus
GCGGCGGACGCCTGCGGTGCGGCCGGTGCGGCGGGCGGGATCGTCGCCCTGACGCCTCGGCTCTGGGCGGGCACCACCGGGGGCGGCTCCGGCGCGTCCGGCCCGGTGGCGGCGGGCGCGCCCGCTTCCGGTCCTGGTTCCGCTTCCGCTTCCGCCTCCGGCCCTGGCGGCTCCTCCGCCGCGTCGTCGTCGATGTCGACGCCGTAATCGGTGGCCAGCCCGGCGAGCCCCGAGGCGTAGCCCTGGCCGACGGCGCGGAACTTCCACTCCCCCGAGCGCCGGTACAGCTCGCCGAAGATCACCGCGCTGACGTCGTCGGTCCCCTCCACGGCGAACCGGACCAGGCCGTCGCCCGTGCTGTCCGCGAGGGTGAGGCGGAGGTCGTCCAGTTCGCCGAAGCGGGAGCCGGCGTAGCGGCTGGCGGCGACGACGACCTTGTCGATCTCCTGCGGAACGGCGTCCAGATCGAAGCTGATCCGGTCCTCGCTGCCGTCCGCCGTGGGCGTCTTGCCGAGCAGTTGCACGCTTCCGTTGCCGGCCACGGGGTTGTTGTAGAAGCAGAAGTCGACGTCGCTGCGGACCTTGCCGTCGCCGTCGAGCAGAAGTACCGAGACGTCGGCGTCGCCCTCGCCCGTGGCGCTGCTCCACCCCAGGCTGACCACCACGGAGCCGACATCCTCGCTCAGCGTCGCGAGACCGACGTTGGCGCCCTTGACCATCTCGTGCACGAGGCCCCCCAGATGCACAGCCGCCCGGAACGCACTCCGGCAGCCCACTGTGTGACGTGTGTGGTGCGTCACACATTCGCCGTACCCCGCGAACATTAGCCGCCGGAGCCGGGGAGCGTGAAGAACTTGTGAAATCCGGAGGTCAAGCCACCGTAAAGTCGGTCGGGGAGGCCGTCCCGGAGGACGGGGTCACGACGAGTCGCGGACCACCAGTTCCGTGGGCAGCACCACCGAAGGGCGCTCGTCGCCCGGGGCACGGCCCGCGATCTCGTCCAGGAGGAGCTGGGCCATCCGGCGGCCCATCTCCTCGATGGGCTGGCGGACGCTGGTGAGGGCCGGGTGCATATGGCGGGCGACCACCGAGTCGTCGAAGCCGATCAGCGCCACGTCCTCGGGGATGCGGCGGTCCGCCTCGCGCAGGATCTGGCGGGCGCCGGCGGCCATCACGTCGGAGGCGACGAAGACCGCGTCCAGGTCGGGACGGCGGGCCAGGAGGTCGCGCATCGCCCGCGCGCCGCCCTCCTCGGTGAAGTCGGCGGGGGCGATGAGGCGTTCGTCGGGGGCCAGGCCGGCGGCGGAGAGGGCCGCGCGGTAGCCGTCCAGGCGGCGCTGGGCGCCGTAGACCTCCAGGCGGCCGGTGATGGTGGCGACCTGACGGCGGCCCCGGGCGACCAGGTGGTCGACGGCGGCCCGCGCGCCCTCGAAGTTGTCGGAGTCGACCGAGGGCAGCGTCTCGGCCGCGTGCCGGGCGCCGCTGATCACGCAGGGCATGCCCAGCTGTTCCAGGAGCTCCGGCAGCGGGTCGTCGGCGTGCACGGCGACCAGGAGGACCCCGTCGACACGGTGGGCGGTGAGGTACTGGGCGAGGCGGCGGCGCTCGCGGTCGTTGCCGACGAGGGTGAGGAGCAGCTGCATCTCGGTGTCGGCCAGGGCCGCGCCGACGCCGCGCACGATCGCGGAGAAGTACGGCTCGGCGAAGAAGCGGGTCTCCGGCTCGGGCACCACCAGGGCGATGGCGTCGGTGCGGTTGCCCGCCAGGGCGCGGGCCGCGCGGTTGGGGACGTACCCCAGCTCGGCCACGGCCGCCTCGACCGCCTCCCGGGTCGCGTCGCTGACCCGGGGCGAACCGTTGATGACCCGGGATGCCGTGCCCCGGCCCACCCCGGCCCGGGCCGCCACCTCTTCGAGCGTGGGCCGCCCGCCGCTCCGTACTCGCGCTGCCGCCATGGCCGCCTCCCCGTTCCCGGTCAATTTCTCACAGCCGCAACGTCAATCCAAGTCCTGGATCGATCACCTCGACGAGCGTACGGACAGTGTATTGGGAGCGCTCCCAAGCGGGGGGAGAAATGAGCTGTGGGCCGGTCGGGAGCGACCGGCCCACAGCTGGATCACGAGGTCAGGCGTCCGGGGCGGCCGCCGGGGGCAGTGCGTGGCGGGCGATCACCTCGCCGTACCAGTGGGCACTGGACTTCGGCGTACGGCGCTGGGTCGCGTAGTCGATGTGCACCGCGCCGAACCGCTTCGCATAGCCGTAGCCCCACTCGAAGTTGTCCATCAGGGACCAGAGGAAGTAGCCCCGTACGTCGGCGCCGTCGACGACCGCCCGGCGGACCGCCTCCAGGTGCCCGTGCAGATAGGCGATCCGCTCGGGGTCGTGGACCCGGCCGTCCGCGTCGGGGGCGTCCTCGAAGGCCGCGCCGTTCTCGGTGACCATCAGCGCCAGGTCCGGGTGTTCGCGCGAGACGTCCATGAGGAGGTCGTACAGGCCCTCCGGCTTGACCGACCAGTTCATCGCGGTGACCGGGCGGCCCTCGGCGAGGTGGAAGGCGACGTGCTCCGAGCCGGGCCATGGGGAGTGGTCGCTGCTGCCGTGGCCGTCGTTGCGGGTGTCGCCGGCCCCGTCGGCGGGCGTGGAGACGATGGTGGGCGTGTAGTAGTTGACGCCGAGGACGTCGATGGGGGCCGCGATGGCGGCGAGGTCGCCCTCCTGGACCAACTCGCTCCAGTTCACCAGGCGTTCGGTGTCGGCCAGCAGGTCTTCCGGGTACGCGCCCTTCAGCATCGGACCGGTGAAGATCCGGTTGCCCACCGCGTCGATCCGGCGCGCCGCGTCCGCGTCCGCCTCGCTGTCGGTCAGCGGGCGCACCTGGTGGAGGTTGAGGGTGACCGAGGTCTGCGCGGCAGCGGGGAGGTTCGCGCGCAGCGCCTCGGCCGCCCGGCCGTGGGCGAGGTTGAGGTGGTGGGCGGCGCGCAGCGCGGCGGCCGGTTCGGTGCGGCCGGGGGCGTGGACCCCGGAGCCGTAACCGAGGAAGGCCGAGCACCAGGGCTCGTTCAGCGTGGTCCACATCGAGACCCGGTCGCCGAGCGCGCGGGCCATGATCGCCGCGTAGTCCGCGAACCGTTCCGCCGTCGCGCGCTCGGGCCAGCCGCCCGCGTCCTCCAACTCCTGCGGCAGGTCCCAGTGGTAGAGCGTGGCGACGGGCTTGATGCCGGCCGCCAGCAGCTCGTCGACGAGCGAGCGGTAGAAGTCGAGGCCGCGTTCCACGGCGGGGCCGCGGCCGGTGGGCTGGACGCGGGACCAGGAGACGGAGAAGCGGTACGCCTGGAGGCCGAGGCGCTTCATCAGGGCGACGTCGTCGCGGTAGCGGTGGAAGTGGTCGGCGGCCACGTCCCCGGTGTCGCCGTTCAGGACCTTGCCGGGCGTGTGGCTGAAGGTGTCCCAGATGGAGGGGGTGCGGCCCATTTCGGCGGCCGCGCCCTCCACCTGGTACGCGGCGGTGGCCGCGCCCCAGAGGAAGCCGGTCGGGAAGGGGGCCGTGGCGGCGGACGCCTGCTGCGGGACCGTGTCGGGTCGGACGGCTGTCATGCGGGAGCGCTCCCTGAGAGGTGAGGGGTGAAGGAAGAAGGGGGAAGCAGGGGGACGGTCGGCCCTGGCCGGCGGGTCAGCCCTTGACCGCGCCGGACATGATCCCGCCGACGATCTTCTTGCCGAAGACCACGAACACCACCAGCAGCGGCAGCGTGCTGATCAGCGCGCCCGCCATCACGATGGACTGGTCGGGGGTGTACGAGGCGCTGAGCTGGCCGAGGGCCACCTGAAGGGTCGGGTTCTGCTGGTTGAGGGCGAGGTAGGGCCAGAAGAAGTCGTTCCACGCCTGGACGAAGGTCAGCATCCCGAGCACCATCATCGCGGGGCGCGCCACCGGCAGCACCACGCTCACCACGATGCGGAAGTTGTTCGCGCCGTCGATCTTGGCCGCCTCGATCAGCTCGTACGGCAGCGCCTCGATCAGGTACTGGCGCATGAAGAACACGCCGAACGCGCTGACCAGCGTCGGGAAGATCACCGATTCGAGCTGGCCGCCCCAGCCGAGGCCGGACATCATCATGAAGAGCGGCACGACGCTGAGCTGCGGCGGGATGGTGAGGGTGGCGATGACCGCGGTCATCAGCCAACCCCGGCCCCGGAAGCGCATCTTGGCGAAGGCGTAGCCGGCGAGCGTGCAGAAGAAGAGCGTCGCGAGGGTGATCGAGGACGAGACGATGACGCTGTTGAGGATCGCCTTGCCGAGGTTGGCCTGTTCCCAGGCGGTCTGGATGTTCTCGATCAGCTTGCCGCCCGGGAGGAACGGCGGGGTGGAGGCGAGGACTTCGTCCTGGGTGCGGGAGGCCGCGACCAGGGTCCAGTAGAGCGGCAGGAGCGAGCCGAAGCCGACGACGGCGAGCGCGACGTACGCGAACGGGCCGCCCTTCAGCTGCTGTCCCGCGCCCATCCGGAAGCGGCTCGGGCGCTTCGGGGCACGGCTGTCCGGGGCCGGCGCGAGCTTCACGGGGGCGGGGTGCGTGGGGCTGGTCATGGTCATGGATGCGCTCCCGGTCAGACCGCGGACTTGCGGACGAATCGGCCGAAGAACCAGTTGGCCGCGGCGATGATCAGCAGGAGGGCGAGCATCGCCCAGGCGACGGCGGCGGCCGGGCCGAGGTGCCCGAGGTTCCAGCCGTAGTTGTAGAGGTAGATGCTGAGCGTCTCGTACTGGTTCTCGTTGCCGCCGGTGGCGCCCAGCGCGCCGCCCTCCAGCAGCAGCGGCTCGCCGAACAGCTGCATGGAGCCGATGGTGGAGATGACGATGGTGAACAGGATCGTCGGCCGCAGCGAGGGAATGGTGACCTTGCGGAACTGCTGCCAGCGTGACGCGCCGTCCAACGAGGCTGCTTCGTAGAGGTCGTTGGGGACCGCCTGCATCGCCGCCAGGTAGATCAGCGCGTTGTAGCCGGTCCAGCGCCAGATCACGATGATCGAGATGGCGAGCTTCGACGTCCAGTGCCCGTTGGCCCAGTTGACCGGGTCGAAGCCGACGAGCCCGAGGGTCCAGTTGAGCAGTCCGCCGTCCGCCCGGAAGACCAGCGCGAAGACGAGAGCGGCGGAGGCGACCGAGGTCGCGTACGGGGTGAGGATGATCGTCCGCCAGAACGTGCTGGCGCGCAGGCGGTAGTTGAGGAGATGGGCGAGGCCGAGCGCCATCAGAAGCTGCGGGACGGTCGAGATGACGCCGATCAGGAAGGTGTTGCTGACCGAGGTCCAGAACTCGGGGTCGTGCAGGATCTTGTCGAAGTTCTCCCAGCCCACCCACTCCATCGAGTCCAGGCCGGTCATCTCCACCCGGTGCAGGGCGATCCAGCCGGT
>MUNB01000409.1 GCA_002154345.1 Streptomyces griseus
ACGAGCCCGCCGAGCTCGGCGACGGCGTCTTCGTCGGCCCCGCCGTCGTCCTCACCAACGACCACAACCCCCGCTCGGTCGACCCGGACGGCAAGCAGAAGCGTGGCGGCGACTGGGAGGCCGTCGGTGTGAAGGTCGCCGAGGGCGCCTCGCTCGGCGCGCGCTCGGTCTGCGTGGCGCCGGTCCGTGTCGGCCGGTGGGCGATGGTCGCGGCCGGCGCCGTGGTCACCAAGGACGTGCCGGACTTCGCCCTGGTCGTCGGCGTGCCGGCCCGGCGGATCGGCTGGGTCGGGCGGGCCGGGGTACGGCTGACCGAGCGCACGGGCGAGCCGGGGGTGTGGGAGTGCCCGCAGAGCGGGGCGCTGTACGAGGAGAAGGACGGGGCGCTCGCGGAGCGCTGAGCGGGCCGCCCTCGGGCCAGGGCGTCGGCCCGGCGCGAGGGCACGGCGGGCGCAGGACCGGCGAGGGCCGGGAACCGTGGTGAAACGGTTCCCGGCCCTCGTACGTCGTCGGCTGTCGCTGTCAGCTGCTCAGCGCTCGAACAGCAACCGGTCGAAGTCCAGCCGGACGACCGGCCAGTCCCAGGTGGTCAGCGCGTGCTCGGTGGCCATCTTCCCGGCGTTGCGCCAGCTCTCGTCGGACGCGGTGAGCGAGAGCACCCGCTCGACCGCGGCCTCGGGGGTGCCCACGATCCACTCGGCCGGGTAGAGCGTCCCGGCCCCGTGCTCGCCGCCCGCGAAGAACGGCCAGTCGCGGACCACCGGCACGGCACCGCTGGCCGCGCCCTCCATGAGGCCCACGTGGCAGCCCTCGCGGACCGACGTACTGAGGATGACGCCCACGTCCTCCAGGGCCCCGGGCACGTCGTCGGTCGCCCCGGCCCGTACGACGGCCCCCTCCTCCACGAGCGGCTTGAGCGCCTTCTCCAGCTTGCGGGCGTACGCCTTGGCCGCGTTGGTCGGACGGCCCATGTCCCCGCCGATCAGGAACAGGCGGTAGCGCTCGTCCCGTTCGCGCAGTCCCTTGAGGACCTCCAGGGCCCAGAGCGGGTCCTTCGCCACCTGGCCGATGCCGACCAGCCCGAGGTTGAACCGGGTGGACGGGTCCTTCGTACGCCGGAAGTTGGCGAGGTCCATGCCGTTGTCGATCACATGCGTACGGGGGGCCTGCTCGCCGCCCAGTCCGGGGACGGACGCCACCGCCAGGTCACGGATGTGGTCGGCGACGAACACCACGTCGTCGACGCGCGAGAAGTCCATCATGTGCGGCCAGCGGGTGAAGGCCTCGTAGCTGTGGAGCCGCACGATGATCCGGGTGTCCCCGGGGTCGACCACGGTGAACAGGGCGGCGGGAGCCACACACCAGTCCACGAACACGGTGTCGGCCCAGTCCAGATGGGGCCGCAGCTGCTGCTCGGCGGCGTGCTCGAAGAGCGGCTCGCCGCCCAGCCGGTACTCGAGGTGGCGCTGTGCCGCGCCGTTGAGCCGCTTCATGCCCGGGTGCTCCGCCATGTCGAGGAAGCGCAGCTCGACGTCCGGGTTGGCCTCGTAGTGCGACCGGATCAGGTGCAGGAAGTTCGCGTTGGAGGTCGTGGCGACGAGCAGTCGCAGCGGCCGGTCCTTCGGCGGGGCCGCGGCCGGGGTCTTCCTGCCCTGGGGCCGGACCACGGCGGAGGCCGCCGTCGACTTCCGGAACGGGGCGATGAATCCGGCCGGGTCCGCGGCCAGCGGACTGCTGACCTGGTCGATGTGGACGACCCGGTGGAAGGCCAGCTTCATGGCGTGCAGCAGGGCGTCGGCGGCGGCTCCCCGGTCACCGGCGGCGTGCTGGGCGTCGGCCAGGTCCAGATAGGCCGTGACCGCCTCGGTGAGGTTGGCCGGGGTGTGGCCGTTCCTGATGATCCTGGCCGCGACGTTGTCCAGCAGGCCGGCCTTTATGGCCGGGTCGGCGAGCTTCCCGGCCGCCGCGCGGGCGGTGGTGAGGGCCCCGGACTGGCGTCCGGCCAGCCACATGCCCTCGATGACCTGCTCGGTGGCCGTCATCCGCAGCGTGTCCGGAACACCGGGCGCCGATACGGCGGCCCGCCAGGCGCGGGCCCCGACGCGGCTGCGCAGGGCGAGCGGCCCGGTGGCGTTGCGCAGCAGGTCGGCGGGCAGGGTCCGGACACGGCGGCGCAGCCCGTCGGTGGCCACGGTGAGCGGGCCGGGGACGTGCTCGGGCAGCTGTGCGCCGCCCGACTCCCGGCGCTTCTCCAGGGCGCGGAGCCCCGCGGCGATCCCGAAGCACACCTCGGGCTGACGGCGGAACTGCGCGATGCGCCACGCGCTGTACACGGCGCGGTTGTCGAGGGCCACGACGAGGTCGGCGGAGCGGACCGCGGCGCGGGCCTCGCGGTCCTGCTCCAGGTGGAACCAGAGCCGCTCCGGGAAGCGCATCGCCTCGGTCTTGCGCTGTACGTGCTTGCTCGCCGCACCGCCGGCGGGCACCTTGCGTACCGTGGCCCAGCCCAGGTCGGCGTCGATGTCCGCGGCCTTGAAGCTGCCGACGAGGTGGACGCGGGCCCCGAGCTGCCGGAACTTGTCCACCGCCGCGGCGACGACGGCCTGTCTGGGCGTCGAACCCGCGATCATCAGTACGTCGGTCATGACCCGGAACCTCCGGAAAGTGCGGGCTTCTGGGCGAGCGCCAGAGCGGTCAGTTGCTCGACGGCGGTCACCATCAGGGAATCACGGGCGTAGCCGGTTCCGTGGTCGCGGGCGGCCGCGCGTTGCTCGGGCGAGGCCTCCACGACCATGCGGGCGGCCTCGCAGAAGGCGTCGACGAGCCGTTCCTCGTCCAGTCCGCGGGGGCCGGTCCACAGCGGGCGGCCGTCCAGCAGCCGTGAGGCGTCGTGGTCGGCCTCGTGCATGGAGACGATCGGGAGCCCGGTGGCCATGTACTCGTAGACCTTGCCGGAGGTCATGAAGGGCCCGCCGATGATGACGAGCACGAGGGCGTCCCAGGCTCCGTACACATCGGCGACCTCGGCCTTCGGTACCGCGCCGCCCACCACGACGCCGTCGTCGGCCGCCGCGCGCAGGACCTCGATGTGCCGGTTGGCCTCGCGGTTGGAGCCTGCGCCGATGTGCCCGCGCACCTCGAACCGGGCGTCGGCGAGCAGCGGCTCGCGCTCCCGGGCGGTACGCCAGGCGGCGAGGACGGACTCCAGCAGCGGGACGGAGAAGCTGACCGTGCCGAGGTGCCCGAAGACGAGGTTCCGTCCGGTGGTGGGGCGGACCTCGATCTCGGGCACGCTGTCCCGGTCGTAGCCGTTGCGCACGACGTGGACGCGCTCGGCGTGCTCCGGGTAGCGGGCGCGGTAGAAGTCGGCGATCTGGTCGTTGACGACCCAGAGCGACAGGGCGTTCTCCAGGAGTTCCGACTCCCAGCGGCCGGCCTCGGAGTCCTTCGGGAAGGCCTCCACGCCGTCGATGACGTCCAGCGACCAGCCGTCGCGGAAGTCCACCGCGTACGGCGCCCGGTGCTCCTCCCAGAGCCTGCGGACGGCGGCGAGCTGGACGTACGGGACACAGCTGGCCAGAACGAGGTCGGCCGGCCGCTCGCGGTACAGCTCCAGCGCGGCGGTCTCCAGAGCGCCGCGCCAGCCTCCGAACACCGGCTCGGGGAAGCTCTTGAGCGCTTCGGCCCGGAAGCCGGCCAGCCACTTGGCCGGGTCCAGCGCGCGCTCCTCGGAGTACAGCCGGACGTCCGTCTCCAGGTCGGCCCGGGACAGGGGCAGCTCCACGATCCTGATCCGCTTGTCGACGGACTCCGAGAGGGTGTGGTCCACGCCGGAGTCGCGGAGCCAGGACTCCTCCGCGATCGTGACGACGGTGACGTCCCAGCCCGCGGCGGCGAACTGGTTCGCGGTCTCGCGCATCCGGAAGGCGGAACTCTTCGCGGCGGGCGGGAACCCGATCGCGAAGTACAGCAGATGCGGACGCGGTCCGCTGCGCTCGTCCATGCCTGGCACTTCAGTCATTCCTGTTCTGCTGATTCTGCTGAGTTTCGGGGGTCGTGCTTCGTGACGCCGGACGGCCGGGTCGGTGCGGGGCTCGGTGGTTCATGCCTCATGTCTCATGCCTACGCCGACGGCTCGTGCCGCAGCCGCCACCCCGCCCAGGCCGACTCGACCATGGTCCGAATGCCGTACCGGGCCGACCAGTCCAGCTCCGCGGCGATGGCGTCCACGGAGGCGACCACCCGGGCCGGGTCGCCGGGGCGGCGGGCTCCGGCGACCGGGGGCAGGCCGGTGCGGCCGGTGACGTCGAGGATGATGTCGACCATCTCGGCGACGGAGGCGCCCTCGCCCCGGCCGATGTTCAGGACCAGTTCGGCGGACGGGTCCCGGGCCAGTCGGCGGGCCGCGGCGACGTGGGCGGAGGCGATGTCCTCCACGTGGACGTAGTCGCGGACGCAGGTGCCGTCCGGGGTCGGGTAGTCGTCGCCGAAGATCCGGGGGGCCTCGTCGGCCTCCAGGCGTTCGAAGACCATCGGGACGAGGTTGAAGACGCCTTCGTCGGCCAGTTCCGGCGAAGCGGCTCCGGCGACGTTGAAGTAGCGCAGCGACGCGGTGGCCATGCCGTGTGCCCGGCCGGCCGCGGTCACCAGCCATTCGCCCGCCAGCTTGGTCTCGCCGTACGGGCTGAGCGGCAGGCAGGGGGTCTTCTCGGTGACCAGGTCGACGTCGGGCATGCCGTAGACCGCCGCCGACGAGGAGAACAGGAAGCGCCGGACGCCGGCAGCGGCGGCGGCCTCCAGCAGGGTGCGCAGGCCGTCGACGTTCTCGCGGTAGTAGTACAGCGGTCGTTCGACGGACTCCGCGACCTGCTTCTTGCCCGCGATGTGCACGATGCCGGTCACCGCGTGCTCGGCCAGCACCCGGTCGAGGAGTTCCCGGTCCAGGACCGAGCCCACGACGAGCGGGACGCCTTCGGGAAGGCGTTCCGCCCGTCCGGTGCTGAGGTCGTCGAGGACGACGAGGCGCTCCTCGCCCGCCATCTCCGCGACCACGTGGGACCCGATGTAGCCGGCCCCACCGGTGATCAGCCAGGTCATCGTCAGCCGCCGATGACGACGCGGCGTACGCCCGCCCAGTTCGCCGGGTCCGTGGTGCGGCGGCCGTCGACCAGGACGCGGACGTCCGGGAGGTCGGCGGCGGACAGCTCGCGGTACTCGGCGTGGTCGGCCTGGAGGATCGCCGCGGTGACGGCCTGGTGGCCGTCGTGCGGGACGAGGCCGAGGGCGGTCAGTTCCTCGGGGGTGTACATCGGGTCCGAGACGAACGGCACCGCGCCGCGCGTCTTAAGGGCCTCGACGACGCCGAAGACTCCGGAGAACGCGGTCTCCTTGACGCCGCCCCGGTAGGCCGCGCCCAGCACCAGGACCCCGACGCCGTCCAGGTCGCCGTAGGCGGCGGCCAGCAGGTCGACGGCGTACGAGGGCATCGCGGCGTTGGCCTCGCGGGCCGAGCGCACGACGGTGGCCTCCGGGTCGTTCCACAGGTACATCCGGGGGTAGATCGGGATGCAGTGGCCGCCGACGGCGATGCCGGGCTGGTGGATGTGGCTGTAGGGCTGGCTGTTGCAGGCCTCGATGACCTTCTTGACGTCGATGTCGTTCTGGTCGGCGAACCGGGCGAACTGGTTGGCCAGACCGATGTTGACGTCGCGGTAGGTGGTCTCGGCGAGCTTCGCCAGCTCGGAGGCCTCCGCCGTGCCGAGGTCCCAGACGCCGTTGGGGCGGGGCAGGTCCTCGCGCTCGTCGAAGTCGAGGACGGCCTCGTAGAAGGCGACGCCGCGCTCGGCGGACGCCTCGTCGATGCCGCCGACGAGCTTGGGGTAGCGGCGCAGGTCGGCGAAGACCCGGCCGGTGAGGACCCGCTCCGGGGAGAAGACCAGGTGGAAGTCCTCGCCGGGGGTCAGGCCCGAGCCCTCGGCCAGCATCGGCGCCCAGCGGGTACGGGTGGTGCCGACGGGCAGCGTGGTCTCGTAGCTGACCAGGGTGCCGGGCTTCAGGCCGGCCGCGATGGCCTTGGTGGCGGCGTCCATCCAGCCGAAGTCGGGGGTGCCCTCGGCGTCCACGAAGAGCGGGACGACGACCACGACGGCGTCGGACGCGGCGACCGCGGCCGTGGTGTCCGTGGTGGCGGAGAGCAGGCCGGCGCCGACGGTCTCCTTGAGCAGACGGTCGAGGTCGTGCTCACCGGGGAACGGCTCGGTGGCCGCGTTGACGAGTTCGACGACCTTCTCGTTGACGTCCGCGCCGATGACCTTGTGGCCCTTGGCGGCGAACTGCACGGCGAGCGGAAGTCCGATCTTGCCGAGCGCGACTACACAGATATTCATCGGGTTACTTCCTCTTCGACCTGGACAGCGTGCGGCGCAGCCGTGCGCCCACACCGGACTTCGGTTCCCGCAGCGGGGCCGTCGTGATCACGAGCCGGCCCTTGGTGTTGACGTTCGCCGAGACGCGGTGGGGGTCGGCGGTCCCCCAGCGGCGCGCCAGCGGCATCGGCTGCCCTTCGGTGCGGACCGGGATCTCGTACGTGGAGCCCGCCACGTCCACGTAGAGGCGGACGCCCCTCTTGGTGCGGGCGGGTGCGAGCGGGATACGGGCGGTCAGCAGGGTGCCGCCGTCCTCGGCCGGGCCGGCGGTGAGCGTGCCGCTGCGCTGCGGGCGCGGGGCATCCGCAGGGAGCTTGCGCGCGCCGGGCTTGTCCGCGCTCTGCGGCATGGCGCCCTGCGCCAGGGCGACGACGGCCGTCGAGGTGTCGCCGGTGATGCCGACGCGCAGGTTCACGACGCAGGTCAGGTCCGTGCCGTGCTGCTCCCAGCCGGCCGACTCCAGTCGCGTACCGGTGGAGAGGCGGCCCGCGACCGTCTCGCCGAGCACCTCGTAGTACCGGTCGTCGAGGCCGACGGCCGGGTCCCGGAATCCGGGGTAGGCGGCGAAGGCGCGGTCGCCCTCCAGCAGGAAGGGCGGCGCTCCGTGCTCGGTCTCCTCCGCGATGGCGCGGGTCAGCTCCTGTACGGCGCCGCTGCGGGCGAGGCCGAAGCGCACCCGGCGCTTGACCCCGGTGCCGTCGCGCAGGCCGTCGGTGAAGTAGGCGTCCACCAGTCCGCCGACGCCTTCGCACACCTGGCGGCGGGTGTCGAGGTCGAGCGCGGGGAAGTCCTTCTGCAGAAGCTTGGTCAGCTCCCAGTCGAAGTGGCGCTTGAACACGGCGTCGCGCCGCGGGCCCGCGGGGATCAGGGCCGCCGTGTGCTCCATGATCCGCTGGACGCAGCGGAGCCGGGCCAGGTGGTTCGCCCGGTAGGTGATGTTGCTGGCGTCGCCGCGCTTGACCGCGTAGTAGCAGGTGTAGTCGGAGAGCACGGAGATCTTCCGGGCCCGGACGCACGCCTCGATGGTGAACGGCTGGTCGCTGCCGACCGGCATGTCCTCGGGGAAGCGGAGCTTGTGCTTCTCGACCAGTTCCCGGCGGAAGAGCTTGGTGTTGGCCAGGGTGAAGGGCAGCTCGGAGTCGTCGAGGGTGACGTCGCGGTTGCCGGTGTACAGCTTCTGGTGGACGTAACGCCCGTTCGTGCCGACCATCTTGCCGACGACCACGTCGGACTCGTGGGCGTCGGCGTGGCCGACCATCCGCTCCAGCGCCTCTTCGCCCAGGTGGTCGTCGGAGCCGATGAAGTAGACGTAACGGCCGGTCGCCAGGTCGAGGGCGCGGTTGCTCGGAGCCGCCGGGCCGCCGGAGTTGGGCTGGTGGACGACGGTGAAGACGTCCGGGTACAGCTGGGCGAAGCGGTCGAGTTCCTTGCCGCTGTCGTCGGTCGAACCGTCGTCGACCGCCACGACCTGGAGCCGCTCGTGGCCGATGCTCTGGCCGACGAGCGAGTCGAGGCACTCGGTGAGGTACGGCATCGTGTTGTAGACGGCCACGACGACCGTGACGTCGGGTGTGGTCACCTTCTCGGCTCCTGCTCCTGCTCCTGGCCCCGGTCCGTCGGGATCAGGACCGTGGTGCCTCCGGTGGCGGACTCCAGTACGGAGGCGGCCACCTCGACCGTACGCAGACCCTGGCGCAGCGTGCAGATGTCGGCGGGCTTGCCCTGCACCGCGTCGCGGAACAGCTCGTGCTCGACGAGCAGCGGCTCGCGCTTGGGGATGGCGTAGCGGATCATGTCGCCCTCGGAGACCCCGCGGAAGGCGCGCAGCGCCTCCCACTCGGTGGTGACCGCGGCGTTGGAGTGGAAGGTGAGGTCGGCGGTGAGGGTGTCGGCGATGAAGCAGCCGCGCTCTCCGGTGACCGAGGTGAACCGCTCCTTGAGCGGGCTCAGCCAGTTGACCAGGTGGTTGACCATCGTGCCGTCGGACAGCTGGCCCACGGCGGAGACCATGTCCTCGTGCGGGCGGCCGGACTTGGAGACGGTGTGGGCGGCGATCGAGGTGTACGTCTGCCCGGTGACCCAGCCCGTGAGGTCGATGTCGTGGGTGGCCAGGTCCTTGACCACGCCGACGTCGGCGATCCGGTGCGGGAAGGGGCCCTGGCGGCGGGTGACGACCTGGTAGACGTCGCCCAGCTCGCCGGCCTCCAGGCGGGCGCGGAGCGAGAGCAGGGCCGGGTTGCAGCGTTCGATGTGACCGACGCCGGCCACCAGGCCGCGCGACTCGAAGGCGTCGACGAGGCGGCGGGCGCCCTCGACGGTGTCGGCGAGCGGCTTCTCGACCAGGGCGCTGATCCCGGCGTCGGCGAGCTGGAGGCCGACCTCCTCGTGCAGCGCGGTCGGGCAGGCCACGACGGCGTAGTCGACGCCGAGGGCGATGAGCTCCTCGACGGTGGAGAGGACGGGGGCGCCCTGGGCCCAGCCGTTCTTGTCGCCCATCGGGTCGACGACGCCGACCAGTTCGACGCCCTCCAGGCCCGCGAGGACACGGGCGTGGTGGCGGCCCATGGAGCCGAGGCCGATGAGCCCGGCCTTCAGTGCGGCGCTCACAGGTTCTCCCCCAGCGCGTTCACGGCGGCGGCGATCCGCGCCAGGTCGCCCTCGGTGAGCGAGGGGTGGACCGGCAGCGAGACGACCTCGGCGGCGGCCCGATCGGTCTCCGGCAGGTCCCAGGTGCGGCCGGCCTTCTGGTCCGGCTCCCAGTAGGGCTTGAGCCGGTGGATCGGCGTCGGGTAGTAGACCGCGTTGCCGATGCCCGCCTCGGTGAGCTTCGCCATCGCGGCGTCGCGGTCGCCGCTGATCCGCACGGTGTACTGGTGGTAGACGTGCCGGGCGCCCTCGGCCACCGGCGGCGTGGTGACGGCCGGGGCGGTGATGTGGGCGTCGAGGTACGCGGCGTTGGCGCGGCGCTGCTCGGTCCAGCCCTCAACCTTGCCGAGCTGTACGCGGCCGACGGCGGCGGACACGTCGGTCATCCGCATGTTGGCGCCGACGATCTCGTTGGCGTACCGCTGCTCCATGCCCTGGTTGCGCAGCAGGCGCAGGGTGCGGGCCAGCTCGGCGTCGGCCGTGGTGACCATGCCGCCTTCGAGCGAGTGCATGTTCTTGGTCGGGTAGAAGCTGAAGGTGCCGCCCGCGCCGAACGCGCCGACGGGGGTGCCGTTCAGGGCCGCCGCGTGGGCCTGGCAGGCGTCCTCGACCACGGCGATCTTGTGCTTCTCGGCGATGGGCATGATCTTGTCCATCGCGGCGGGGTGACCGTAGAGGTGCACCGGCATGATCGCGGCGGTGCGCGGGGTGATGGCGGCTTCGACGGCGGCCGGGTCGAGGCCGAAGCTGCCCGGCTCGATGTCGGCGAACACGACGTCGGCGCCGACGAGGCGGACCGCGTTCGCGGAGGCGGCGAAGGAGAAGGACGGGACGATCACCTCGTCGCCGGGTCCGATGCCCAGGGCGAGCAGCAGCAGGTGAAGGGCCGAGGTGCCCGAGTTGACGGCCACGCAGTGCCGGTCGTCGACCAGGCGCGAGAAGCCTTCCTCGAAAGCGGCGACTTCCGGGCCCTGTACGACGCGACCGCTGCGCAGCACGCGTACGGCGGCCTCGATCTCGTCTTCCCCGATGACCGGGCGGGCAGCGGGAATCGGCTGCTCGTTGATGCTCGTCATGAACGTCCTCCTTGAACACCGCAAGAGCTCGTACCAGGCAGAGCTCCGAGGTGCGGGACGTCTTACCGAGGTCGCGCGTAAACCCCACCGGCGCGATGCCGACGCCCTGCCGAGGAATCCGGCCCGGTCGGTATCGCCGCCGGGCCTTGTCACCAACCGTAGTTTTCGTGAAGAACGCTCACACGCATGGCAACCGCCGTCACATTATCAGGGATTTCTCGGCCCATTTCGGGCTCGTTAACCGGCCCTTGCATCAGTTCTGAAACAAAGCAGGTGTCCCGCCCCGATGTGCTCGGAGCGGGACACCTGAAGATGAACAACCGGTTACGGATTCATCAGTTCGCCGGCGAATCGCCTTCTGCGGAGGGCGCGGAAGCCGTTACGGACGGCGACGACTGCTCGGCGGCGACGGTCTTCTTCGTCGTCTTCTTCGCGGCCGTCTTCGCCGTCGTCTTCTTGGCGGCGGTCTTCTTCGCGACGGTCTTCTTGGCGGCCGCCTTCTTTGCCGGGGCCTTCTTGGCGGCGGCCTTGCGGGCCGTCTTCTTCGCGGGGGCCGGCTCGGCGGATTCGGAATCCGGCGTACCGGATTCCGGCGCGTCGGTTCCGGGCTCCTCGGCCTTGGCCTCGGGCGCCGAAGCGACCACGACGATCTCCGCGTCGTCCGCCCCGGTGGGCGAGCCCGCCGGGGCGGTGACCTTACGGGTCACCCGGCGCCGGGCACGCGGCGGGGCGGCCACCGGGGCCTCGGCCTCGGGGGCCTTCTCCGCCTCCGCCTCGGGGGCCGGGGTCTCGGCGGCGGGCGCCTCGACGACCGGGTCCTCGGCCGCGACCGGGTCCGTGGTGGGCTCGGCCGGCCGGACCGGCTCCGCGGCCTCGGCCTGCTTCGGCGAACCCGCCGGGGCGGTCGCCTTGCGGGTGGCCCGACGGCGCGTACGGCCCTGGGGCGCGGCCTCGGCCGGAGCCTCGGGGGTCTCCGTGACCTCCGCGACCTCGATGACCTCCACGGTCTCCGCGGCCGGGGCCTCGGCGGGCGTGTCGAGGACCGGCTCGGGCCGGGTCTCGACGACGGGGGCCTCGGCGGGCGCCTCGGCCTTCGGGGCGCCGGCCGGGGCCGACGCCTTGCGGGAGGCCCGACGGCGGCCACGGCGCGTGGCGGCCGCCTCCGCCTCGGCGGGGCTGCCGTAGAACTCCTCGTCGGCGGCGACCTCGGGCTCCACGGCCACCGGGGCGGCGACCTCGGCGGCCAGCTCGGCCTCGGTCTCGACGGCCTCGGCCGCGTGCTCGTGGTCGTGACCGTGCTCGTGGTCCTGGCCCGCGCCGCCGCGGCCGCGCTTCTTGGACTTCTTGCCACCGCCGCCACCGCCGCCGACAGAGGTCGGCTGCTCCATGTGGACGATGACGCCGCGGCCGTTGCAGTGGACGCAGGTCTCGGAGAAGGACTCCAGCAGACCCTGGCCCACCCGCTTGCGGGTCATCTGGACCAGGCCCAGCGAGGTGACCTCGGCGACCTGGTGCTTGGTGCGGTCGCGGCCCAGGCACTCCAGGAGGCGTCGCAGCACCAGGTCCCGGTTGGACTCCAGCACCATGTCGATGAAGTCGACGACGACGATGCCGCCGAGGTCGCGCAGCCGCAGCTGGCGCACGATCTCCTCGGCCGCCTCCAGGTTGTTCCTGGTGACGGTCTCCTCCAGGTTGCCGCCCTGGCCGGTGAACTTGCCGGTGTTGACGTCGACGACGACCATCGCCTCGGTCTTGTCGATCACCAGCGAACCGCCGCTGGGCAGGTAGACCTTGCGGTCCAGCGCCTTCATCAGCTGCTCGTCGATGCGGTACGTCGCGAAGACGTCGACCTCGGAGGTCCAGCGCGAGAGCCGCTCGGTGAGGTCGGGCGCGACGTGCGAGACATAGCCGTGGATGGTCTCCCACGCCTCGTCGCCGCTGACGATGACCTTGGAGAAGTCCTCGTTGAAGATGTCGCGGACGACCCGGACGGTCATGTCCGGCTCGCCGTAGAGCAGCGTCGGCGCGTTGGAGCCGCTGGTGCCCTTGGCCTTCTTCTGGATGTCCGCCCACTGCTGCTGGAGCCGCTCGACGTCACGGCGCAGCTCGTCCTCGCTCGCGCCCTCGGCGGCGGTGCGCACGATGACGCCCGCGTCCTCGGGGACGATCTTCTTGAGGATGGTCTTGAGGCGGGAGCGCTCGGTGTCGGGCAGCTTGCGGCTGATCCCGGTCATCGACCCCTCGGGCACGTAGACCAGGTAGCGGCCGGGCAGCGAGACCTGGCTGGTCAGACGCGCGCCCTTGTGGCCGATCGGGTCCTTGGTCACCTGGACCAGGACCGACTGGCCGGACTTGAGCGCGGTCTCGATGCGGCGCGGCCCGTGAGCCATGCCGAGCGCCTCGAAGTTGACCTCACCGGCGTACAGGACGGCGTTGCGGCCCTTGCCGATGTCGACGAACGCGGCCTCCATGGACGGCAGGACGTTCTGGACCTTGCCCAGGTAGACGTTGCCGACGTAGCTGGTGGCCTGCTCCTTGTTGACGTAGTGCTCGACGAGCACGTTGTCCTCGAGGACGCCGATCTGGGTGCGCTCGCCGCTCTGGCGGACGACCATCACCCGCTCGACGGCCTCGCGGCGCGCCAGGAACTCCGCCTCGGTGATGATCGGGACCCGGCGGCGGCCCTGCTCGCGGCCCTCGCGGCGGCGCTGCTTCTTGGCCTCCATCCGGGTCGAGCCCTTGATGGACTGGACCTCGTCGAAGCCGGTGCCCGGCTCGCGCTCCTCCTTCTTGCGGGGCTCGCGCACCTTGACGACCGTACGCTCCGGGTCGTCGGCGGTGCCGTGCTCGGCCTCGGCGGCGGCGTCACCGCTGCGGCGACGGCGACGGCGGCGACGGCGGCTGCTGCTCGAACCGGAGGGCGCGGAGTCGTCGTCCTCGTCGCTCTCCTCGGCGGTGTCGGGGCTCTGGCCGCGGCCACCGCCCTGCTCGTCCTCGGAGCGGGGCTCCTCGGCGCGGGACGGCGCGGGCGCGTCCTCGGTGTTCTGCTCGTCGTCCGCGTCGCCGGTCTCGCCACGGCGACGGCGACGGCCACCACGACGGCGACGGCGCGAGGGGCGGTCGCCGTACTCGTCGGTGTCCTCGCCCTCGTGCTCGTCCGCCTCGGCCTCGGGGGCCTCGTCGGCGGGCTGCTCGGCGGGCGTCTCCACCGGGGCGGCGGCTTCGGCGGCCTGCTCGGTCGCCTCGGCCTCACCACGGCGGCGGCGACGGCGGCGCGAGCCGCCCTGCGGCGCGGCCTCGGCGGGCGCGGCGGCCTGCTCGACCTCGGCGGTCTGCTGCTCCTCGGCCTCGTCGACCTCGTCGTACGCGGCGGAGGAACCGGCCGCGGCAGCGGCGGCGGCCGCCGTCTCGGGGGTCTGGAACATCGGCTCGGCGAAGACCGGGGCCTGGAAGACGGCAACGGCGGGGCGCGTCGCACGCCGGCCCTTGCGGGTCGGCTCCTCGGTCTTCGCGGTGAACTCGGGGCGGCCGGCGGCGGCGGTGGCCCGGCGGCGCTGGCGTCCGCGCGGGGCGGCCTCCTCGACCTCGTCCGCCTCGGCGGCGAGCTCCTCGGCGACGGCGGCGGGCAGGCTCTCGCCGGTCCCGGCGGTCTCGGCGGCGGTCTCCACGGGCTCGGCGGCCTGCGGCGCACCGGCGGGCGCGGACGCCTTGCGGGAGGCGCGGCGGCGGGTGCGCGGCGCGGGGGTCTCCTCCGCGGCCTCCGCCTCGGCGGCGGGCGCCTCGGCGGCCGGCGTCGGCTCGGTCACCGGCTCGGCGACGGGTGCGGCGGCCTGCGGCGCACCGG
>MUNB01000041.1 GCA_002154345.1 Streptomyces griseus
GACGGTGCTGCTGGCGGCCGTGGCGGGCGCGATCCTGCTGGGCGTGGTGGTGGCGGTGGCCTGGGCCTGGATATCCAGCCGCCACTGATCCGGCCCGGGGCGGTGATTCCGCGGCACGCGCCACCGCCGCCCGGTCCTCCTCAGTGCTGGACCGGGCCGCCGACCGGGACGGGGCCGACGTGCCCGGTGGGCGGCAGCGTCCGCGCGAGATCGAGCCCGATGTCCACCAGTGAGGACCGGCGCAGGCGGGCGACGTCGGGCAGCGGGGTCCACACCGACTCGGCGGTGTCGCCGTTCGGCTCGGGCCGGAGCCGGCCGCCGGTGATGCGGACGCGGTAGAAGACGCCGATGTTCTGCAACTCGGGCGCCCCGGGCCGGCGGCGCTCGCCCGCCGGAACCACCCGTGAGTCCACGCCGAGCAGCCGCTCGACCACGGCCTCCAGACCGGTCTCCTCGGCGACCTCCCGGATCACCGCGTCGAACGGGTCCTCCGCGTGCTCGACCCCGCCGCCCGGAAGGGTCCAGGTGCGGTCGCCGTCCGGGCCCACGGCCAACGCGAGCAGTACCCGCCCGTCCTCGATGCACACCGCGTACGCGGCCAGTCGTCGATCCATCGCGCGAGGCTATACGCGGGGCACGGCGAGCAGACACCCCCGCGCACCGCTCAAGATCATCTAGGTGCAGAATGACCTGTATGTCGATATCGAACACGCCTCGGGCGGCCACGCTGGACGACGCCGCGGCGATCAGCGGCACGCTGGCCCGCGCCTTCCAGGGCGACCCGATGATGGAGTGGTTCTTCCCCGGCGGAGCCTCGCGCGAGCCGGACCTGGTCCGCTACTTCACCACGATCTTCACCCGGCAGTACGGCCGCCACGGGGTGTGCGAGCGCACCGCGTCGGCGGCCGCGTTCTGGGTGGCGCCGGAGGGCCAGGAGAAGACCGTTCCCGACGCGGAGACGGTCGCGGAGCTGGAGGAGATCCTCGGCGACCGGGCGCCGCTGTTCCGGGACGCGGTCGCGGCCGCCGCCGAGCAGGGCCCCAAGGAGCCGCACTGGTACCTGGCGGTCGTCGGCGCGGACCCGGCCGCCCGGGGCCAGGGGCACGGGGCGGCGCTGCTGCGCTCCGGACTGGCCAAGGCCGACGCGGCGGGCCTGCCGGTCTATCTGGAGTCCTCCAAGCCGGACAACCTGCCGTTCTACGAGCACTTCGGCTTCACGGTGCTCGGCGAGGCGGCCCTTCCCGGCGGCGGCCCGGCGCTGTGGGTGATGCGACGGGAGCCGCGCCCGGTGGACGCGGCGTAGCGGTCTCGGAAGGCTCAGAAGGAAACGTTTCTTTCTGGATCTGCCGGTGGGAAAGCACCGTGGGACGGGGAGCGCGGAGAAGAATGGTTTCTCCGCGCTTCGTGTCCGCCGGTCCGCCCGTCCGGTGAACGGCGTGCCTCGGTCCAGATGGCCTCCAGCCCGAGGGGCCGCCGCGTTTCGTGAGCGTGCCAGGGCTGCCGGAGGTCGGCTGTCTCCTGGGAGTCGCCGTACGCCGGTGTCCCCGGCGCGGCCCCCGACAGGGCGTCGTACTCGATGCCGTCGAGTCGCCGTTCGAAGTCCGCCTGGAGACGGTTCATCGTGGCGAGGAAGTCCCTGAGCAGGATGTGTTCTTCAGTCATGGGGTGCCGCGTTCCTCCGAGAGACTTCTGCTGTCACATCCCGACAACGACATGGCCGGGTCGAGGGAACGTGGCGTTCGAGTGAGCGCACAGAGGCGTGCCGGGGCGCGTGGACGCCCGGCGCGAGCTGCCTGTGCGGCCGCGGTCCTAGGCCGAGCGGCCGATGCGCGCATGATCGCTCACTCCATAAGCTCCCCGGACGACCGGCCGTCCACGGCCGGCCGATCCACGCAGATCAGGAGGTAGCGCGATGCCGGCAGACGCCACGGCTCACGTGCGCATCGCCCGCCCGTCCCGCGACCTCGCGGCGGCGGAACGCTTCTGGGTCGCGGGGCTCGGCCTCGACGTCCGGTACCGCCATGAGGCGGACGGCACGCCGGGTCGCCACTCGCTGCTCATGGTCGGCTGGCCCGGCGCCGCCTGGCACCTGGAACTCGTCCACGATCCGGCGGACCCCGTGGAACCGCGCCCGACGCCCGAGGACCTGCTCGTGGTCTACCTCGGCGAAGAGGTGCCGGACACTCTCGTGGAGCGGCTCGAACAGCACGGCGGCACGCGGGTGCCCGCGCACAATCCGTACTGGGACACCTGGGGCGTCACGCTCCGGGACCCGGATGGCTATCTGCTGGTGCTGTCCACCCGGACGTGGTCGTGACCCGCCTGCTGAGGGCGGTACGCGCCCGCCTCGCCGCGGATCCCGTACGGCGGCCGGCCGGGCCACCGCCGCTCACCGAGGCGGAGACGGCCGAAGCGGAGGCCCAGCTCGGCGTCACCTTCCCTCCGGAGTACCGCCGTCACCTGCTGGAGGTGAGCGCCGGCGGCGAGGCGTTCGCCCGGCTGGAGCGGACCGAGGGCGTCTGGTGGTGGACGGACAACACCGCCACGCGACGCGATCTGCTGGCCCTGCCCTTCCCGCACCCCGATTCCTACGACGAGGCCGACGACGCGCTCCTCCTGCGTGAGCCCCGGGCCGAGGACTGTCCGGACGACGAGGAAGCGTTCTCGCGGGCCTGGACCGCATGGGACGACGAGGCGGGCGAGTTCGAGGACCGGAAGACCGCCGGAGCCGTCGTCCTCAAGGAGCACGGCTGCGGCTTCGCCACCCTGCTGGCCCTCACCGGCCCGCTGGCCGGCACCGTGTGGTGGGACGGCCGGGCCACCTGCGACCTGATCGTCCCGCTGTCCCTGGACCACGCGGGCGGCGCACGGCCCGTGACCTTCGGCGAATGGCTGGGGCGCGACTCCTGGGACCTGCTCCCGCCGGACAGTTGGCCGCGGCGGCGGGACTGACCGCCGTACAGGGCCCTCGCCCCTCACCTGCCGCCGCCTGCCGTGCACGCCCGTCCCGAGCGGCGCCCGACTATGAACCACGCGTATAAACCAGGTGTATAGACTCTGTGTATAGTCAGGGCATGGCTGCTACCGATGCGATCGCTCCGCCCCGCCTGCGCTTGAAGAACGCTCCGGGCGCGTCTGCTCTGTGCCTCGGCGCCGGGCTCGCCGGGGGCATCCTGACGAACCTGTTGCAGGGCTGGCTGCCCGGGGCGTGGAACAACCTGGCGAACTCCGGCGCGGTGTGGACGATGCTCGCGTTCGCCGCGGGCGTCGTCCTCGCGAGCCGTACCGACGACCATCGCGTTCCGGCGGCAGCCGGAGCCCTGGCGGAGATCGGGCTCGTCGTCGGCTACTACGGGTACGCCGAGTTCGGGCGGGACGGAATGGGCTCGCTCACCTTTCCGCTGCTCTGGCTCGCCATGGCCTGTGTCGCGGGGCCGCTGTTCGGCATCGCGGGCGCGTGGTCGAGGCGCGCCACGCAACCCTGGCGGCGTTACGTGGCGCTCGGCGCGCTCGGCGGCCTCTTCGGCAGTGAGGGCCTTCACTACTGGCTCGGCCTGGGGTACGCGCCTCAGGCGGTGGCCTGCGGGGCTTTCGCCTGCGGCCTTCCGCTGCTGCTGGGGCGCACCTGGAAGGAACGCGGTCTGAGCCTCGCCGTGGCGATTCCCGCGTCCTTCCTCACCTACCAGAGTCTCTACGGCCTCCTGGACGCGGTGTCCGGCTGACCGATCGTCGGACGGGCCGGCGGATCAGCCGGCCACAGCGTTCAGGCGGCCACGGCGCTCACCCGCTCGCCCGCTCACCCGGTCACACCGTTCACCCGGTACAGCATCACCCGGTAGTTGCGGTTGTCGTACCACTGGCTGACGGTCAGGTGGAGATCGGCGACGGTGGAGCCCGGAACGATGAATCCGCCGTACGGGCTCGCCACGGCGTTGCCGGTCTCCCGGCCCGGGACGGTCGGGACGATCGTCGTCTGTTCCGGCGTGGTGAACAGGTTCGAGGTCGGCCCGGCGAAGACCTGGGCCCGGATGTCCAACGGGCTCATGTTCAGCCAGCTGAGCACGTACCGGCCGTCCATCGCCCGGAAGCAGATCTCGCCCCAGCGCCTGGCCCCGGTCACCGTCGTCGGCGGATTGCCCCAGTCCCACCGGCCGTCCGCGTACCCCCAGGGCTGGTAGGCCGCAGGGGTGCCCAGCGCGTCCTGCGGCACCCGGTGGAGCAGCAGGCCCGACACCGCGTCCCGGTCGAACGCGGTGGACAGGACGTAGCAGTAGCCGTCGTCGGCGACCGCGTAGGTCTTCTGCTGGAACTGGCCGCCGTACTGGTCACCCGGCCACTGGCAGAGGTAGTGCCAGGTCGCGCCGTTGTCGTCGGAGCGCCAGAAGTCCGTGTGGTGGGTGCGGTAGATCACCCCGCGCATCAGGTGCATGTACATCGTGGAGCCGACGGTGAACACATCGGACGGGATGGCGGTGGTGCCCCCGTCATGGCTTTCCGGGACCAGGCCGACGGCGCGGGTTCCCCCTACCGCGCCGTCGACCAGCAGCGCCCCCGGCGCGGCGTTCGAGGACCGCAGTCCCACGGGCGAGCGCCAGTCCGGTCCACCGACGCCCTCGCCGTCGAAGGTGTCACCGCAGACGAGGAGCACCGACCCGTCGGGGCACCGGACCGGGATGCCGAGGTCCGTCCACGGCGCGGCGAACCGCCCCGTATGCGCGGGCCCGGTGAGGTCGCGCACCTTCGCCCCGGTGACGCGCGGGGCGGCGACCGCCCCGCGCCCGCCGGCGCCCACACCCGCCACGGCGAGCCCGCCGATCGCGGCGGAGCGCAGCAGAGCACGCCGGCTCGGACCGCCGGCCTCGTACGGGGCCGGGCTGGGCGGAGGCGTCCTCTGCATGGCGGGCTCCCTGCTGGGTTGGACGGAGGAAGGGGGCGAGGTGAGCATCAGGCTTTACGGAGGCGGGCGACGATCCCGTCGAGGTCACGGCGGAAGAGGTCGGGGCGTACGAAGTGCCCGCCGGGCACCTCGTGCCACTCGTGCGGAATGCCGGCCGAGCCGAGACGGCCCCGGAACTCCCGCTGCCCGGCGAGGACCTGCGTCTCGTTGACGGTGTCGAACCAGTTGACCGGGTCCGGGCTGATCCCGGCCACCAGGAAGACCCGCTTGTTGCGGTAACTCTCCACCCGCTGCACCGGGTTGTCGGCGCTGACCCGCGCTTCGTCCCACAGCGGCGCGCCGTAGACCGTGCCCCCGCCCAGCTCCACGGCGGCCGAGGAGAGGTTGGCCCAGTGGGCGACGAGGCCCGCGTCGCGGCGCAGGCTGGCCGGGCCGGAGTGGGCGCTGACCGAGGCGAAGTGGCCGTAGTACTTGGCCGCGTACTTCAGGGCGCCGAAGCCGCCCATGGAGAAGCCGGAGACGGCCCGGCCGTCGTACTCGGCGTACGTACGGAAGTTGGCGTCGATCCAGGGCAGCAGCTGGGCGATGTGGAAGGTCTCCCAGTTGCGGGGGCCGACGTTGGAGCTGACCGGGTTGGAGTACCAGCCGGCGTGCCCGCCGTCCGGCATCACGACGATGAGCGGCTTCCCGGCGGTCCACGCGCGGATGCCCATCCGGTCGAAGGTGATGAAGTCCTGGTCGGTGCCGCCCCCGTGGAACAGGTAGAGGACCGGGTATCTGCGGCCGGAGGTGTGGTACCCGTCCGGGAGGAGGACGTTGACGCCGGGGTTCCAGCCGATGGCGGAGGTGGCGAAGCGGTAGTAGCGCATCCGGGCGTCGGACTCGTTGCGGTCCACGATGCGCAGGCCGAATCCGTCGCCGGCGGCGTGGGCGGCCGAGGCGGATGCCAGGACTCCTCCCGCGCCGAGCGCGGTCAGGGCGGTGAGCGAGGCGGCGGCCTTCATCACACCTCGGCGGCTGGGGCGGGCGGTGTTCAACACGGACTCCAGGGTCGGGAAGCGGTGAACAGGTCGATGCCCGGCGGGAGCCGTTCCACGGGTCGGGCGGAGCGGCTACCGGGAACAGCTACCGGGCGGGGCGGCGAGCCGGTCGGCGCTGAGCCGGTGGAGCCGTTCTCCGTGTGCGGAGACGGGCGGCTCGGCGGTGGGAACAGCGTCGCGGCCCCGCGAGAACCCGCGCAAGTCCCGTAAGTCCAGGCTTACATGGGCTCCGGTGGTCGAGGCTCCCGGCAGCCGGAGGCCCTGCCGTCACCTGTCGGACAGGGGCGTGCCGCCGACCCGCCGGTCGAGGTCGCGCCGTCACCCGCCGACCGAGGTCGCGCGCGTCACTCGCCGCCGACGCGGGCCTCCGCCCCCGCCCACGTCTCCGGCGCCCACACCCCCGACCGCTTCAGCGACGCCGGGCAGTGGCGGAAGATCTCGTCGATCTCGACGGCCAGGGCGAGCTTCGGGCGCTGGCCCTTCAGCGTCATCGCGTCGAAGAACGGGGCGTCCGTGAGGATGCGGGCCCGGCCGTTGATGCGCAGGACGTCCATCGCGCCGGGTATCAGGTAGAGCAGGCCCACGTGCGGGTTGGCCAGGATGTTGTGGAAGCTGTCCGCGCGGCGGTTGCCCGGGCGGTCGGGCAGGGCGATGGTGCCCCGGTCCAGGACGTGGGTGAAGCCGGGGGTGTCGCCGCGCGGGGTGGCGTCGCAGTTGCCGGCCGCGTCGGACGTGGCCAGGGTGCAGAACGGGGAGCGGGCCAGCAGGGCGAGGTCCTCGTCGGTGAGCCGGTCGTGGACCTTGTCGATGACGATCGGGTGCGGGGTGCCCAGCAGCTCGCGCAGTTCGTCCGCCGAGCCCAGGGGCACGGCCCCGGCCAGCGGACCGGTGGCGGGGGCTGTGGTGTCGGTGGGGTCGGCGTACGACAAGGAAAGGGCTCCGAAGCTCGTGGGGTGCGGCAGCGCGCTGTCGAACTGACGCTGTTAGGGTGACCTTACTTTGGGCCCCCTTGTGTTCCCCGTCCGGGGTGGACCGGTCGACGAGGGCGTCTCCCGTACCCCTGGGGTGCCCCCGGCGCCGACGAACAAGCGTGAGGAACGACAAGTGCAGTACCGCATTCCGGCCGCCCCGGTGGCCGGGTCGTGAGCGGCTCGGCCCTCCTGGTGAAGGAGAAGCCGCCGGGCGGCGACAAGGAGACGCGGCGCAGGCGCAGTCGGCCCGTGCTCGCCCTCGGGCTTCTGGCCGCCCTCGCCGTGCTCTTCCTCACCGTGGTCGCCAGCCTCGCCGTCGGATCCGGCGATGTGCCCTTCCGCGATGTCGTCGACGGGGTCCTCGACCCGGACGTCTCCGTCAAGGGGCAGCTCATCGTCCAGGAGGTCCGCATCCCGCGCACCGTCGCCGGGCTGCTCGCCGGCGTGGCGCTCGGCCTCGCGGGCACGGTGATGCAGGGCGTCGCCCGTAACCCGCTCGCCGACCCCCAGCTCCTCGGCATCAACGCGGGCGCGTCCGTCGCCGTCGTGTGCTCGATCACCCTGCTCGGGTTCACGGTCGCCACCCAGTTCATCTGGTTCGGCTTCCTCGGCGCGCTGCTCGCCGCCCTCCTCGTGTACGGGGTCGGCTCGCTCGGGCGGGAAGGAGCGACGCCCGTGAAGCTTGCGCTGGCGGGGGCCGCGACCGCCGCGGTCCTCACCTCGGTGACCAGTGCGATCCTGCTCCAGGACCGGGGCAGCTACGACCAGTTCCGGTTCTGGCAGCTCGGTGCGCTGACCGCGCGGAGCTCCGAGGTGCTGTGGCAGGTCTCGCCGTTCATCGCGGTCGGCACCGTCCTCGCGCTGGCCCTCGGACCGCAGCTCAACGCCCTCTCCCTCGGCGACGACCTGGCCCGCGGCCTCGGCCAGCGCGTCGGGGCGATCCGGATGGTGTCCGCCCTCGCCGTGGTGATCCTGTGCGGCGCGGCCACCGTCGTCGCCGGGCCCATCGGCTTCGTCGGGCTCGCCGTACCGCACGCCGCCCGCCTCATCACCGGACCCGACTACCGCTGGGTGCTCCCGTACAGCATGGTGCTCGCCCCGATCATGCTGCTCGTCGCCGACATCGTCGGCCGGGTCATCGCCCGCCCCGGCGAGGTGCAGGTCGGCGTGATCACCGCCGCGATCGGCTGCATCCCGTTCATCTGGCTGGTCCGGCGCAGAAAGCTGGTGGAGCTGTGACCGCGCCCCGCCCCGACGGCCCGATGAACGACAGCCCGATGAACGGCAGCCCGGTGACCGGAACCACCGTGACCGGGTCCCGCCCGAAGGAGACCGCGTCCGCGTCCGACGCCCGGCTCGCCGACGCCGTACGCCGGGTCTCCGCCGTACGCGGCCGGAGCCTGCGACGCTCCGTCCTCGTCGGCACCGGCCTGCTCGCCGCCGTGATCGTCATGTTCGGCGTCTCGCTCAGCTACGGCGATCTGGTGACGCCGATCGACAAGGTGGTGGCCACCCTGTTCGGCGGCGGCGACGGCGGATCGCAGTTCGTCGTGCTGGAGCTGCGACTGCCCCGGGCCCTCCTCGCGATCCTCGTCGGCACCGCCTTCGGGCTCTCCGGAGCCGTCTTCCAGACCGTGCTGCGCAACCCGCTCGCCAGCCCCGACCTCATCGGCATCAGCGCCGGGGCCAGCGCGGTCGCCGTCACCGCCGCCCTGCTCTTCCAGGTCAGCGGACTCGCGCTCTCCGCCAGCGCCCTCACCGGTTCGCTGGTCGCCGGAGCCGCCATCTATCTGCTCGCCTGGCGGCAGGGCATCGCCGGTCAGCGCCTGGTCCTCGTCGGCATCGGCGTCGGCATGGGGCTCTCCAGCATCGTCTGGTACGTGATGGCCCGCTCCGAGGTCACCGACGCGCAGGAGGCGTTCCGCTGGCTGGCGGGCAGCCTCAACGGCCGCTCCTGGAACCAGGTGTGGCCGCTGCTCATCGCCCTCGGCCTGCTCGTCCCGCTGACCGTCCTCGCCGCCCACGCGCTGCGCCCCCTCCAGCTCGGGGACGACGCGGCCGCCGGGCTCGGCGCGAAGGTCGAGGGCGGTCGGCTCGCGCTGCTGGGCTGCGCGACCGCGCTCGCCGGGATCGCGACCGCCGCCGCCGGACCCGTCGGGTTCGTGGCGTTCGTCGCCGCGCCGATCGCCCGCCGCCTGGTCCCGGGCCGGGGCGCCGCCCTGCCGCAGGCGGCCCTGACCGGGGCGCTGATCGTCCTGGTCGCCGACTTCGGGGCACAGCACCTGTTCCCGGTGCAGCTGCCGGTGGGCGTGGCCACCAGCATCATCGGCGCCCCGTATCTGCTCCTGCTCCTGGCCCGCGCCAACCGCGTCGGCAGCGGGGGCTGACATGGAGGAGCAGATGGTTCGGAAAGACGACGAAGACGACGACGAAAGGCGTGGCCCTGCCGTGGCCGAACACACTCTGGAAGCCCGGGACGTCCGGCTCGGCTACGGCGAACGCGAGATCGTCCCCGGTCTGAGCGTGACCGTGCCGCCCGGGAAGATCACCGTCATCGTCGGCCCCAACGCCTGCGGGAAGTCGACCCTGCTGCGGGCGATGGCCCGGCTGCTGGCCCCCTCCGCCGGGGCGGTGCTCCTGGACGGCCGGTCCATCCAGGAGATGCCGACCAAGGAGGTCGCCTCCGTGCTCGGGATCCTGCCGCAGAGCCCCACCGCCCCGGAGGGCATCACCGTCTCCGACCTGGTCGGGCGCGGCCGCTACCCGCACCAGGGCTGGTTCCGCCGGTGGAGCTCCGAGGACGACGAGGCGGTCGCGCAGGCGCTGCTCTCCACCGACGTCCTCGAACTCGCCGACCGTTCCGTGGACGAGCTCTCCGGCGGCCAGCGCCAGCGGGTGTGGATCGCGATGGCACTGGCCCAGCGCACGGACATCCTGCTGCTCGACGAGCCGACGACCTTCCTGGACGCCAGCCACCAGCTGGACGTCCTGGACCTGCTCACCGACCTCAACCGCGAGCGGGGCGTCAGCATGGTGGCCGTGCTGCACGACCTGAACCTGGCCTGCCGGTACGCCGACCACATGATCGCGATGCGGGCGGGGCGGATCGTCGCGGAGGGCCGGCCGGTCGACATCGTCACGGAGGAGCTGGTCGGCGAGGTCTTCGGGATGCGCTGCTCGGTGATCGAGGACCCGGCGTCGGCCACCCCCATGGTCGTGCCGCTGGGCCGCCACCACATCAAGGACCCGGCCGCCTGAGCCGCGTACGTACGGGGAGGAGCTCTTCGGGCCAACCCGATGGCACCGTTGTCATTAGGTGAGGCTAACCTAAAGGGTATGAACGCTTCCGCTCCCCGTGCCCGGCGCCCCCGCCGCACCCCCGTCCTCATGGCCGGTGCCGTCGCCGCCCTCCTCGTCGGCCTCTCGGCCTGTGGCTCGTCGGACGACTCCGACAGCTCCGCGTCCTCCTCCGCCTCCGGCGGCGCCTCCGAAGGCGCCTTCCCGGCCAAGGTCGAGACGAAGTTCGGCGAGGTCTCCGTCGACAAGCAGCCCAAGCGCATCGTCGCGCTCGGCTGGGGCGACGCCGAGACCGTGCTCGCGCTCGGCGGCCAGCCGGTCGGGGCCAGTGACTGGCTGCCGTTCGGCGGCGAGGGCGTCGGCCCGTGGGCCAAGGGCATGTACGACAAGAAGCCCGAGCTCATCGGCACGATGGAGCCGGAGTTCGAGAAGATCGCCTCCCTCCAGCCCGACCTGATCCTGGACACCAAGTCGAGCGGCGACCAGACCCGCTACGACACCCTGAAGAAGATCGCCCCGACGGTGGGCGTGCCGAAGGGCGGCGACCAGTACAAGATCTCGTGGGAGCAGCAGACCACGATGATCGCCGCTGCCATGGGCGTGCCGGAGAAGGGCAAGGAGCTGATCGCGGAGACCGGGAAGAAGTTCGAGGCCGCCGCGAAGGCCCACCCCGAGTTCAAGGACAAGACGATCACGGTCGGCTCGCGCACGTCCGAGGGCTTCGGCGTCTACGTCGGCGGCACCGGACGCATCGACTTCGTCGAGCGGCTCGGCTTCACGAACAACCCGAAGGCCGAGGCCCAGGCCGGCGAGGGCTTCTCCGTCTCCGTCTCCAAGGAGAACCTGGACCTGCTCGACGCCGATCTGACGGTCATGACCCCGATCGGCATCCCGGCCACGGACATCAGCGACGACCCGCTGTACAAGGCCGTCCCGTCGGTGAAGGCGGGCAACGACATCGTCTTCGACGACAAGGACATCTCGCAGGCGTTCGCCACGGACTCGATCCTGTCCGTCTCGTACGCGCTGGAGAAGGTCGTCCCGCTCTTCGCGGAGAAGGTCGCGAAGTAGCCGCCCGGCGTACACACGCGCAGCGCCNNGGGGCGCTGCGCGTGTGTACGGAGGAGGTCAGGCCGCCGGGGCCGCCTTGATCGCGGAGATGTCGAAGGTCAGCTTCACCTTGTCGCTGACCATCACACCCCCGGTCTCCAGCGCCGCGTTCCAGGTCAGGCCCCAGTCCGAACGAAGGATGTCGGTGCTGCCCTCGAAGCCGACGCGCTCGTTGCCGTAGACGTCGGTGGCGGAGCCGTTGAACTCCAGGTCGATGGAGAGCGGGCGCGTGACGTCCTTGATGGTCAGGTCGCCGGTGACCCGGTAGGTGTCGCCGCCGCGCTGTTCGGCCTTGGTCGAGCGGAACGTCATGAGCGGGAACTTCTCGGCGTCGAAGAAGTCGCCGCTGACCAGGTGGCCGTCGCGGTCGGCGATGCCGGTGTCGATGCTGGCGATCTTCACGTCGATGGAGGCGGAGGAGTTCGCCGGGTCCGTGCCGTCCAGCACCAGGGTGCCCTCGTGCTCACCGAAGGAGCCGCGCACGTTGGTGACCATGGCGTGGCGCACCGTGAAGCCGATGCTGCTGTGGGCCGGGTCCAGGGTGTACGTGCCGGTCAGGGCGGCAAGCGCCGGGTCCACCGCGGGGGCCTCGGTGACGGTGGTGGCGGTCGACTTGCGGGTGAACAGAGCCATGGCTCCTCCTCGGGGACGTGTTCGTGGAGGTTGTTTAACCTTCAACGAGATTGACTGTAACTCCATCTTGTTCAAAGTTCAACCTTTCCGTCGCGGGTGTCCCGCGCACGGTCCTCGCCGCCCTGCCGTCGCCGTCGAGGGCGGGGCGCCCCGCCCTCTGGCGGACGCGCGTAGAACTCGGGCACTATCTCCCTGCCCGGCGTGCGAGGCCCCGTGTCCGTACGCCCACTGTTTTGTCATGAGCAGGAGGAATCCCCCCATGGTGACCCGTCCACGACTCCGCTCCGCCCTCACCGCCCTGGCCCTCGTCCTCGGCGCGCTCTTCGTGCCCGGGATCGGCGCCCTCGGCAGCGGCGCCACCGAGGCGCACGCCGTGACCAAGCTGACCCACGCGCAGGCGACCTCCCGGTTCAGCTCGTCCGGGATCACCTGGTCGTCCTCGGGCGGCTGCTCCGACCGGTCCAACCCCACCTGCACGTCCTTCGACCAGCTCAACCTGCCCAGCGCCCAGGGCGCGCAGACCCTCAAGAGCGCCACCGGCTGCGCGCTCAGGATCACCGGAGGCACCGAGATCGGGCACGCCGGCGGCACGTACTCCCACTGGAACGGCTACAAGCTCGACTTCGCCAAGAGCACCTGCCTGAACAACTACGTCACCGGCACCTTCACCTACATCGGCACCCGGGGCGACGGCGCCCGTCAGTACCAGTCCGGCTCCGGCAACATCTACGCCGACGAGGGCAACCACTGGGACGTCACGTACTACAACTGCGGCGGCTGCTGACCGCGGCGCAGGCCCGGGGGCCGCCCCGCACCAAGGGCGGCCCCCACCGCGTCACGGGATCGGATCGGCGTCCGGGCCCTCCTGCGCCAGCAGGTCCCGGGCGAAGTCCTCCCACTGCGCGTACCGGTCCGGGTACGCGGACCGCTGCACCGCCTGGCACACGTCGCCCGGGTCCATCGACTCCCAGCCGTCGATCTGGAGCAGCCCGGGGTTGGCGCTGGGCGAGGGCAGTCCGTAGAAGGACTTGGACGCGGTCGGTACGTGGGTGATCTGGGCCGGCGTACCCCAGCCCATGCTGGGGCGCTGCTGGAAGACGCCGAGCGAGTCGTGGTCGACCGCCGTGGTGTGGTTGACGAACTTCGACTCCTGCATCGCCGTCATCAGGGCGATGATCTGCGCCTCCTCCGAGAGGTCCGCCTCCTTTCCGACGCCGATGACCGTCCGGGCGTGGGCCAGCTGCTCCGGGCCGAGGTCGGACGGGGCGGCGAAGAACGCCCGCAGCTCGCTGTCCGGGGCGGTCTTGAGGAGGTGGGCGGTGGCCGTGTCGATCCGGCCGGTCGGAGGCAGCCCGTAGCTCTTCTGGAAGGCGGGCAGGCCG
>MUNB01000410.1 GCA_002154345.1 Streptomyces griseus
GGCGGTCCCGCCCGTCGCCGCGAGGGCCGTGCCCCCGGCGACGTATGCGAGGAAGCGGCGACGGCCGACCGGGGCCGGAACGGCGGTCGTGTCCCGCCCGCCGGGCCCCGTACCGAGACCGGTGCCGGTGCCGGTGCCCGTGTCCGGGCCGCCGTCCAGGCCGGTGCCGGATCCGGCGTCCAGGCTCGTCGCGTCGATGTCGGGCAGCGCGAGCATCCGCGCCGAGCGCTCGGCGATCAGATGGGTGACCGGGCCGGGCAGCCAGCTGCCGCCCGACAGGTCCTCGGCGAACGCGCGCCGGATGTCCGCCGTCGTCGGACGGCCCTCGGGGGCCTTGGACAGGCACGCCTCGACGACCGGACGCAGCCCGGGCGGCAGCGCGCCCAGCTCCGCCGGGTCGTGCACCGTACGGAACAGCATCGCCTCCACCGGACCGGTGCCGAACGGCCGCCCGCCGGTGGCCGCGTACACCAGGACGCAGCCCAGCGAGAAGACGTCGCTCGCCGGACCGATCCGCCGGCCCTGCGCCTGCTCGGGCGAGAGGAAGCCGGGGGAGCCGACGATCACGTCCGTCGCGGTGAGGACGGTGTCGTCCAGGGCCCGCGCGATCCCGAAGTCGATCAGCCGGGGCCCGTCCAGCCCCAGCAGCACATTGCCGGGCTTGACGTCCCGGTGCACCAGCCCCGCCGCGTGGACGGCCTCCAGCGCCTCCGCCAGCATCGAGCCCAGCGCCCGCACCCCGCGTTCCGGGAGCGGCCCTCCGCCGCCTACCGCCTCGCTCAGGGCGGGCCCCGGCACGAACTCGGTGGCCAGCCACGGGGCCGGCGCCTCGGTGTCGGCGTCGACCACCGGCACCGCCCACCGGTTGCGCACCTGCCGGGCGATCGCCACCTCCCGCCGGAAGCGGGCCCGGAAGCCGGGGTCGTCGGCGTACTCCGCGCGGATCAGCTTGATCGCCACCAGCGCGCCGCCGGGCGACCGGCCGAGCAGCACCACACCCATGCCGCCGGCGCCGAGCCGGCCGAGGATGCGGTATCCGGCGATCCGTGCCGGGTCGGCGGAACGGAGCGGTTCCATCAGGGGTCAGTGCCTTTCGTCCGGGCCCGCGGTCACTTCAGTTCCAGCTCGACGCGGTAGAGCACCTTGGCGCCGCCCTCGGCGGCGATCCGCAGCAGGTCGCTGTTCTGGTAGCCCTTCGCGCCCTTGACCGACACGGCCGTCGTCACCGGGCCGATCCGGGACTTGGTCCACACATAGTCCTGGGTCCCGCCGGAGCCGGGGCCGGTGTACTTCCCCGCCTCGAAGAGCGAGGCGTCCGCGTTGCGCACGTCCTTCTGGTCGAACTGGAGCGACATCAGACCGCTCAGCCGCTGCCCGCCGCCCAGCTCCTGCTGCGGGCAGCGGAAGCTCTCCTGGACGGTGTCCTTGATCTCCTTGTCGGCGCCCGCCTCGCTCCGGTGCACGGTCACGGTGACCGCCCCTTGGACCCGGCCCTTGCCGTCCTGCGCCGGGATGTCGAGCCGCCGCGTGAAGCTGTCCAGTACGCCGGAGGGCAGCGCGGAGCGGGTCCAGACGCAGGAGTCCGGGAGCACGGTCCAGCTGCCGGCGCTCTCGTACGGTGTGTGCCGCACCATCCCGGCCGTCCAGTCGGCCTCGCCGAGCGCGGCGTTCCGCGTCAGCTTCCGGGCCTGGGCCGCGGTCTTCGGCACCCGCTCCGGGTCCGGCGTGAAGTCGTACGCGCTGGGCAGCGCCCCCGGCAGCGTGGACTGCTTCGGGTCCGGCTTCCCGGTCGCCCCGGTCTTCTCGCCGTCGGCCGCCGGTCCGCCCTGCTTCGCCGATGCGCTCGGCTTCGGGTCGGGCCGGTCCTCGCCCTCCGACCCCGATCCACCACATCCGGCCAGCAGCACCCCCGCCGCCGCGACCGCCACCATGCGTGTCCCCACCAGCATCAGCTTCATCTCGGACCCCCCTGGCCCCCCGGACCGCACCCTGGCCGAAAGGGCCCGGGCGTCGGTTGCGAGGTGATCCTAGAAGCGGTTCACGCCGTGGTGACGGGAACCCCGTACTCACCTCACTGCCGAAACTTCTCAGCCACCGGGAGGGCTTCGCCTCTGGCGGCCCGGCCCGAGCGGTGGTATGCGGCGCCGAGCGGGCCCTCCTGACCGGGCGGGAACGCACGAGGGCCCGGATGCCGGGGAGCATCCGGGCCCTCGCCCTGGTCCACACACGTACCGCTACGGCAGCTGTGCCGCCCGCGCCTCGCGCCGGTTGTCACGGAACGTGTTCACCCGTCGCGCCGTGGCGAACAGCGGGATCACCGCGCCGAGCACCACCTGGAGCGCGCAGCCCGTCTGGAGCAGCAGCTGACCGCCGGGCGCGTCGAACGCCCATGCGGCGAGCAGCCCCATCGCGGCCACGATCCAGCCGAGCATCGCCACCGCGAGGATGCCCCGCGGCTTGGGGTACTCCACCCGGCTCACCATCAGCCATGCCACGCCGACGATCGCGAGCAGCGTCGGGATGAAGGGCAGCTCCAGGAGCACGATCGAGACGACCGTCAGCGCTCCGAAGGGGCTCGGCATGCCCTGGAACATGCCGTCCTTCAACGTCACACAGGAGAATCTGGCAAGCCTGAGCACCACCGCCAGCAACACGACGATCGCCGCCAGTGCCGACACCCGCTGATGGGCGTCGTCGGCGACCATGCCGTACACGAGCACGAAGTAGGCCGGCGCGAGCCCGAAGCTGATGAGGTCCGAGAGGTTGTCCAGCTCGGCGCCCATCGGCGAGGAGCGCAGCTTGCGCGCCACGAGTCCGTCGAACAGGTCGAAGATCGCGGCCATCAGCATGAGGATCACGGCGGTGGCGGCCGAGTGCCGGGCCATGCCCGTCTCGTCGCTGCCCGTGAGGTGCGGGATCAGAATGCCCGTGGTGGTGAAGTACACCGCCATGAACCCGCACGTCGCGTTACCGAGCGTGAGCGTGTCCGCTATCGACAGCCGCATCGACAGCGGCATGTCCTCCGCGCCGTCGGCGTCGTTCTCCTCGTCCGCCTCCGGCACCCAGCCGGCCTTGGTATCAGGATCAATCACGGTCAATTCGAGTCACCCCCGCGGTGGTGGCCTGACCGACCTCGACCGCGACATCGATCCCCTCCGGGAGGTAGATGTCCACGCGCGAGCCGAAGCGGATCAGGCCGATGCGCTCGCCCTGCTCCACCTTCGTGCCCTGGGGGAGGTACGGCACGATCCGACGGGCGACCGCTCCCGCGATCTGCACCATCTCGATGTCGCCGAGCTCGGTGTCGAAGTGCCAGACAACGCGCTCGTTGTTCTCGCTCTCCTTGTTGAAAGCCGGAACGAACCCGCCCGGGATGTGCTCGACCGACGTCACGGTGCCCGCCAGCGGCGCGCGGTTGACGTGGACGTTGAGCGGGCTCATGAAGATCGCGACGCGGGTGCGCCCGTCCTTCCACGGCATGATGCTCTGCACCACACCGTCGGCCGGGGAGATGACCCGGCCGTCAGTGATCTCGCGCTCGGGGTCACGGAAGAACCACAGCATGCCCGCCGCGAGCGCGGTGGTGGGCACAGCCGCTGCTGCCCAGCGCCCCGACTTGCGGGCGCGGGCCAGGCTGAGGGCTGCGGTGGCGACGGTCGGCAGGAGCCACGGCGATGCTCCGCGGGCGATGCGGACCCCGCCGCGGGGTGCGGAGGAAGTGCTGTCGGGCATGGATGACCTTCGTAGCGGATGATGCCGCGCTGGCAACGGGGGACGGCGGCTTTCCGAAGATGCTATCGGTTGCCGGGCGCAACTGGGCAAGCCAGCAGCCGAGTCGGACGGCGGAAAGGCACCCGCCGAGGCTGACCTGGTGTGATGTTCTTCGCCACCAAATCGCCTCGAAAGGGACATTCAGCCCTGGAATCGGTACTCCTCCAAGAGGCGCCGGCCAATGATCATTTTCTGGATCTCGGCGGTACCTTCACCGATCAGCAGCATCGGCGCCTCGCGGTAGAGGCGCTCGATCTCGTACTCCTTGGAGAAGCCGTAACCGCCGTGGATACGGAAGGCGTCCTCGACGACTTCCTTGCAGTACTCGGAGGCGAGGTACTTCGCCATCCCTGCCTCCAGGTCGTTTCGTTCCCCGGAGTCCTTTTTGCGTGCCGCATTCACCATCATCGCATGAGCGGCTTCGACCTTGGTGGCCATTTCGGCCAGTTTGAACTGGATCGCCTGGTGCTGGGCGATCGGTTTGCCGAAGGTGTGACGCTGCTGGGCGTACGAAACGCCCAGCTCGAACGCACGCTGCGCGACTCCGCAGCCACGCGCGGCGACATTCACCCGCCCGACCTCGACGCCGTCCATCATTTGGTAAAACCCTCGGCCGGTCGTGCCGCCCAGGACGCGATTGGCCGGAATGCGCAGGTCGTCCATGATGAGCTCGGTCGTGTCGACGCCCTTGTAACCCATCTTGTCGATCTTCCCGGGGATGGTGAGGCCGGGCCGGACCTCTCCGAATCCGGGTTCCTTCTCCACCAGGAAGGTCGTCATCGACTTGTGCGGCGCGGTCCCCTCGGGGTGGCCTTCGTCACTTCGGCAGAGAACGGCCACCAACGAGGACGTTCCGCCGTTCGTCAGCCACATCTTCTGGCCGTTGAGAACGTACTCCTCGCCGTCCTTCACGCCCTTCGACGAAATCGCCGAGACGTCCGAGCCGAGCGCCGGCTCGGACATCGAGAACGCCCCCCGCACCTCGCCGAGCGCCATCCGCGGCAGGAACGTGTCCTTCTGCTCCTGGGTGCCGTGCTGCTTGAGCATGTAGGCCACGATGAAATGCGTGTTGATGATGCCCGACACGCTCATCCAGCCGCGCGCGATCTCCTCCACGCACAGCGCGTAGGTGAGCAGCGACTCACCCAGACCCCCGTACTCCTCGGGGATCATCAGCCCGAACAGGCCGAGTTCCTTGAGCCCCTCGACGATTTCCGTCGGGTACTCGTCGCGGTGCTCCAGCTGGGTCGCGACCGGAATGATCTCCTTGTCGACGAAATCCCGGACCGTGGAAAGGATTTCCCGCTGGATGTCGTTCAGACCGGCGGTCTGGGCGAGTCGCGTCATGGCTGCTTCTCCTGTGGCTTCACGCGGATGGCCTTAAGGCTTCACACGGTTACTTGGCGGGCGTCGGGCGGCCGGGCTGTTCCCCGCCGCGCTCCTTGATGTACGTCTCGGTGGGGACCATCACCTTGCGCCGGAACACGCAGACGACCGTGCCGTCCTGCTTGTAGCCCTTGGTCTCCACGTACACGATCCCGCGGTCGTTCTTGGACTTCGACGGGGTCTTGTCCAGCACGGTCGTCTCGCCGTAGATCGTGTCGCCGTGGAAGGTCGGCGCGATGTGCCGGAGCGATTCGACCTCCAGATTGGCGATGGCCTTTCCGGAGACGTCCGGCACCGACATGCCGAGCAGCAGCGAGTAGACGTAGTTGCCGACGACCACGTTCTTGCCGAAGTCGGTCGTCTTCTCCGCGTAATTGCTGTCCATGTGCAGCGGGTGGTGATTCATGGTCAGCAGGCAGAAGAGGTGGTCGTCGTACTCCGTGACCGTCTTTCCGGGCCAGTGCTTGTAGACGGCACCGACCTCGAACTCCTCAAAGGTGCGTCCGAACTGCATGATCAGGCCTCCGGGGCTTCGAACTTGGACGTGCGCTGCATTCCGGCGGCCCGGCCCTTGCCCGCGATGACCAGCGCCATCTTGCGGCTGGCCTCGTCGATCATCTCGTCGCCGAGCATCGCGGAGCCCTTCTTGCCGCCCTCCTCGGAGGTGCACCAGTCGTAGGCGTCGAGGATCAGCTCTGCGTGGTCGTAGTCCTCCTGCGAGGGCGAGAACACCTCGTTGGCCGCGTCGACCTGACCCGGGTGCAGCACCCACTTGCCGTCGAAGCCGAGGGCGGCGGCGCGGCCGGCCACCTCGCGGTAGGCGTCCACGTCACGGATCTGGAGGAACGGGCCGTCGATCGCCTGGAGGTCGTGCGTGCGGGCCGCCATCAGAATGCGCATCAGGATGTAGTGGTAGGCGTCCGCCGGGTAGCCGGGCGGCTGCTGGCCGACGACCAGGGTCTTCATGTTGATCGAGGCCATGAAGTCGGCCGGACCGAAGATCAGCGTCTCCAGCCGGGGCGAGGCGGCGGCGATCTCGTCGATGTTCACCAGGCCCTTGGCGTTCTCGATCTGCGCCTCGATGCCGATCTTCCCGACCTCGAAGCCCATCGTCTTCTCGATCTGGGTCAGCAGCAGGTCCAGCGCCACGACCTGCTGGGCGTCCTGGACCTTCGGCAGCATGATGCAGTCGAGGTTCGGCCCCGCGCCCTCGACGACCGTGATGACGTCCCGGTACGTCCAGTGCGTCGTCCAGTCGTTGACCCGCACGACCCGGGTCTTGCCGCTCCAGTCACCGTTGTTGAGCGCGTCCACGATGTGGTGGCGGGCGCCCTCCTTGGCGAGCGGCGCGACGGCGTCCTCCAGGTCCAGGAAGACCTGATCGGCCGGGAGGCCCTGGGCCTTCTCCAGGAAGCGCGGGTTCGAGCCCGGCACGGCCAGACACGAACGGCGCGGGCGCAGACGGTTGACCGAGGGGGTGGGCGTGGTCATGCGGGGACCTCCAGAGGGTCGAGCTTGTTCGCTTTCCGGATCTCGTCGACGATACGGCCGATGATCTCGGTGATGCCGAAGTCCTTCGGGGTGAAGACGGCGGCCACTCCGGCTTCGATGAGAGCGGTGGCGTCGGCCGGCGGGATGATGCCGCCCGCGATCACCGGGATGTCCGGCGCCCCGGCCTCGCGCAGCCGGTGCAGCACGTCGGGCACCAGCTCCGCGTGCGAGCCGGAGAGGATGGAGAGCCCCACGCAGTGCACGTCCTCGGCGATCGCCGCGTCGGTGATCTGCTCGGGGGTCAGCCGGATGCCCTGGTAGACCACCTCGAACCCGGCGTCCCTGGCCCGTACGGCGATCTGCTCGGCGCCGTTGGAGTGCCCGTCCAGGCCCGGCTTGCCGACCAGCAGGCGCAGGCGCCCGACACCGAGGTCTGCGGCGGTCCGGGTGACCTTCTCGCGGACCAGGGCGAGCGTGCTGCCCGGCTCGGCGGTGACCGCGACCGGGGCCGAGGAGACCCCGGTGGGCGCGCGGAACTCGCCGAAGACGTCCCGCAGCGCCCAGGACCACTCGCCGGTGGTGACGCCCGCGCGGGCGCACTCGACGGTGGCCTCCATCATGTTCTCGGTGCCCGCCGCGGCCTTCTTCAGCGCGGCCAGCGCCTCGGACGCCCGCGCCTCGTCGCGGTTGTCGCGCCACTCGTGCAGGGCCGCCACGACCCGGGCCTCGTTCTCGGGGTCGACGGTCATGATCGCGCCGTCGAGGTCGGAGGTGAGCGGGTTGGGCTCGGTCGTCTCGTAGATGTTGACGCCGACGATCTTCTCCTCGCCGCCCTCGATCCGGGCCCGGCGTGCCGCGTGCGAGGAGACCAGCTCGGACTTGAGGTAGCCGGACTCGACGGCCGCCATCGCGCCGCCCATCTGCTGGATCCGGTCGATCTCCGCCAGCGACTCCTCGACCAGCGAGTCCACCTTGGCCTCGATGACATGGGAGCCGGCGAAGATGTCCTCGTACTCCAGCAGATCGCTCTCGTGCGCCAGCACCTGCTGGATCCGCAGCGACCACTGCTGGTCCCAGGGCCGGGGCAGCCCCAGCGCCTCGTTCCAGGCCGGCAGCTGTACGGCGCGGGCGCGGGCGTCCTTGGAGAGCGTGACGGCCAGCATCTCCAGGACGATGCGCTGGACGTTGTTCTCCGGCTGCGCCTCGGTCAGCCCGAGGGAGTTGACCTGGACGCCGTAGCGGAAGCGGCGCTGCTTCTCGTTCGTGATGCCGTACCGCTCGCGGGTGACGCGGTCCCAGATGCGGCCGAAGGCGCGCATCTTGCACATCTCCTCGATGAAGCGGACGCCCGCGTTCACGAAGAACGAGATCCGGGCGACCACGTCACCGAACTTCTCCTCGGGCACCTGGCCCGAGTCGCGGACCGCGTCGAGCACCGCGATGGCGGTCGACATGGCGTACGCGATCTCCTGGACCGGGGTGGCCCCCGCCTCCTGGAGGTGGTAGCTGCAGATGTTGATGGGGTTCCACTTGGGGATGCGGTTGACCGTGTACGTGATCATGTCCGTGGTCAGCCGCAGCGAGGGCGCCGGCGGGAAGACGTGCGTCCCGCGCGAGAGGTACTCCTTCACGATGTCGTTCTGCGTGGTGCCCTGGAGCCTGGTGGGGTCGGCCCCCTGCTCCTCCGCGACCACCTGGTAGAGCGCCAGCAGCCACATGGCGGTCGCGTTGATCGTCATCGAGGTGTTCATCTGCTCCAGGGGGATGTCCTGGAACAGCCGCCGCATGTCACCGAGGTGCGAGACGGGAACACCGACACGGCCCACCTCGCCGCGGGCGAGAATGTGGTCCGGGTCGTATCCGGTCTGCGTGGGCAGATCGAAGGCGACCGAGAGACCCGTCTGGCCCTTGGCGAGGTTGCGGCGGTACAGCTCGTTGGACGCCTCGGCGGTCGAGTGACCGGCGTACGTCCGCATGAGCCAGGGCCGGTCCTTCTGACGTTCGTTCATCGGAGAACCTCAGACGTTGCGGAAGCGGTTGATGGCGTCGATGTGCTGCTCGCGCATTTCCTGGTCGCGCACGCCCAGACCCTCGCGGGGGGCCAGGGCGAGGACGCCGACCTTGCCCTGGTGGAGGTTGCGGTGGACGTCGTACGCGGCCTGCCCGGTGTCCTCCAGGGAGTACGTCCTGGAGAGCGTCGGGTGGATCTTGCCCTTGGCGATCAGGCGGTTGGCCTCCCACGCCTCGCGGTAGTTGGCGAAGTGCGAGCCGATGATGCGCTTGAGCGACATCCACAGGTAGCGGTTGTCGTACTCGTGCATGTAGCCCGAGGTGGAGGCGCAGGTGGTGATCGTGCCGCCCTTGCGGGTGACGTAGACCGAGGCGCCGAAGGTCTCGCGGCCCGGGTGCTCGAAGACGATGTCGATGTCCTCGCCGCCGGTGAACTCCCGGATGCGCTTGCCGAAGCGCTTCCACTCCTTCGGGTCCTGGGTGCGCTCGTCCTTCCAGAACTTGTAGCCCTCGGCGTTGCGGTCGATGACCGCTTCGGCGCCCATGGCGCGGCAGATGTCGGCCTTCTCCGGGGAGGAGACGACACAGATCGGGTTGGCGCCGCCGGCCAGCGCGAACTGGGTGGCGTAGGAGCCGAGCCCGCCGCTCGCGCCCCAGATCAGCACGTTGTCGCCCTGCTTCATGCCCGCGCCGTTGCGCGAGACGAGCTGGCGGTACGCGGTGGAGTTGACCAGGCCCGGGGACGCGGCCTCCTCCCAGCTGAGGTGCTGGGGCTTGGGCATCAGCTGGTTGGACTTGACGAGGGCGATCTCCGCCAGGCCGCCGAAGTTCGTCTCGAAGCCCCAGATCCGCTGCTCGGGGTCGAGCATCGTGTCGTTGTGGCCGTCGGAGGACTCCAATTCGACCGACAGGCAGTGCGCGACGACCTCGTCGCCCGGGTTCCAGGCGTTCACGCCGGGGCCGGTGCGCAGGACGACGCCCGCGAGGTCGGAGCCGATGACGTGGTACGGCAGGTCGTGGCGCTTGGTGAGCTCGCTGAGCTTCCCGTAGCGCTCCAGGAAGTTGAACGTCGACACCGGCTCGAAGATCGACGTCCAGACGGAGTTGTAGTTCACCGAGCTGGCCATCACGGCGACGAGGGCTTCGCCGGGGCCGAGTTCGGGGACCGGGACGTCGTCGAGGTGGATCGACTTGCGGGGGTCCTTGTCACGGCTTTCGAGGCCCGCGAACATCTCCGCCTCGTCCTTGTGCACGGTGATGGCGCGGTAGGACTCGGGGAGGGACAGGGCCGCGAAGTCCGCGGCCGTGCTGTCCTGCGACTGAATCGCGTCCAGGATTTCCTTCACGGTGTTGCCTCCGGTGATGCGGCGTCGAGGGAACGCTTGAGGGGCCCTGCTGGCAGGGGGAGCGGTGCGGTGTGGAGGTGTTGCCGTCGGTTCGGCAGGTGGAGCTCGGCTTTGCCCGGTGGAGCAGAAGGGTGCCTGTGACGCAGGCGTCCGGGCGCGCAGCACGGTGGTTGCGGGGACAGCCGGCGTACGTGTGAGGTCTCAGCACGCCGGCCGCCCGGACACCTTCAACGTATGGCACTCCGTGACACCTGACAAGGCACCCAGTGCCAACAATTTCTCTCACTTGTCATCCCGTGGGCACGCATGAGCAACACGATGGGTGTTACGGGACGTTCTGTCCTGCTGGCAGGCGGCTATCCGGCCGCGCGGTACACATACGGCGTCGTCGTGCCGAGCGCCGTGAAGCCGAGCCGGGCCAGGATCGGGGCCGACATGGCGCTCGCGTCGACCTGCAGAAAGCCGTAGCCGCGCTCGGCGGCGATCCGGGCCCGATACGCGACCAGTGCCCGGTAGGCGCCCCTGCCCCGCCACTCCGCGACCGTGCCGCCGCCCCAGAGCCCCGCGAAGCCCGTGCCCGGGTACAGCTCCATCCGGGCGGAGCTGACCGGCTCCCCGCCGGCCAGCGCCACGACCGCCACGACGTCGTCGGGGGCCTCCTCCAGCCGCTTCACGACCTGGTGCAGGAGGCGGGTGCCGTCCGTGCCGAACGCCCGCTCATGGGCCCGTGCCATCAGCTCCGCACCCGCCGCGTCCGTCACCGGGCGCAGCGTGACGCCCTCGGGCAGCACGACCGGTCCGGTCAGCAGCTCCGTGGGCGCCACCAGCAGGGTCTCCGGCGGCTCGGGTGCGAATCCGGCCGCGCGCAGCCGCTCGCCCAGGTCGGCCGGCCGGTCATGGGAGTGGAGCTTCCACTCGAACTCCTCGTGGCCGAGTGCGGCCCAGTGCTCGATCTGGGCCCTGATCGCCGCGTCGGCCCCGGCGGCGGCCAGCTCCGGGTCCGACCAGACGACGCCGTTCCAGTCGTCGGGCCCGCCCACCTGGCGTACCACGGGCCCGGCCCGCTCGACCCGCACGCCCGGCCCGTCCGGGCGGGCGTGCTCGCGCATCGTGCGGTCGTACAGGTCGCGTACTTCATCGGTTCGCATGGGCGAACCGAACCACGGGCCCCGGGCCGCCGCGAACGGGTTTACGGCGCGGCCCGCGGGGACCTCAGCGCTCCTTGAGGGCCTGCTGGATCGTCCGCATGACCTCGTCCAGCGGGGCGTCGGTACGCGCCACCGCGACGAGCACCTCGCCCTCCGCCGCGACCGTCGCCGCCGGGGCCCGCTCGGGCTCGGCGCCCGCGGTCCGGCCGGCTCCGATGCCGGTGCCGAAGGTGTCGCGGACGATCGCGAAGGCGCGGTCGAGCTGGGCCTCCACATCGCCCTGGCCGCCCGCCCGCAGCCAGCGGCGCAGCACATGGTTGTGCGCGGTGACCACGGCGGACGCGGCGACCTCCGCGAGCAGCGGGTCGTCGTTGCCCACATGGTGGTCGCGCTCGTCGAAGTGGCCCAGGAGATAGCGGGTGAACAGCCGCTCGTAGCGGGCCACCGACGCGATCTCGGCCTCCCGGAGGGTCGGTACCTCACGGGTCAGTTTGTAGCGGGCCACGGAGACGGCGGGCTTGGCCGCGTACATCTTCATGACTTCCTTGATGCCGCGGCAGACGGTGTCGAGCGGATGCTCGTGCGCGGGGGCCGCGTTGAGGACGGCCTCGGCCCTGACGAGGGTGTCGTCGTGGTCCGGGAAGATGGCCTCTTCCTTGGAGCGGAAGTGGCGGAAGAACGTCCGCCGGGCCACTCCCGCGGCGCCCGCGATCTCGTCGACGGTGGTCGCCTCGTAGCCCTTCGTGGCGAAGAGCTCCATCGCGGCGGCGGCCAGTTCGCGGCGCATCTTGAGCCGTTGGGCGGCCGCGCGCGTCCCCGCGGTGGTCTCCGGGGCGTCGGTCGCGGCGGTGGCACGGGGTGACTTGGCGGGCTGGGACATGGCATGAACGTAACGCATCGGTGCAGGAGAGCGCGCCTGCGGGGGCGGGCCGCCGGAGGGTCCCAGCAGCCCGCCCCACCCGGCTCCCGGGTCAGCGACGGGCATATTCGCGGAAGCCACGCCCCGTCTTGCGGCCGAGGCAGCCCGCGGCGACCAGATGCTCCAGCAGCGGCGCGGGCGCCAGACCCGGGTCGCGGAACTCCTGGTGCAGCACCTTCTCGATGGCCAGCGAGACGTCCAGGCCGACCACGTCGAGCAGTTCGAACGGGCCCATCGGGTAACCGCCGCCCAGCTTCATCGCCGCGTCGATGTCGTCCAGCGAGGCGTAGTGCTCCTCGACCATCTTGATCGCGTTGTTGAGGTACGGGAACAGCAGCGCGTTCACGATGAACCCGGCCCGGTCCCCGCAGTCCACCGGGTGCTTGCGGATCTTCGCGCAGACGGCGCGGACCGTGGCGTGCACGTCGTCGGCGGTCAGGACCGTGCGGACGACCTCGACCAGCTTCATCGCGGGCGCCGGGTTGAAGAAGTGCATCCCGATGACGTCCTCGGGGCGCGCGGTCGCCCGGGCGATGGCGACGACCGGCAGCGAGGACGTGGTGGTGGCGAGGACCGCGCCCGGCCGGCAGACCTTGTCCAGCGTGGCGAACAGCTGCCGCTTGATCTCCAGATCCTCGGCGACCGCCTCGACGGCGAGGTCGACCTCGGCGAACGCGTCCAGCGAACCGGCCGCCGTGATCCGGCCCAGCGTCTCGTCCCGGGCCTCGGCGGTCAGCCGCCCCTTGGCCACCGAGCGCTCCAGCGACTTCGCGATCCGGCCCTTGGCGACATCGGCCTTCTCCTGGGTCCTGGCCGCCAGCACCACGGCGTAACCGGCCTTCGCGAAGACCTCCGCGATCCCGGACGCCATCGTCCCGGAGCCCGCGACGCCCACCGACGCCACCGCGCGGCCCGTACCGGCCTCGGCGTCGGCCGCCGGGGTCAGCGCGTCGGGCACCACGCTCTGGCCGCCCGGGGCGTCGTACGTGTAGAAGCCGCGCCCGGCCTTGCGACCGGTGAGGCCCGCGCTGCTGAGCTGGCCGAGGACGGGGGCCGGGGCGTGCAGCCGGTCGTGGGACTCGGCGTACATGGCCTCCAGGACCGTGCGGGCGGTGTCGATGCCGATCAGGTCCAGCAGGGCGAGCGGCCCCATCGGCAGCCCGCAGCCCAGTTTCATCGCGGCGTCGATGTCCTCGCGGGAGGCGTAGTTCGCCTCGTACATCGCGGCGGCCTGGTTGAGATACCCGAAGAGCAGCCCGTCCGCGACGAACCCGGGCCGGTCGCCGACCGCGACGGGCTCCTTGCCCAGGTCCCGGGCCAGCCGGGTGACGGCCTCGACGGCGGGCGGCGCGGTCAGCACCGAGGAGACCACCTCGACCAGCTTCATCGCGGGCGCCGGGTTGAAGAAGTGCAGGCCGAGAACGCGCTCGGGGTGCTGGGACTCGGCGGCCAGCCGGGTCACCGACAGGGCGTTGGTGCCGGTCGCCAGGATCGCGGTCGGGGAGACGATCGCGTCGAGCTCCCGGAACACCTGCTGCTTGATCTCGTACGTCTCCGGCACCACCTCGACGACCAGCTCGGCCTCGGCGGCGGTGCGCAGGTCGTCGGAGGTGCGGAACCGGGCGAGGGCGTCGCTCCGCTCCTGCTCGGTGATCCGTCCACGGCCCACGGCCCGTGCGGTGGACGCTTCGAGGGAGGCGACGGCCGCCAGGGCGGCCGTCTCGCTGATGTCGATGCCGACGACCTCGCGGCCCGCCAGGGCCAGGACCTCGGCGATGCCGGTGCCCATGGTGCCGAGGCCGACGACGGCGATGGTGGAGAGAGGGGTGTCCATCACGGGACTCCAGGGTGAGTGACGACTGTGGGAGCACGGCGCGCGCGGCGATGAGGGAGCGGCGCGTGGCGTACGGAAGCTGCGTGTCGTGGAGCGCGGGGCCGAGGCGCGAAGAGCGCGCGCCCGGCCGTGAGGGGGTGACGGACCCTGTCCCGGGGTCACGTCGCACGGAAAGCCGAACCGACAAGCACTCCGGATGGCTGCGTCACCAGGCCACCGGAGCCTGCGGGGAGTGTGCCCCGCTCAGATGAGACTAACCGGCGAGTAACGAGCGCGCCACCCCTGGATCCCTGTGCCCTGGGCCACAGGAACTCCTTGAAGCCCGCCCGTACGGAGCGTGTCCGTCGATACGCTGAGCGTCATGGATGACGTCATGGACGAGGAGTTCCGTTCACTCGTGGACCGGCTGGAACCCGAGGCCGCCGGATCGCCGCAGTACGCCCGGCTCGTCGCCGTCGAGGACCCCGAGGAGCTGGCCCGGGTCCTGGTGGAGCCGCACCGGCCGCTGTGGGCCCGCGAGCTGGCCGCCTTCCGGCTCGGCTGCGCGGGCGACCGGCGGGCCTTCGAGGCGCTGGTGCTCCTGCTCAACCACCGCGACCCCGAACGCTGCGTCTCCGCCGCCCACGCCCTGGCCCGCCTGAACGACCCCCGCACCCCGAGGGCCGCCGCCGCCCTTGCCACCAACGCGCTGCGCACCGCCTACGCCCTGCACCCGGTGCGCCTGCTGACCGACCTGCGGGCCCCCGAGTCGGTCCCCGCCCTGGTCACCACCCTCCAACGCCTGCTGGCCCCCGGCGAACCGCACTGGCGCGTCGCCCTGGCCTGCGTCGAGGGCCTCGGCCGCCTCGCCGACGACCGCGCCCGGCCGGTCCTCACGGCGGCCCTGCCGCATCCGCGCCTGGGCACGGCCGCGGCGGACGCGCTCAGCCGGCTGCCGGGACGGTGAGCGGGCGGACGTAGCGCACCTCGGTCACCAGGACCCCGCCCGCCGTGAACGTGTCCTCGCCCCCGTCCGGCCGGAACCCGGCCCGCTCGTAGAACCGGCGCGCCGGACCGTTCTCGCGGAGCACCCACAGCGCCATGTCCGGGTGGCCCGCGGCGGCGGCCCGGGCCGTCAGCTCGGCCAGCAGGGCGCGCCCGGTGCCGGTCCCGATGTGCTCGGGCAGGACGTAGATCGCGTACAGCTCGCAGCCGGGGCGCCCGTGGTCCTCGGCGCGGTGCGGGCCGACGCAGGCCCAGCCGATCACGGTCCCGTCGGGCTGTTCGGCGACCACGTTCACGCTCTCGCCGCGTTCCTCGAAGTACCTGCGCCGCAGCCCGGTCTCCTCGGCGATGTCCATGCCGTCCAGATACGGCTGCGGCAGCAGGCCCCGGTAGGCGTGCTGCCAGCCGCGCACCCGGACCGTCGCGACCGCCTCGCAGTCGTCGACGCGCATGTCGCGGATCGTGGTGCCGGGCGAGGGCGGGGACGGGCGCGGGGGAGTGGTGGAGTGGCTCATGCCGGGCCATCCTCGTGCACTCTCCCGCGCCCCGCCCGTGATTTTCCGCAGGCCGTCAACCGGCCCGCCGGATGCGGCTCAGCGGCGGAAGCCCAGCAGGCCGTGCAGACGGCTGCCCTTGCTGTTGTCCACCGACTGGGCCGCCGCCTTCTCGGCGGGCAGCGGCTTCGGGTCCGGCAGGGCGGCGCAGACCGCGTCCGCCTCGCCCCGGCCGCGCGGCACCGTGCCGTCGGTCAGATAGGCCGTCAGATGCTCGTCCAGGCAGTCGTTGCCGCTCAGCGTGATGCCGTGGTTGCCGCCGCCCTCCTCCACGACGAGGCTGGAGCCCTTGAGCTTGCGGTGCATGCTGACCGCGCCGCCGTACGGGGTCGCCGCGTCGTCGGTGGCCTGGAGGATCAGCGCCGGGGGCAGCTGACGGTTGTTCACCGGGACCGGCTGCAGCGGCGCCACCGGCCAGTTCGCGCACGGCGCGTTGTACCAGGTGTTGTTCCAGGTCATGAACGGCGCCTTCTTGTGGATCCGGCGGCTGTCGTTGCGCCAGGTGCTCCAGTGCTCCGGCCAGCCGGCGTCGCGGCACTGGACGGCCGTGTAGACCGAGTAGCCGTTGTCGCCGCTCGCGTCGACCGCGCCGAAGTTCTCGTACACCTCGACCAGTGCCTCGGCGTCGCGGTTCTTCACGTACGCGGCGAACGCCTCGGCGAGGTAGGGCCAGTAGCCGTTGTAGTACCCGCCGGGCAGGAAGGTGTCCTCGAGCTCGCTCGCGCCGACCGTGCCGCCCGCCGGCTCCCGCGCCACGTCCGCCCGCATCCGGTACCAGGCGGCCTCGACCGCCGCCGGGTCGGTGCCCAGGCCGTACGCCGCGTCGTGCTTCGCGACCCAGGCGGCGAAGGCCTTGTGGCGGTCGTCGAAGGCATAGTCCTGGCCGAGGTTGCCCTCGTACCAGACGTCGTCCGGGTCGACGACCGAGTCCAGGACCAGCCGGCGGACCCGCTCCGGGTACAGCTTGGCGTAGACCGCGCCGAGGTAGGTGCCGTAGGAGTAGCCGAAGTAGTTGATCTGGCGGGAGCCCAGCGCCCGGCGGATCACGTCCAGGTCCTTGGCCGCGCTGACCGTGTCCATGTACGGCAGCACGTCGCCGTGCTTCTCGCCGCAGGCCCGGGCGAAGGACTCCGCCCGGTCGCGGTTGATCCGCTCCGCGCGGTAGGACGTCGGCACCGAGTCCGGGCGCACCGGATCGAAGTGCCCGGGCAGGCAGTTCAGGGCCGGGGTGCTCTTGCCGACGCCGCGCGGGTCGAAGCCGATCACGTCGTACTGCGCGGCGACCTTCTTCGGCAGCGAGGACGCCACGAACCCGGCCATCGACAGACCGCTGCCGCCCGGGCCGCCCGGGTTGACCAGCAGCGGGCCCTGGAACTTCTTCGCGGTGTGCGGGACGCGGGACAGCGCGAGCGTGACCTGACGGCCCGACGGGCGGCGGTGGTCCAGCGGGGCGCGGACCTTCGCGCACTGGAGCGTCGGATAGCTCTCGGTCGGACAGTCGGTCCACTTCAGCTTCGGGGCGGGCGGCGTGCTCGCCGGGGTGGCGGCGGCCGGGCCGGGCGCGGCGGTCAGCAGACCGGCGACGGTCGCACCGACGGCGACCAGAATTCCTGCACGTTTCGTCATGGGGCCTCCCGGAGTGGCGGGACGCGGCGCCGGATCACCGGTCCCCGCCGCATGCTCCCCGAATTCCCCGGCGGAAGGGCCCGTTCCGCGCGGACTCGGCCCGTACGGTCACGCCATCGGCCCCACCGGAGGCCCCACGGCCCTCACAGCAGGGTCAGCTGGGTCGGGCCGGGCTCCGGTGCGGCGGCGGGCGCCGGGGCGATCCGCCGGGCCGCGCCCCGGTGCGCCGGGCCGATCCCGAACTCGTCCGCCAGCTCGTGCACCTGACGGGTGATCCGGCGCTGGTACCAGGTGGGGGCGTACGCCCCGTCCGCGTACATCCGCTCGTAGCGCTCCACCAGATGCGGATGGTGCTGCCCCAGCCAGTGCATGTACCACTCGCGCGCGCCGGGGCGCAGATGCAGGACCAGCGGGGTCACCGATGCCGCGCCCGCGTCCGCGACGGCGGCGACGGTGGCGCGCAGCTGCTCCGGGCGGTCGCCGAGGAACGGGATGACCGGGGCCATCAGGACCGAGCAGCCGATGCCGGCGTCGGTGAGCGCGCGCACCACGTCCAGCCGGCGTTCCGGCGAGGGCGTGCCCGGCTCGACCGTCCGCCACAGCTCCCGGTCGGTGAAGCCCACGGAGACCGAGACGCCGATCTCGGCGACCTCCGCGGCCTGCCGCAGCAGCTCCAGGTCCCGCAGGATCAGCGTGCCCTTGGTCAGGATGGAGAACGGGTTGGCCCGGTCGCGCAGGGCGGTGATGATGCCCGGCATGAGCCGGTAGCGGCCCTCCGCCCGCTGGTAGCAGTCGACGTTGGTGCCCATCGCGATGTGCTCGCCCCGCCAGTGCCGGGAGGCCAGCTCCCGCTGGAGCAACTCGGCGGCGTTGACCTTGACGACGATCTGGGAGTCGAACCCGATGCCGGTGTCCAGGTCCAGATAGCTGTGGGTCTTGCGGGCGAAGCAGTACACACAGGCGTGGGTGCAGCCCCGGTACGGATTCACCGTCCATTCGAACGGCATCCGTGAGGCCCCGGGCACCCGGTTCAGGATCGAACGGGCGCGGATCTCATGGAAGGTGATTCCTCGGAATTCAGGTGTGTCGAACGTGCGCGTGGTCACCGCGTCCGCGGCGAAGAGCGCGCTGTTCCCGGTCGTCGAGCTGTTCTCGACCAGATTGTCCCAGCGCATGGACGCCTCCTCGGTAGCACTGACCGCAGAATAGAACACTTGTTCCCTTGATCGTGCGGGACAGGCCCGCGACCACCGTGCGACCCTGCGAGGAACCGCTATGTGACCGGAGGTTTCGACCATGGCCAGCAAGTTCACCGAGCTCGCGATCGACTGCGCCGACCCCGCCGCCCTCGCCCGCTTCTGGTGCGCGGTCCTCGGTTACGAGGTGCAGGACGCGGACGAGGAGGACGGCGTCGTCATGATCGGCTCGCCCGAGGTGCCCGAGGGCAAGAGCCGCCCCGGGCCCGTGCCCCCGGCGCTGACCTTCGCGCGGGTCCCCGAGGGCAAGACCGTCAAGAACCGGCTCCACATCGACGTCAACCCCACCGACCGGGAGCAGGGCGAGGAGGTCGAGCGGCTGCTCGCGCTCGGCGCCCGCCGCGCCGACGTCGGTCAGGGCGACGCGCACTGGGTCGTCCTCACCGACCCGGAGGGCAATGAGTTCTGCGTCCTCGGGACCCGCTGCCCCTGACCCCGTCCGGCCCCGATTTTGAGCGGCCGCACCCCAGGTGGTTGGCTCAGCCCACCCCCCGAATCACGGATTGCTGGAGGAACAGCCATGGCGCAGGTCGAGGCCACCACGGAGCGGATCATCGCGGCGGACGCAGAGGCGGTGTTCGACGCGCTGGCCGACTACAAGGACGTCCGCGGCAAGGTGCTGACCGGGCACTTCAGCGAGTACGAGGTCCGGGAGGGCGGCGACGGCGAGGGCACCCTCGTGCACTGGAAGCTCCAGGCGACCAGCAAGCGCGTCCGCGACTGTCTGCTGGAGGTCAGCGAGCCGACCGACGGGCAGCTCGTCGAGAAGGACCGCAACTCCTCCATGGTCACCACCTGGACCGTCACCCCGGCCGGTGAGGGGAAGTCCAAGGCTGTCGTGACCACGGTCTGGGACGGCGCGGGCGGCATCGGCGGGTTCTTCGAGCGGACCTTCGCGCCCAAGGGCCTCGGCCGGATCTACGACGAGCTGCTCCAGAACCTCGCCACCGAGGTCGAGAAGTAGAGGGCGAGAAGGAGAAGCGCACGCACGGCCGGCCTCACCGGAACGGGTGGTTTTCCGGGGCGGCCGGTTGTGCGCCGTAGTGGCTCCCACCGGCGCATAAGCCCTCCGTACGCGCCGTGCACGCCCCTCATCACGTTTGCCCCGCCTTGCCGCGCGATGCGACAAATGGGCGGCGCAGGTGCGACGAGGGGAGCGTTACGTGGTGGGCGGTATCACGCTGGTGAAGGACGAGCCGGACGGCACGGGGCCCGACGGCCCGACTTCGGACGGCACGGCGGCGACGGTCGAACTCCCCGCCGCACCGCCCCCGCC
>MUNB01000411.1 GCA_002154345.1 Streptomyces griseus
AGGACATCCAGGCGTTCGTGGTCTCCTGGCACCGGGCGGCCCGGCTGTCGGAGGAGGAAGACGCCGAGCGGCTGGACGAACTGGAACGCGACCTCTCGCACCAGTTCGACCAGAACTCCACGCTCCGTGACCTGGCCCGTACGCCGCTGCTCTGCGCGGTGGTCTGTGCCCTGCACCGCCGCCGCGACGGCTTCCTCCCGGAGACCCGCTGGCAGCTGTACCGCTCGGCCCTGGAGATGCTGCTGGGCCACCGCGACCACCGCCGCCGGATCGGGAACCCCGAGGGCATCGACCTGGACGTGGAGGAATCCACCCAGCTCCTCCAGCGGATCGCCGTCTGGCTGGTCCGTGAGGGCCAGTCCGAGTTCACCCGGGACCAGGCCCTGCGCCAACTCGAGCGTGCGCTGGCGGGGATGGAACGGGTCAGGGCCCAGGGTCCGCCGGAGAAGATCCTCACCCACCTGCTCAACCGCAGCGGCCTGCTCCAGGAACACACCGACGCCGCCTATCAGTTCATCCACCGGACCTTCCAGGACTACCTGGCCGCGAAGGAACTCGTCGAGGACGACCACTTGGGCGAACTGCTCCGCCACGCGGACGACGAGCCCTGGCAGGACGTGATCCTGCTGGCTGCGGGACATTGCGGGCGGCGCGAACTGGGCCTGCTGGTCGAGGGCTTGCTGGACGCGGGCCTGACCCACTACGAGGGGTCGATCGCCCGGGTCGACCTCCACGTCCTCGCCGCCCTGTGCACGCAGCACGCGGCGTGGCTGGACGCGGGCGTACGAGACCGGGTCCGGCGGAGCACGGCGGCGCTGTTCCCGCCGGCGAGAGGTGTGTCGGCGGCTGTGCTGGCCCGCCTCGGCGAAGCGGCGCTGGAATTCCTGCCGGACCCCACGAGTCTGCCGTCCGGGGCTCCCTCCGTCCGGCCCTCTGTCCAGTTGCTCGGCATGATCGGAGGCCGGACAACCGTTCCGCACGCCCGCGCGTGGGCCTCGGCCCATCCGGATCTGGGCCTCGACTTCATCAGTTTCTGGGACCGGTTTCCCCTCGGGGTGTACGCCGCCGAGGTGCTGGCCCGTTGTCGGCTCGCCGAGGACTTCGTGCCGGTCGGCCGCAAGCATCTGAAGCATCTGCCGCTCCTGACGGACATCGAGCAGCTCTACGCGGTGGGCGACCTGCCGGACACGGAATTCGGGGCGGCCATCGCAGCGCACCGGCTCACCCGGCTCGGGCTCGACACGAACCGGCTGCTCACCGATCTCGGCGTGCTGGCTCCCTCCGCGTCGAGCCTGACGCATCTTCTTCTGTCGGGCTGTACGGCGGTCCGGGATTTTGCGCCGCTCGCGGATCTCACGGCTTTGGAAAGCCTCATCCTGAGCTGGTGCCGACCGGTCAAGCTGAACGAACTGCCGGCGCTTCCGGGGGTCAGCCACCTCCGTCTGCACGGCGACCGCCCGATCACCCTGGAGGGCCTCCCCGCCTGGCAGTCGCTGACCTCTCTCGATGTGTCACCGCTCGGCTGGTTCGCCGAAGCCGCCGCAGAGATCGGGGCGCACCGCGGCATCACGCGCCTGCGACTCGAAGCACCTCCGTCGTCCGCCCAGTGCGCCGTGGCCCCCTCCGTCCCGACCGTCGAGCACCTCATTCTCAACTCCCATGAGAGCGCGACGGGGCTGCTGGCCCTCCAGCAGACCTTTCCGGCGCTCCGGAAACTCACGCTGCTCGTCGACGGTTCCCGGCACTCCCCGTTCGACCTCGCACCGCTGCGCGACTGGCCGGGACTTGAGGTGACGCTGCGGGACGCGAAAGAGGGGCTGCCCCGGACCGGTACGGATACCGGTTCCGGGGCAGCCCCTCAAGCGCGCTCGGGCTGATGCCCTACCTGCGCGTCACGCGTCCTTCGTCAGGTTCGGGCCGGCGCCGCCTGCCGCCTGCTCGATCGGGGGGACGTCGGGCAGAGCCGACTTCTCCTCGCCGCGGAAGGTGAACGTCTTGTCGTCACCCTCGCCCTCGGTGCCCACGACCACGATGTGACCGGGACGCAGCTCACCGAAGAGGATCTTCTCGGAGAGGATGTCCTCGATCTGCCGCTGGATCGTCCGGCGCAGCGGCCGGGCGCCCATCACGGGGTCGTAGCCCTTCTTCGCGAGGAGCGTCTTGGCCTCGGCGCTGAGCTCGATGCCCATGTCGCGGTCCTTGAGACGCTCGTCGACCTTGGCGAGCATGAGGTCGACGATCTGGATGATGTCTTCCTCGGTCAGCTGGTGGAAGACCACCGTGTCGTCGACACGGTTGAGGAATTCCGGCCGGAAGTGCTGCTTGAGCTCTTCGTTGACCTTGACCTTCATGCGCTCGTAGTTCGTCTTGACGTCGCCCTGGGCGGCGAAGCCCAGGTTGAAGCCCTTCGAGATGTCCCGGGTCCCGAGGTTGGTCGTCATGATGATGACCGTGTTCTTGAAGTCCACGACCCGACCCTGGGAGTCGGTCAGGCGACCGTCCTCCAGAATCTGGAGCAGGGAATTGAAGATATCGGGGTGGGCCTTCTCGACCTCGTCGAAGAGGACGACGGAGAACGGCTTGCGGCGCACCTTCTCGGTGAGCTGGCCGCCCTCCTCGTACCCCACGTAACCGGGGGGCGAACCGAAGAGGCGGGAAACCGTGTGCTTCTCGCTGAACTCCGACATGTCGAGGGAGATCAGCGCGTCCTCGTCGCCGAAGAGGAATTCGGCGAGCGTCTTGGAGAGCTCGGTCTTACCGACACCGGACGGGCCGGCGAAGATGAACGAGCCACCCGGGCGCTTCGGGTCCTTCAGACCGGCTCGCGTACGGCGGATCGCCTGCGAAAGGGCCTTGATGGCGTCCTTCTGCCCGATGACGCGCTTGTGGAGCTCGTCCTCCATGCGCAGCAGACGGGAGGATTCCTCCTCCGTCAGCTTGAAGACCGGGATTCCGGTGGCCGTGGCCAGGACTTCGGCGATGAGCTCGCCGTCGACCTCGGCGACGACGTCCATGTCGCCGGCCTTCCACTCCTTCTCCCGCTTGGCCTTCGCCGCCAGCAGCTGCTTCTCCTTGTCGCGGAGCGAGGCTGCCTTCTCGAAGTCCTGGGAGTCGATGGCCGACTCCTTGTCCCGGCGGACACCGGCGATCTTCTCGTCGAACTCGCGGAGGTCCGGCGGCGCGGTCATCCGGCGGATGCGCATCCGGGAGCCGGCCTCGTCGATCAGGTCGATCGCCTTGTCCGGCAGGAAGCGGTCCGAGATGTACCGGTCGGCCAGGGTCGCGGCCTGGACGAGGGCCTCGTCCGTGATGGAGACCCGGTGGTGGGCCTCGTAGCGGTCGCGCAGACCCTTGAGGATCTCGATGGTGTGCGGCAGCGACGGCTCCGCGACCTGGATGGGCTGGAAGCGGCGCTCGAGAGCGGCGTCCTTCTCCAGGTGCTTGCGGTACTCGTCGAGCGTGGTGGCGCCGATGGTCTGGAGCTCACCGCGCGCCAGCATGGGCTTCAGGATCGAAGCCGCGTCGATGGCGCCTTCCGCGGCACCCGCACCGACCAGCGTGTGGAGCTCGTCGATGAACAGGATGATGTCGCCGCGGGTGCGGATCTCCTTGAGGACCTTCTTCAGGCGCTCCTCGAAGTCACCCCGGTACCGCGAACCGGCGACCAGGGCGCCGAGGTCCAGGGTGTAGAGGTGCTTGTCCTTGAGGGTCTCGGGCACCTCGCCCTTGACGATCGCCTGGGCCAGGCCCTCGACGACCGCCGTCTTGCCGACGCCGGGCTCGCCGATGAGGACCGGGTTGTTCTTGGTCCGGCGGGACAGCACCTGCATGACCCGCTCGATCTCCTTCTCGCGCCCGATGACCGGGTCGAGCTTGGACTCACGAGCGGCCTGGGTGAGATTCCGGCCGAACTGGTCGAGCACCAGGGACGTGGAGGGCGTGCCCTCGGCGGGACCGCCTGCGGTGGCCGCCTCCTTGCCGCCCGAGTACCCGGAAAGCAGCTGGATGACCTGCTGCCGGACCCGGTTCAGGTCGGCGCCCAGCTTCACGAGGACCTGGGCTGCGACGCCCTCGCCCTCGCGGATCAGGCCGAGCAGGATGTGCTCGGTGCCGATGTAGTTGTGGCCCAGCTGAAGGGCCTCGCGGAGCGACAGCTCCAGGACCTTCTTGGCTCGCGGGGTGAAGGGGATGTGCCCGGAAGGAGCCTGCTGCCCCTGCCCGATGATCTCCTCCACCTGCTGGCGGACCGCCTCGAGCGAAATCCCGAGGCTCTCCAGGGCCTTAGCGGCGACACCCTCACCCTCGTGGATCAGGCCCAGGAGGATGTGCTCGGTGCCGATGTAGTTGTGGTTGAGCATCCGGGCTTCTTCCTGAGCCAGGACGACAACCCGCCGCGCGCGGTCGGTGAACCTCTCGAACATCGTTAATCGCTCCTCAGAGCGGTCGGTCAGTGAGGGGTCGGTCCCCTCCCAGTCCTTCCGCATGCTAGTCCCGCAGGACGGGACAGCTCATTCCAACTGCCGACATCCGTCCGGATCACCCCGCGCCGGGCGGGGATTCTTACTGCCGAACAGCTGACAACTGCTCCAACCCGATGGTGCGAGACGATGTTCCCGCAGGCCAGGCAGATACCCCTTTCGCCAGTACGCCGATGGCGAACGTGAGACGCCTCGGCCAGCGTGTCGCCCCTTCCCACTAGGAAAGTCTTACCCGCAATCACTGACAGTCCATGCGGCGCGCCCCGGTTCCCTCCGCTACGGGCGAACATCCTTGCGCTGCTGAATGCTCTCGCGCGCCCCTTCGGGCGGCACACAGGGTGATGCGTCGCGAACCGTGCGTAACTCCGGAGGTGGTTCGGCGGTTCATCGGACATGACCCCCACCGTCCCGCAGCCCCGCTCGTCACCCGATGCCGCTCCGGGTTCCGCCGACGCCGCTCTCGCCCGGCGGTACGCGCGGGAGCTGGGCTGGGCGACCGAGGGGCGCGCTCCGCTGCGGCTGCTCACCGGGGTGCGCTTCGATGTGCTGGAGCTGCCCGCCGAGGCCGGTCACGCCGTGCTGCGGCGCGGGGTGCGCACCGGTCCCGTGCTGCTGTCCGGTGCGCGGATGGGGCTGCTGGTCGCCGCGGGCGGCGCCGATGAGCTGCCGGGGCTGCTCGACTGGCTGGAGTGGGGTCCGGTCCCGCTGGACCTGACCGCCGTGGGTGCGGGGGGCCGCGTCGCGGCCCCGCCCCTCCCTGGTTCCCCGGGGGACTCGCCGGGGGCCGCGCTCTGGCTGCGGCCCCCAGAGCCGAGGCATGCGCCCGAGCCGGCACTGCCGGCCCTCATGGGCTTCGGGAGCAGCGGTGGGGGTGCCCCCGATCTCGTACGCCTGGTGGACGCCGCGGCCACGGAATGCCATCGGGTCCGGTTGTCGCACGCCCGCTCCGGGGTGCTGACAAGGGGTGGAGCGGATCAGCCGTTGGCCTTCTCGTAAGCCTCACGGATCTCGGCGGGAACGCGGCCGCGGTCATTCACATTGTGGCCGTTCTCCCGGGCCCACCGGCGGATTTCCGCGGTGTCCTTGTTACCGCCGGACACGGCGCGGCCCTTGCCACGGCCCGTGGCGGCACGGCCACCGGTGCGACGTCCACCCTTGGTGTAGGGCTCGAGAAGGCCGCGAAGCTTGTCCGCGTTGGCCGTGGTGAGGTCGATCTCGTACGTCTTGCCGTCAAGAGCGAACGTGACGGTCTCGTCGGCCTCGACGCCGTCGAGGTCATCGACAAGAAGGACCTGAACCTTCTGTGCCACGGGATATCCTTTCATCGAAAATGGAGTACGCGGAAAGGAAACCGCTTTTCCCTCGAAAACACAAACCCCCGGGAGAGGTTCAGCAGCCCGGGAAGACGGGAAACGTGCGCGATTCGGACATAGGGTTGCAGGTCCTTCTGCAGATCACAGGTGCAGAAGCATCCGGCTGTTGCCCAAGGTGTTCGGCTTCACTCGTTCGAGACCGAGGAACTCCGCGACACCCTCGTCGTAGGAACGCAGCAGCTCACTGTAGACATCGGTGTCGACGGGCGTCTCTCCGATCTCGACGAACCCGTGCTTCGCGAAGAAGTCCACTTCGAAGGTGAGACAGAAAACCCTGCGGACACCGAGCCATCGCGCGGTCTGCAAGAGCTTGTCCAGTACGTGGTGCCCCACCCCCGCGCCCTTGATGCGGGGGTCGACGGCAAGGGTCCGCACTTCTGCCAGGTCTTCCCACATGACATGAAGTGCGCCGCAGCCGATGACCGTCGCGTCCTCGTCGCGTTCCGCGACCCAGAACTCCTGGATGTCCTCGTAAAGGGTGACGGTCGCTTTGTCGAGCAGGATGCCCCCGGACACGTACCCGTCGAGGAGTCGTCGCACCGAACCGACATCACTCGTCCTGGCCCGTCGGACGGTGATGGCGGGCTTATTTACCGACGGGTCGGTATGGAGTTCGGTTTCCGGATCGCTTTGCGGCTGCTCTGAGGACATGCCCCGACGCTATCGCCCGCTCTCCGGCGTCGCGTCATCGGCCGGGGCGTCATCTCCGGCGGCGTCCGCGGTCGGTTCCCCGGGGTTGCCCGGGGCACTTTCGGCGGGGCCGGGGGAAACCATCCGAACGGCATCCTGGAGCGCTTCGCGCTGCTCGGCGGACATCATGCCGAAGAACGCGACAAGTGCGGCGGCGGGGTTGTCACTGAGTGACCAGGCTTCGTTCATCAGTGCGGCCGAGTAGGCGGCCCGGGTGGAGACGGCCGTATATCGATAGGCCCGGCCGTCGACTTCCCTGCGCACCCAGCCCTTCTGATGGAGATTGTCCATTACCGTCATCACGGTCGTGTAGGCGATGGACCGTTCCTGCTGAAGGTCCTCAAGGACTTCCCGCACCGTGACCGGTCGGTTCCATTGCCAGACGCGCGTCATCACGGCGTCTTCGAGGTCTCCCAATTGGCGGGGCACCAGATCATTTTAGTGCTAGATGTCCTGAATGTTCTGGTATTTACACAGCAAAAGAGCGCACGGCTCGGACGAGTCGTGCGCTCCGGGTGCGTACGCCGGGAAGGCGCGGGGCGGACAAGCCGCTTCCAGGGTCAGACATTCTCCGGACGAGCGGTCTGCTTTGCGGATTCCGCGCGGGCGAACGTCGCGTCCACCGCGGCGTCCTCCTTGGCCTTGTTCGGGCCGCCCTGACTCTTGACGATGATCACGATCAGGGAGATGAAGAAGACGGCCATCACCACGGGCGGCACGAGCGCGGATACATAGTCCATGCCGTCCAGAGTAGCGAGCCCGGAACGGCCCGACGCGGCGACCTCCCGGTGGAGGCCGCCGCGTCGGACACCGCCGGAGCGTCAGCCGGCCGCCCGCTCCTCGGACGGGGGCGGTGCGGGCCGGCGGCGCGGCGGGAAGACCTCGGAGGGCTTGGGCATCGGGCGGTCGCCAGGCTTCCGCGGACGGTCCGGGGCGGCCGGGGTCCTGGGCCGGTCCGGCTCCCGGTCGGCGGCGCGGCCGCCGGGCAGGGCGAGCAGCCGGCTGCGGGGGCCGGGGGCCGCGAGCCCGGCGGAGCGGCCGGCGAGCCGGGCGCGCACGGAACGCTCGGCGAGCACCTGACAGCGCTCCAGGAGGGTCGCCGCGAGCGGCCTCCCGCGCAGGGCGCGCAGCGCGGCCAGATCGTCCGGGCGGGGGTCGTAGCCGGCCGCCAGGGCGTCCTGGAGCAGCTCCAGATAGCCGGTGACGGAGCCGGGGAGGGCGTTGCGGTAGCGGGCGAGGTCGGCGAGGAGGAACGCTCGCAGCCGACCCGCCTCGCCGACCGCCTCGTCCACGGAGCCGGCGAGCCGCAGGCAGTCCTGGACGTCCTCGTCGGACAGGGGCATGGGGTGGAGGGCGATGGCGAGGGCACGTCGGAGCACCCGCAGCTCGTCCGCGCTGAACGCCATGCCGCCTCGTGAACCGTAGGGCGTGGGCATAGCGCGACAATACGTGCTAAATGGACAAAATCCGTTTAACTGGTCGCCGGTGGCGCGGCGTGCCGGAGCCGTTCCCCGGCCCGCCGTCCCGGCCGTTCCCGCAGGTACGCCGGGCCCCGCGGCGCGCCCGCTACGAGCGGGACACGTTCCGCTCGTAGACCAGGCGCAGCCCGATGAGCGTCAGCCACGGCTCGTGCTCGTCGATGACGGAGGACTCCCCCAACACCATCGGAGCAAGGCCGCCCGTCGCGATGACCGTGACGTCGTCCGGGTCGGCGGCCAGTTCCTTCTTCATCCGGGCCACCACCCCGTCGACCTGGCCGGCGAAGCCGTAGATGATGCCGGACTGCATGGCCTCGACGGTGTTCTTGCCGATCACGCTGCGCGGCCGGGCCAGCTCGATCTTGCGGAGCTGGGCGCCCCGGACGCCGAGCGCCTCCACCGAGATCTCGATGCCGGGGGCGATCACGCCGCCCGCGTACTCGCCGCGCGGGGAGACCGCGTCGAAGGTGGTGGCGGTGCCGAAGTCGACGACGATCGCCGGGCCCCCGTACAGCTCGACGGCGGCGACCGCGTTGATGATGCGGTCCGCGCCGACCTCCTTGGGGTTGTCCATCAGGATCGGCACGCCCGTCTTGACCCCGGGCTCCACCAGGACGGCGGGGACGTCGCCGTAGTAGCGGCGGGTCACCTCGCGCAGCTCGTGCAGGACCGAGGGGACGGTGGCGCAGATCGCGATGCCCTCGATGCCGTCGCCCAGCTCCATGCCGAGCAGCGGGTGCATGCCCATCAGGCCCTGGAGCAGGACGGCCAGCTCGTCGGCGGTGCGACGGGCGTCGGTGGAGATCCGCCAGTGCTCGACGATCTCCTCGCCGTCGAAGAGGCCGAGGACCGTGTGCGTGTTGCCGACGTCGATGGTGAGCAGCATCAGGCGTCGGCCCCGTCCCCGGCGGAGGGCGACGCGGACGCGTCGCGGAAGTCCAGGCCGATGTCGAGGATCGGCGAGGAGTGGGTGAGCGCGCCGACCGCGAGATAGTCGACGCCCGCCTCCGCGTAGGCGCGGGCCGAGTCGAGGGTGAGGCGGCCCGAGGACTCCAGGATCGCCCGGCCGTCGACCAGGGCGACCGCCTCGGCGGTCTCGGCCGGGGTGAAGTTGTCCAGCAGGATCAGGTCGACGCCCGCGTCCAGCACCTCGCGGACCTGGTCCATCGTGTCGACCTCGACCTCGATGGGCAGCTCGGGGAACTCGGCGCGCACGCGCTTGAACGCCTCCGCGACGCCGCCCGCGGCGATCACGTGGTTGTCCTTGACCAGGGCCGCGTCGGAGAGCGACATCCGGTGGTTGACGCCGCCGCCGCAGCGCACCGCGTACTTCTCCAGCGCGCGCAGGCCCGCCGTCGTCTTGCGGGTGTCGCGGACCCTGGCCTTGGAGCCCTCCAGCACGTCCGCCCAGGCGCGGGTGGCGGTCGCGATGCCCGAGAGGCGGCAGAGCAGGTTGAGCGCGCTGCGCTCGCCGGTCAGCAGGTCGCGGGTGCGGGTGGTGACGGTCAGCAGCTTCTGGCCGGGGACGATCCGGTCGCCGTCCTCGACGTGCCGCTCGACCTCGAACGCCTCGGTGCAGACGATCGACAGGACCGCCTCGGCGACCCGGAGCCCGGCGACCACACCGGCCTCGCGGGCGGTGAAGTCACCGGTGATCACGGCGTCCTCGGGCACGGTCGCCACCGTCGTGACGTCCACCCCGCCGTCGAGGTCCTCCTCGATCGCCACATGGGCGACGTCCTCGACCTGGACGGGGTCGAGTCCTGCCTGGGCCAGCAGCAGGGCGAGCGCCGGGTCCAGGCCGCACTCCAGGGCCTCGGGGTCGAAGCCCTCGTCACCGCCGCAGCCGCAGCCGTCGCCGCAGCCGCCTCCCGTGGGTGCGGGGGATGCGGGCGCGCCGACGCTGATCAGCGGTACGTCCACGGGTGTGGGGCGCGGATTCTCTTCGGGCGTGCTCACGGTGTCGGCTCCTCGGGGGCGTGGCGGGTGGTGCGGGTGGGGCTGGTGCTGCATGTTTTGCCTGTGCTGCGTGTGGTGCCGGTGCTGCTCCGCGGGTGTGGCGGAGCGGTTGCTTCCAGCAGTCTGCTCAATCCGACGGACGTACGGGCGGGAATGCGGCGGTCTCCGTGCGGTGGACGACCGGGGTGCGGTCCGGTGCGATGCGGACGACCAGGTGGCGGCGGCCGTGGGCGTCGTCGCGGTCGGGCCGGTCCTCGCGCCAGTGGCAGCCGCGGGTCTCCTCGCGTTCCCGGGCGGCGGCGACCAGGACCCGGGAGACCAGGAGCAGATTGGTGACCTCCCAGGCGTCGACCCCGGGCACGACGGCCTTGGACCCGTCCGCGTCGGCGGCGGCCTCGCGGTGCAGGGCCTCCAGCTCATCGGCGGCGGTGGCCAGGCTGTCGGCGGAGCGCAGCACTCCGGCGCCCCGGCTCATCGTGCGCTGGATCGCCGTACGGGCCTCGGGGGACAGCAG
>MUNB01000412.1 GCA_002154345.1 Streptomyces griseus
CCAGTTCAACGCACAGGCCCCCAACACCTGGACCTACCTGGACGCCGGAAACCCGGCCTGGATCGGCGCGGCCACCATGGCGCAGCACCTCGACGGCGCGGGAGCCCGGCAGGCGCACGGCTTCTCGCTGAACATCTCGAACTACTACGGCACCGGCGAGAACTCCGCGTACGGCAACGCGATCAACGGCGCCCTGTCGGCGTCCTACGGCTACACGAAGCCGTACGTCATCGACACCAGCCGCAACGGCAACGGCTCCGACGGCGCGTGGTGCAACCCGGGCGGACGCAGGACGGGTGCGGTCAGCCAGACCGGCGGCGGAGCCGAGATGCTGCTGTGGCTGAAGACCCCGGGCGAGTCGGACGGCGACTGCGGGGTCGGGGCCGGCTCGGCGGCCGGGCAGTTCCTGCCGGAGGTCGCGTACAAGATGATCTACGGGTACTGAGGTCCGGGTCCTGCCCGCCCTGTCCCGGCGCCCGTGCCTCCTGACGGAGGGAACGGCGTCCGCCGGGGCGGGGCACCCATGCGCAACCGCACGGCCGGCCTCGCTCGTACCGCCGGGCGCGCCGTCCCGTGTTGGAGCGACCGTTTCCAGCGGCGCTCCAACACGGACCGCCGCGCCGGCGCTTGCGCTCAGTCATCGTCCCAGGGACAGACACCCGCATGCGCGAGGCGCTCCTCGCGTCGGGATCGGCCGCTGCTCAATCGAAGCCGATCCCTGCCAGCGGATCGGGCTCCCCGGTCCACGGGTCGACTCCCGATTCCAGCAGTCGCCGCTCCTCCTTCCAGTGCACGAACTTCTGCTCACCGGTTCGCCAGAGAGTCGCGTCGCTGAACGGACAGGCGTCCAGCTCTCCCGAAAAGACACGGCGCAGAAACTCCACCATGCCGCACTCGTACGATTCCCACCGCGAGAATCCGTCCCGGCTCACCACGACGACGGGCCATCGATCAGGGTTCTCGTTCCCGGTCAGCCAGCAGACCACGTCCGCACCGGCGGTCACCCCCCAGGCGATGACCGGGATCTTCGGGGCTGAGAAGCCCTCCACCGGCCGGGATGCGGACGGCCACATCGCACGCGCATTCGCGGTTTCGGCCGCCATGCCGTCCGAATCCCCGGTGAAGGACCCATCAGGGCGGAGAACCTCGAACGCGTCGCTGATACCGCCGGCTCCGTACGCCGACATGAAGGCAACGTAGTCCGAGGGGAACCCCGTCCCCCACAAGCGGCTCAGCAGCGGCCAGTCAACGTGCTCGCCAACCGTGTAGTCGCTGACGAGAAGCGGGCTGAGCGCTTGCACTGCCGCGAGGTCGACCGGGCTGTCCAAGGAATCTCCCGTCATGGCGTTCCCGCCGTTGGCACTTCCACCCCTTGGTGAGTCACGATGCCGATGTTCCGCCACTGGCCGATCGGCAGTTCCGGCGGTACACGACCGTCACCATCCGTGTCGACCAGGAGCAGGGGGTTGCCGGTCCTCCACACCGCGCCGGCTCACGAACTCATGCCCTCCGCTCGCCGAGAGCCGTTCGCTGAACGGGTGCACCTCCCCGGTCAGAGCCGCCACGCACAACGCCGCCACTCCGCCGTCGAACACGGTCCAGCGGCTCGTCCCGTGCGGCGTCTGCCTCCGGAAGACAGCCGCCCGCCAGTCGTCGGGAGCGCCGTCGCGCAGCCAGAACGCCACATCGCTGCTCGCCGAGTCCACGAAGGGCAACAGCGGCGGTAGTGCGCCTCCCGACAGGAAGGCGCACAACTCCTCGCGGTCCCGGTCCGAGAGAGCGGGTTCGCCCCTGTCCAGGAGATCCCCGTACGGCGAACCGGGGACCGGCGGGGTACTTACGGACAGGTACGCGTCGATCTCGCCGCCGCCGTACAACTCCACGAACTCACGGTAGTCGGCCGGGAACGCCAGGCCCGTCGTCCGCTCGATCTGCTCCCAGTCCACCGCGTCGCCGCCGGAGCGGGGCGGCGGGAGAAGCTCGCGCAGTCGGACGACAGCGGGGTGAGGCATACGGGGTTCCCTTCGCTTACAGGGTGAGCGGCCAGGCTCACCGCTGCCCCGACAGCGGAACGTTCCTCAGGAGGAAGCGGAGACACGGACTACGTGCGCTACGGGAGAAGCGACTCCCTTGGTTCGCAGGAACCCGCGTCGGCGAGGAAGCCGAGCACGTCGGCGAATTCCTTGAAGAAGAAGCTGTCTCCTTCGCCGGTCAGCCAGAACCGCTCCTCGGATCCCACAGGGTTGATCATGAAAACGCCCTGACTGCCGTCTTCGTTGACCGCAACCGGGAACAGAGGCGTCGCGGGAGCCACCCCCACGTCCTCTGGGTCGCTGTCCAACGTCGTCTCCCGGAACGCCTCGCCGACCTCCCCCATGCCGCCGGGCTCCCAGTCCCGGCAGCCGAGCAGGATGAGCGAGAAGCCCTCCAAACCGTCCGTGAGCGACAGGAACGCGAGGTATCCCGGCTCGAACGACTGTCCCGAGCGGCGCTCCAACGCGGCCAGTGCCCCGGCATCGGCCGGCGGACGGATCACCGGCCGAGGGCTCGCGCCCACAGGCGAGTCCGCGAAGTACTCCCTCGCCAGGTCGGCCACGATCTGACCGACCACTTCCTTCATGCCCACGGATCACTCCTCATGGCCGTGATATCTGGCAGATACCGTACTTGCCCCGGCTGACAGTGCCGGTCACACGCTCTGTGGTGTACGTCGCAGGGTCCTTCGAGACACCGGCGTAGTAGAAGCCGGTAGGTCGGTACCCCTCGTTGTACTTCCGCGCGTAGGACCCGACCAACGAGTTGACCTTCCCGTCCTGTTGCTGCCAGCAATGCGGACTCCACTTACCGGACCAGGTGGTGTCCGGAAGGTGACCGGCGACCTTCCCGTTGTACTGGTACGGGGTGCCCCGGACCTCGCTGATGTGGCGCTTCTTGTACTCCTCGGCGACCTGCTCCAGGGTGATCGCCTTGCCGTTCGGCCTGGTGCCCATGATCTCCGCCCGTGGAGAGACCCGCCCCTTCACCGACCAGTGCTGCGGTACAGCGTTGATCGCGGCAATGTGGTCCTTCAACTCCGAGATCTGGGCGCTGGTAGCCCCGCTCGGGGCTCTGAAGCACACGGGGCCCGACATGCCACGCTGTGCGTTCGTCTTGGCCAGGTGGGTCGTGCAGTTCTCCTCCTCGTCCGTGTCCGTCCCGCTCCCCGATCCGGGGTCCGCGCCCGGTGCCGGGTGCGTGTCCGGAGCCTGATCCGGCGTGAACTGGCCGTTGTTGACCAGTCCCAGCATGTCCAGCGCACCGACGATCATGTCCCAGCCGTCGCCCGGCTTCCAGCCGCCGTTCCTCGGGTCCCAGTCGGGCTTGGGAGCAGGCCGGTTGACGGCGGGCTTCGGGTTGGGGCCGTTGTTGACGTTCTGGTCAATCGGCGGGCGCGGCGGACGCACCGGGGCGCGGACGGCCTGGGCGACGCCTGTGCCTGGGTTGTTGTAGCGGGGGGCGTAGCGGGGCGCCACGTTCCACCTCGGGTACGCCGTCGAACCGCGGCCCTTGGACACCGAGCTTCCCCGGGACTTCGTGCTGCTGAACCGGCTGGCCTGGGCCCTGAGCGAGTCGGCCATGGAACGGGCGTAGCTGTGGGAGAAGACGTTGGTCTGGACATAGCTGTTGCTCATGCCTGCGGCCTGACCACGCTGGTGCTTGTCGTACACCATGGCGCCGCCCCCCACCGCGATCGTGCCGGCGATCCCCCAGCCGAGCGCCTCCCAGCCGATGGCGACGCCGATCACGATGGGGAAGAAGTGACCGCTCGGGTCGGTGCCGTTCTGAGGGGAGCCGAAGCCGTACGAATAACGATTCGCTCGCTGGCCCGAGAGGCTCGGGTCGAGCTGCCAGGTGTCGCGGGAGCTGAAGCCACCCGTTCCCGGCTGGTACCAGC
>MUNB01000413.1 GCA_002154345.1 Streptomyces griseus
TCCCGGGGCCCCGGGAAGCCGAAAGCCGGTTTCGGGCGGGGCGCGTCGCGCCGCGACCGCGATCCCGAGGCCGGGGACACGCCGGAGAGCCGTACGGAAACCACCGCCGACACGGCCGCCGTACCCGGCCCGTCGACGGCCCCCGACGACACCGGCGTACCGGCCCGCGACTGGCCCGACCCCAACGCCCCGCACATGCTCGGCCAGGACCGGCAGGGAGGCGCGGGCGACGCGACCGACTGGTGGCGCCTGGAGCCGGGCCCCTTCGACGAGGGCACCGCCATCCCCGGGTTCTTCGGCGGCATCGAGGCCCCGGAGCTGCTGGGCCGCCGACCGATCCCCCCGGAGAAGGACGAGAAGAAGGAAGAGAAGCAAGGCGACGGGAAGGAGCCCGAGGGCTGCGAAGCAGCGGAGGACGGAGCCGCCGGAGCCGCCGGAGCCGCCGGAGCCGCCGCGCCCTGCGCCTCGTGAAGCTCCGCCGCCGCAAGGCCGTTCCCGTCGCCGCCGCGCCCGAGGCCGCCGCCCCCGCCCCCCGCGGCGGCTTCGCGCACCCGCTGCTGGTCCTGGCCGCCGTCCTGCTCGTCGCGGGCGTGGTCACCGGCTCCTGGCTGCCGCTGGCGGGCGGCTGGCTGATCGCGTACAGCTCGCGCACCCTCTCCCGTACGGAGGCGAAGTGGGCGGCGCTGGGCCTGCCGGGCGTGGTGGCGGCCACGGCCCTCGTATGGATCTGGGGCCGGATGGAGGGGCGCTGGGGCGAGCCGATCCGCGAGGGCGCGATGCGGGACGTCCTGCTGGAGACCTGGCCGGTGGTCGTCCGGGTCGCCGCCGTCGCCTCCGCGCTCTACCTGGTGTGGCGGGCGCGGAGGCGTACGGGGTGAGGTCCGGGCCCACCCTCCAGGGCATGTCCGGCGGGCTACTTCGTCAGGCTCTGGTGGAGTTCGCCGAGGATCTTGTCGGCGGCGGTGTAGCCGATGCCCTGGATCCACAGCTGGTCGTCGACCGCGAAGACCTTGCCGTTCTTCACCGCGTCCATGTTCTTCCACAGGCCGCTGCCGGTGGTCTCCGTCTCCTTGGACTTCTTCGGGTCGCCGTACGTCGAGTGGAAGACCACGTCCGCGTCCGCGAGGTCGATCTTCTCGGGGCTGACGTCGTAGGAGAAGCCGTCCTTGGCCTGGTCCGTGATCGCGGGGCGGCCCAGGCCCACGTCGGCCAGGATCGTGGCGATGTAGTTCTTCTTGCCATAGATGCGGATGTCCGCGCCCTCGACGAAGCGGACCATGTTGACCTCGGTCGCGGCGGCCTTGTCCTTGCCGCCGAGCGCCTTGGTCACGTCCGCCACGTGGTTGGCGTAGTCGTCGGTGACCATCTTCGCCTCGGTCCGCTTCCCGAGGGCCTCCGCGTGGAGCTGGAAGTTCTCCTTCCAGGGGTAGCCGGTGTTCTCCGTCATCACGGTCGGCGCGATCTTCGACAGCTCGTCGTACTTGTCGCCGTGCCGGATCTTGCTGGTGAGGATGAGGTCGGGCTTCAGGGCGGCGATGGCCTCCAGGTTCGGGGTCATCATCTGACCGACGTCCTTGATGCCCGAGAGCTGGTCCTTCGGCAGGTAGTTCAGGAAGCCCGACGTCACGTCCGCGTGGGTCGCGCCGACCGGCTTCACGCCGAGGGTGAGGGCCGAGTCCAGTTCGGCGGTGTCCAGGACGACCACCCGCTCGGGGGCCTCCTTGACCTGCACGTCGCCCATCGGCGTCTCGACCGTACGCGTGGAGCCGCCCGAGGAAGCGGAGCCGGAGCCGGAACCGGAGTCGTCGGACCCGCCGCAGGCGGCCAGGGTCAGGGCGGCGACCGTGGTCAGGGACACGGCGGCCAGGGCGCGGGGGAGGAAGCTGCGCTGGGTCATGGGTCAGAGGACCTTTCCGGGAGTCGGGTCGGACGCGGAAGAAGCGGGAGCGGGAGCGGACGTGGCCGCCGGGGTCCAGGGGGCGCCCGGGACGACGAGCGGCGAGCCCGTCACCGGGTCCGGGACGATCACCGCCTCCAGGCCGAAGACCTCGCGGACGAGTTCGGCCGTGACGATGTCCCCGGGGGCGCCCTCCGCGACGATCCGGCCCTCCTTCATGGCGACCAGGCGGTCCGCGTACCGGGCCGCCTGGTTGAGGTCGTGCAGCACGGTGACGACCGTACGGCCCCGGGTGCCGTCCGCGGCAGGGGACGCCAACTGTCGTACCAGGTCCAGGACTTCGACCTGGTGGGCGATGTCCAGATACGTCGTCGGCTCGTCGAGCAGCAGCAGGTCCGTGTCCTGGGCCAGGGCCATCGCGATCCACACCCGCTGGCGCTGACCGCCCGACAGCTCGTCCACCGACCGGTCGGCCAGCGCCGTCACATCCGTACGGGACATGGCGTCGGTCACCGCGCGCTCGTCCTCGTCCGACCACTGCTGCCACCAGCTCTGGTGCGGCTGGCGGCCCCGCGCGACCAGGTCGGAGACGGTGATCGCCTCGGGCGCCACCGGGGTCTGCGGGAGCAGTCCGATGGACCGGGCGATCTGCTTCGTCGGTATCCGCGCCAGCTCCGTGCCGTCCAGCAGGACCGCCCCGCCGCGCGGTTTCAGCAGCCGGCCGAGCGCCCGCAGGGTGGTGGACTTGCCGCAGGCGTTCGGGCCGACGATGACGGTGACCTGCCCGTCGGGCACGGTGAGGTCCAGCTCGTGGACCACGGTGCGGTCCTCGTACGCGAGCGTCAGGGCGCTGGCCGCGAGGCGGCCGGTCCGCCGCGCTGCGTCGGATGTCGTCGGGCTCGGGCTCGGGCTCGGGCCCGTGCTCGTGTTCGTGCTTCGGCTCGGGCTCATGCGGTGCCTCCACTGCGGCCGCGGTGACCGCGGATGATCAGCCAGATCAGGTACGGGGCGCCGACCGCCGCCGTGAGGACGCCCACCGGCAGTTCGGTGGGCGAGAACAGCCTGCGGGCGAGCAGGTCGCCGAGGACGACGATCACCGCGCCCAGCAGCGCCGAGGACAGCAGCGGGATCTGCGCGGTCCGGGTCATCCGGCGGGCGATCTGCGGGGCGAGCAGCGCCACGAAATCCACCGGGCCGGCCGTGCCCGTCGCCACGGACGCCAGGACCACACCGAGCGCGACCAGTCCGAGCCGTACCCGCCCCAGGCGCACGCCCAGCGCGGTGGCGGTGTCGTCGTCCATCGTGACGGTGCGCTGCGCGCGGGCCGCCCAGGCGATGGCGGGCAGCAGCACCAGCAGCGTCCAGCCGATCGGGGCCGCCTCCGACCAGCCGCGTCCGTTCAGCGAACCGGTCATCCAGATCTGCGCCTGCTGGGCGACCAGGTAGTCGCCCTTGGTCAGGAACAGCGTGGTCACCGACCGCAGCGCGACGGCGAAACCGATGCCGATGAGCACGAAGCGGGTGGCGTGCAGACCGCCGCGCCAGGCGAAGACGTAGACGAGCGCCGCCGCCGCCACTCCGCCGATGACGGAGAGGTAGGGCAGGACGGTGTACGAGGTGATGCCGAAGGTCATCGCACCGACCGTGAGGGCGCTCGCGCCCTGGCTGATGCCGATGATGTCGGGGCTGGCCAGCGGGTTGCGGGCGACCGTCTGGATCAGCGCCCCGGCGACCCCGAACGCGGCGCCGACCAGCAGCCCGACGACCATGCGCGGCAGCCGCAGCGTGCCCACGACCAGCTCGGCCGAGGACGGCTGCCCGAGGATCACCTTCACGACCTCGCCGGGCGCGACGAAGCTCTCGCCGACGCAGAGGTAGGCGACGCAGACGGCGGCCAGGAGGACGAGCAGGGCCGCCGCCGCGACGGACGCCCTGCGGTGCAGCAGGAACCGGCCGCGCGGCCCGGCCTTCACGACGGCGTACCCGGCGGGCCGGACCCGTACGGGCCTCACGGTCTTCTCGGGCGTACGGGTGACGCTCATGCCGGAACCGCCTTCCGGCGTACGAGGGCGACCAGGAACGGCACCCCGATCAGGGCCGTCATCACGCCCGCCGGGACCTCGCTCGGCGGGAACACGATCCGGCCGACGACGTCCGAGACCAGCAGCATCACGGGCCCGATCAGCGCCGCCATGGGCAGCACCCAGCGGTGGTCGTTGCCGACGACCGCGCGGGCGATGTGCGGGACGGCGAGCCCGATGAACGCGATCGGACCGGCGGCTGCCACCCCGACCCCGGTCAGCACGGTCGCCCCGATGCCGCCGGTGATCCGGACCGCCGCGACGTTCTGCCCGAGCCCCTTCGCCACGTCCTCGCCGAGCGCGAGCGCGTCCAGGCCGCGGGCGACGGAGAGCACGAGGACGGCGCCGAGGAGCAGGAACGGCCACACCTGCTGGACGACGTCCGCCTCCCGGCCCGCGATCGAGCCGACCTGCCAGAAGCGGAACTCGTCCAGCGCGGACGCCTTCGTCGTGAGGATCCCCATCGTCACCGACACCAGCAGCGCGTTGATCGCCGCCCCGCCGAGCGCGAGCTTCACCGGGGTCGCGCCGCCGCGCCCCCGGGAGGCGATGGCGTACACCGCGACCGAGGCGATGGCAGCACCCGCGAAGGCGAACCACACATAGCCGGTGAGCGTGTGCACCCCGGCGAACGCGATGGCCATCACCACCGCCACCGACGCGCCCTGGCTGATGCCGAGGATGCCGGGGTCGGCGATCGGGTTACGGGTGATGCCCTGGAGCACCGTGCCCGCGAGCGCCAGCGCCGCGCCGACCATCAGCCCGATCAGCGTGCGCGGCACCCGCATCGTGCGGATCACCTCGGCGGCGTCGGAGTGCCCGCCGTGCAGCAGGGCGTCGAGCACCTCGCCCGGCGGGATGGAACGCGCGCCGACGGCGAGGCTCAGCAGGATCGCGAGCAGCAGGGCGACGACGGCCGCGGCCGTCGCCGTCGCGCGTCGGGAGAGGCGGGGTGCTCGGGGCACCCCGGGTGGCGCGGTGGCCCGCACCGGTGCTGACGCTGACATCTGAACCCATCGTGACGGCCCGGAGCGTGAGGGGGACGGGGCCGAGGCTGGTAAGGCTTGGCTAAGTACGGGCCTCAGTCTAGGCGGCGGGATTTCCGGTCCGACGGGGGCTTCCGGACCGCCCCGGGACCGGCCCCGGCAGGTCGGCACAATGGCAGGCATGACGTCCACCGCTCCGCACTCCGCCCCCCACCCGCACCGGCGCCCCCTGACGGTCGGCTTCGACCTCGACATGACGCTCATCGACTCCAGCCCCGGCATCGCCGCGACCTACCGGGCGCTGTCCGCCGAGACGGGCGTGCCCATCGACGTGGACCTGGTGGTGAGCCGGATCGGCCCGCCGCTGGAGACGGAGCTGGCGCACTGGTTTCCGGAGGACGGGGTGCGGGCCGCGGCCGACCGCTACCGGGAGCTCTACCCCGACCACGCGATAGCCCCGTCCACGGCCCTCGCGGGGGCGCGGGAGTCGGTGGCGGCGGTGCGGGCGCTCGGCGGCCGGGCGATCGTCGTCACGGCGAAGTTCGCCACGCACGCGAAGCTGCACCTGGCCCACCTCGGCATCGAGCCGGACGCGGTCGTCGGCTGGCTGTGGGCGGAGGCCAAGGGCGAGGCGCTGCGCGAGAACGGCGCACAGGTGTACGTCGGCGACCACACCGGCGACGTGCGCGGGGCGCGGGCGGCCGGCGCGCTGTCGGTCGCGGTGACGACGGGCCCGTGCGACGCGGCGGAGCTGCGGACGGCGGGCGCGGACGTGGTCCTGCCGGACCTGACGGGCTTCCCGGCCTGGCTCGCCGCCTTCGACGCGGACCGCACGGCGTAGATCGCGCAGGCCGGACGGCGTACGTCAGGGGCGGGAACGGGCCAAGACCGTCAGACGCGGTTCGCGGCCCGTTTCGGCGAGTTGACCCAGGCCGAGCGGACGACGCCGGCCCCGGCGATCAGGAACCCGACGCCCATCAACATGCAGACGGCGTAGGCGACCGGAGGGAACGGGTCCGTGCCCAGGAACAGAGGGGCCACCGTGACCAGTGTGGCCAGAGCGCCGACGAAAAAGACGATCGCGCCGACCTGAACAAGCCGGTCACCTGCGCCTGAAGGAGTAGTACTCACGCGACCAGGGTAGTTCCCAGCCCGGAGGAACTCTCCGGCGACGTCTTGTCACCGGCCGTAGGGCCATTAGCCTGGGACCGGGCGGGTCACGGTGACCCGCTGTACTGCTATCCGGAGCCGTTTCCCCTGGTGCCCGAGGGGGGACCGGCTCTTCCGCACACCGACGAGTACGAGGACGAGGACAGACGTGCCCACCGGCAAGGTCAAGTGGTTCAACAGCGAGAAGGGCTTCGGCTTTCTCTCCCGCGACGACGGCGGCGACGTCTTCGTCCACTCGTCGGTACTCCCTGCCGGAGTCGACGCGCTCAAGCCCGGCCAGCGCGTGGAATTCGGCGTGGTCGCGGGCCAGCGCGGCGACCAGGCCCTCTCCGTGGTGGTCCTCGACCCCACCCCGTCCGTCGCGGCCGCGCAGCGCCGCAAGCCGGACGAGCTGGCGTCGATCGTGCAGGACCTGACGACGGTCCTGGAGAACATCACGCCGCAGCTGGAGCGGGGCCGCTACCCGGACAAGGCCGCCGGAGCGAAGATCGCGGGCCTGCTGAGGGCGGTCGCCGACCAGCTCGACGTCTGACCCGAGGAAGCCCGCGGGCTCAGGGGAACGCCAGCGCGTCCGGGCCGAGGGGCGGTACGAGCCCCTCGGCCGCCGCGCGGGTCAGCAGGCCGCGGATCGCCGCGTAGCCGTCCTCGCCGAGGTCGGCGGTGAACTCGTTCACGTACAGCCCGATGTGCTGGTCCGCGACGGCCGGGTCCATCTCCTGGGCGTGCTCCAGGACGTACGGCCGGGAGACCTCCGGGTGGTCCCAGGCGAGCCGGACCGAGCTGCGGATCGTGTCGGCCAGCCGGCGCAGGGTCTCCTCGCCCAGCGAGCGCCTGGCGATGATCGCGCCGAGGGGGATCGGGAGGCCCGTGGTGTCCTCCCAGTGCCGGCCCATGTCGGCGAGGTTGTGCAGACCGAAGTTCCGGTACGTGAAACGGGCCTCGTGGATGACCAGACCGGCGTCGACCTTGCCGTCCCGTACGGCGGGCATGATCTCGTCGAACGGCATCACGACGACCTCGCCGACACCGCCCGGCACCATCTCCGCCGCCCAGAGCCGGAACAGCAGGTACGCCGTCGAGCGCTCGCTCGGCACGGCGACGGTCCGGCCGGTCAGGTCGAGGCCCAGCTCCTTGGTGAGGACCAGCGGACCGCAGCCCCGGCCCAGCGCCCCGCCGCACGGCAGCAGGGCGTAGTCGTCGAGGACCCACGGCAGCACGGCGTAGGAGACCTTCAGGACGTCCAGCTCACCGCGCTCGGCCATGCCGTTGGTGATGTCGATGTCGGCGAAGGTCACCTCGGGCGCGGGCGCGCCGGGGACCCTGCCGTGCACCCAGGCGTCGAAGACGAAGGTGTCGTTGGGGCAGGGCGAGAAGGCGATCTCGATCGCCTCGCCGGCCGGGCCCGGGTTCGCTTCAGTGGTCATGCCGGTTCCAACCTTCCAGTACGGGTGCCGTCTTCCCGAACGCGTCCGTGAGCGCCGCCAGCGCGTCGCCGATGCGCCAGGCGTCGCGGTCGCGGGGGCCGACGGCGTTCGAGACGGCCCGCAGTTCCAGTACGGGCACACCGGCCCGGGCGGCGGCCTCCGCGACCCCGAAGCCCTCCATCGCCTCGGCCAGCGCCCCCGGGTGCGCGGCGAGCAGGCCGGCGGCGCGTTCGGCGGTGCCGGTCACGGTGGAGACGGTGAGGACGGGGCCGGCGGCGGCGCCCGCGGCGGCCGCCACCTCGCGGACGAGGGCGGGCGGCGGGGCGAACCGGTCCCGGCCGAAGCCGAGCGCGGTGACCGGCAGAAAGCCGTCGGGCGTGTCGGCGCCCAGGTCGGCGGCGACGATGTCGCTCGCCACGACCAGCGAGCCGAGCGGGGTCAGCGGGGTGAACGCGCCGCCGATCCCGGCCGAGACGACGAGACCGTACGGAACGGGGGCCGACGCCCCGGCGGCCAGGGCGAACGCGGTGGCCGCGGCGGCGGCGGCCGGACCCGCACCGCCCGCCAGGACGTCGAACGCGCCGCAGCGGTGCGGCTCCGCCCCCGGCACCGCCACGGTCTCCGGGGCGCCCCCGAACGCACGCGTGACCGCGTCCCGTTCCACCGGGACAGCGGTCACGACGAGCACACGCACGGAATCAGCCTCGGGTCGAGGACGGGGAAGGGCGGCGGGGGAAGAGCAGGGGAGCGCTCTTCGGGCGGCCGGGTCAGTCCTTCTTGAACTCGAACTGCCAGATGCCCGTGAGCTTCTTGCCCTTGGTCTCCACGATGGAGATGTTCGTCTTGTCGGCCGGCTGGCCGGTCTGGCTGGCGAAGAAGGCGTTGCCGGGGATCGTCCGGTAGGTCTTCTTGAACGGCTCCTGCTCGGCCTGCTGGCCGTTGATGAAGAGCGTCCAGCCGTTCTCGGCGATCTCCGGGTCGACGCCGAAGCGGACCTGGTCGTCCATGGAGACCTTGATGGTCTTGTCGGCCTTCTTGTTCAGGCAGCCCTGGATCAGGGACTCCTTGATCGCATCGCCGTCGTTGTAGCAGGCGGCCTCGGTGTTCACCGAGTCGGTGCCGACCGTCACGGTGGCGAGCGGGGTCGGCTTGTCGCAGGCGGACAGGACAAGGAGTCCCGCGGACACGGCACCAAGAGCGACGCCGATTCGACGGCCCTTACCGGAGAAGAACGCAACGGTCATGGGCCGAAGGCTATCGGTCGCCTCCGCTCACGCCACGCGGGGGTGCGGCGTGCCGCGCCGCGCGGCCCCCAGGAGGCCCCGTACGGAGGTGGCCGCGCCGAGCGCGAGGATGCCCGCGGCCACCGACATGCCGACCACCGCGTTGAGCGGCAGCGCGATGCCGATGCCGCCGCCGACCACCCACGCCATCTGGAGCACGGTCTCGGACCGGGCGAACGCGGAGGTGCGGACCTCCTCGGGCACGTCCCGCTGGATCATCGCGTCGAGCGACAGCTTGGAGAGGGCCTGGGTGAAGCCGGCGACCGCGCCGAGCGCGGCGACCAGCAGGGTGGAGAAGAACACCGCGGTCAGGATCGCCACGCCGAGCGCGAGCCCCAGCACCGTCGCGATGATGATCTCGGGGCCGCGCGCCCGGAGCCAGGAGCCCACCGCCGTACCGCAGGCGTTGCCGACCCCCGCCGCCACGCCGACGATGCCGAGCGAGACCGCGGCGCTCTGCCCGGCCAGCGGGTGCTCGCGCAGCAGGAACGCCAGGAAGAAGATGAGGAAGCCGGAGAGGGCCCGGTGCGCGGCGTTGGCCTGGAGCCCGTGCAGGACGGACCCGCCGACGGACCGCAGGCCCGGCGGCCGCTCCTTGGCAGGTTTCTCCCCGTTGCCGCCCCTGCGCAGGCCGGCCCGGGTGCTGGTCCTGCCGGGGGCGGGGCGCGGTACGGACTCCTCGCCGTGGTGCGGGTCGATCAGCCGCGCCCGGCGCTCGCCCTTCGCGGAGTCGACCTTGGGCGGCAGGGTGAAGGCGAGGAAGGTGCCCGCGACGAAGATCGCGCAGGCGCCGTAGAGCGGCCAGGGGGAGCCGATGGTCTGGAGACCGGCCCCGATCGGGGCCGCCACCCCGGTCGCCAGCAGCCCCGCCAGGGTGACCCGGGAATTGGCCTTCACCAGGGAGAACTTCGGTGGCAGCAGACGCGGCACGACCGCGCTGCGCACCACGCCGTACGCCTTCGACGAGACCAGGACGCCCAGCGCGGCCGGATACAGCTCCAGGCCCCCCGTGGCGACCGCGCCCGACATGGTGATCGCCAGCAGCGCGCGGGCCAGCATCGCCCCCGCCATCGCGGCGCGGCGGCCGTGCGGCAGCCGGTCCAGGAGCGGGCCGATCACCGGGGCGAGCAGGGTGAAGGGGGCCATGGTGATGGCGAGGTAGAGGGCGACGCGGCCCCGCGCCTCGTCCGTCGGCACCGAGAAGAAGACCGTGGAGGCGAGCGCGACGGTGATCATGACGTCGCCCGCGCCGTTCACCGCGTGCAGCTCGATCAGTTTGCCGAGGCCGGACTCGCCCGCGCCGTGGGCGTGGGTGGCCTTGCGGATACCGCGCGCCGTGCCGGTGAACGGGGCGCGCAGGGCACGGCCCGTCGCCCGTCCCGCCCTGCGGAGCGGGCCGGGACCGTCGTGCGACCTGGCGGCAGTCACCCCGTCATAGTGCCCCAACCCTGGCCGGTATGAACGGTGATCGTGCGCGGACGCGCGTGTGACGCCCTGTTGGACGCGCTGTCGGTACCGGCGCCGGTACGGGTGCCGGTACCGAACGGACCGGAACGGATACGGCACGTTTGGGACGGGCAGGTGGGCGCGGAGCGGCGGAGAGGGTAGCGTGCGTAACGCGCCACCGGCGGTTGTTCTTGGCCGCGCGCCTCTCGGCGATCCCGCAGAATGGGTGGCAGAAGGCGCGCCCGAGGCAGGCACAACGGGTGTGGACGTCGACGCGGCCCCCAGGTCCGCTCCGCCCGCACCCGTCTGGCCGAAACGGCAATCGTGCAGCAGCTGGCGCGCTCGTGAGACTGGCGTATGGAGAGAAGCGAAGACCTGTGAGTGCTGCGACGACGACGCGAAGCCGTACGGCCCGGACCCCCGTTCCCGACCGCCTGTGCGCCGAGGCGGTGGACCTCGCGCGCGCGGCCGCGGAGGAGGCCGCCGCGCCCGGCGTGGTCGGTGAGCACATCGGCGTGGTCTCCGAGGGAGACCGGGTCGTCACCCACTATTTCGAGGCCAAGGAGCCCGGCTACCGGGGCTGGCGCTGGGCGGTGACGGTGGCGCGGGCCTCCCGCGCGAAGAACGTCACCCTGGACGAAACGGTGCTGCTGCCGGGGGACGACGCGCTCCTGGCGCCGGAGTGGGTGCCGTGGAGCGAGCGGCTGCGCCCCGGCGACATGGGCCCCGGCGACCTGCTGCCCACCGAGGCGGAGGACCTGCGCCTGGAGCCCGGCTGGACCGGCGAGGACGAGCCGCCGCCGAACTCCGCGGTCTCCGAGGAGCTGGCGGAGCTGGTCGACTCCGAGGACGCCGAGCTGACCGACCGGCCGGTGGCCACGACCAGCCGGGGTTCCATCGCCGCGGTGGCCGAGGAGCTGGGTACGCGCCGGGCGCGGGTGCTGTCGCGGTACGGGCTGTACGAGGCGGCCGACCGCTGGGACGAGGAGTTCGGCCCGAAGACGCCGATGGCCCAGGCGGCTCCGGCGACCTGTGTCAGCTGTGCGTTCCTGATCCCGATGGCGGGCTCGCTGAAGCAGGCCTTCGGGGTGTGCGCGAACGAGTTCGGTCCGGCGGACGGGCATGTGGTGTCGCTGGCGTACGGGTGCGGTGGGCACTCGGAGGCCGCGGTGATGCCGGCGCCGCCGAAGCCGGCGCCGCATGCGATGGACACGATGCGGGTGGACGCGTATTCGCTGCGGCCGGAGCGGGGCGAGGGCTCCGTGCCCGCCGAGGCGGACGGCGCGTCGGAGGACCTGGGCCACTCCTGACGCTCCTGCCCGCACCAGCCGGCCCGTCCGGCGTTGGGTGAGCAAATCCAGCCCGTCCGGCGTTTGAGGACGGAACCATCGACGTGGTGTCGGGTGCCACCGCAGGGTCCTGCGCACCAGGTGCCTGTTCGGTGACCGCTGCCCCGGTCAAGGGTTCCGTCCTCAATCGCCGGACGGGCTTGAAGGGGGCGCCGGACGGGCTTGAAGCGGCCGCCGGTACGGGCGGGGCGGCGCGCGCGGTACCTTCGGGCGCACACTGGGCGGCACGGGCATCCGCGCGCCCGACCGACACACCGGACGGAGTCGAGAGCGTGAGCATGAAGGCGACCGAGGGGGCCGATCCGTTCGGGACGGCACGGCTGCGGCGCGGCGTGCTCGACGCGTGGGGCGCCGGGCCCGCCCGGTTCCGGGAGGACGCCAACGCCGAGGAGGACCTCGCGCTCGGCGGCTACCGCGACCGCCTCGTCGTCGAGCTGGCCCAGAACGCCGCCGACGCCGCCGCCCGCGCCAGGACCCCCGGCCGGCTCCGCCTCACCCTGCACCCCGCCGCCCCCGGCGACCCGGACGCCCGCTGCGTGCTGGCCGCCGCGAACACCGGCGCCCCGCTCGACGCGACCGGCGTGGAGTCCCTGTCCACCCTGCGGGCCTCCGCCAAGCGCGAGGGCCACGAGTCCGCGGTGGGCCGCTTCGGCGTCGGGTTCGCCGCCGTCCTCGCGGTCAGCGACGAACCCGCGGTGCTCGGCCGGCACGGCGGTGTGCGCTGGTCCCTGGCCGAGGCCCGCGAGCTGGCCCGCCAGGCGGCCGTCGGCAGCCCCGGCCTCGGGGACGAGCTGCGCCGCCGCGACGGACACGTACCGCTGCTGCGCCTGCCGCTGCCCGCCGAGGGCTCCGCGCCCGAGGGGTACGACACCGTCGTCGTGCTGCCGCTGCGCGACGGCACCGCCGAGGACCTGGTGGCCCGGCTGCT
>MUNB01000414.1 GCA_002154345.1 Streptomyces griseus
TGCGGTGGCTGGGGCGGCTGGCTCATGGCGTGCGTACCTCGGGGGACGAGTGGGTGTGGGGGCGCGTGGGGCCGGAAGGGGCCGGCTGCGGTCGGATGCCGCGGCCGGGAGCGGTCGTGCGGATCGTGCCGGGTTCGGGGGCCGTCACTTCTCGAACACCAGCATCGTCGACTGCTCCAGCTCTTCCTTGTCGTTGCTCGCGCTCACGCGGTTGCTGAAGATGAAGGAGCGGCCGCCCTGGTAGGCGACCTTGGCGGAGAAGAAGCCGTTCTCGATCCGGCCGGTCGCGTCCGGGTGCTGGAGCAGCGTCTTGGTGGTGCCGCCGGTCGGCGGGAGGGTCACGATGGCGCCGGCCGCGTCGTACTTCGGCCGCATGTAGAGCACCAGGTCACCGCCCTCCATGCCCAGCGGCTTCAGCACGCGCTCGGCCGGGGCGGGCGCCTCCCACTTGGGCTTTCCGGTGTTCAGGTCGAAGGCGATGACCTTGTTCGTCCGGGCGGTCCCGCTGCTGTCGTCCTCGGTCGCGATGTAGAAGGTGTTGGCGTCGGCGGCGACCCCGCTGCACCCTTCGAGCTTCTGGCCGAAGATGGCGAAGCTGCTCCCGCAGTCGTGGGTCAGCTTGTCGCCCTTGGCGGGCGCGAGCTGGGAGCGGAGCTTGCCGTTCTCGGTGAGCGCGGCGATGGCGTACTGCTTCTTCTCCTCGTGCTCCAGCCGCACGACGAGCGGGGTGACCGAGTAGACCTTGCTGATCTCCCAGCCGCGCGGTGGCTGGTAGGTCCACTTCGGCTTGCCGGTGGTCGGGTTCAGCTCCTGGACCTGGTGCTGCGGGTTCTTGACGTCGTCGGTGCGGCAGCTGGCCGCGGCGATGAGCTTCGGGCCGCCGGCGAAGGCGAAGGGCTTGCAGTTGCCGTCGGGGTTGCCGAACAGCTCCTTGCCGTCGCTGACGCGGTAGGCGTTGGAGTTGCTGGTGCGCCCCACGGTGACGGTGTCCCCGCTGATCGCCAGACCGATGTCCGACAGGAAGTCCCAGGTGCCGTTCTTCTTGACCTCCTTCTTCCAGCCGGGCTTGCCGGTGTTGAGGTCGATCATCTGGAGGACGGAGCAGTTGGCCTTGTCGGTGGTGCCGTTCTTCACCCCGATGACGATCTTGCCGTCGGCGGTGGGGCCGTTGGGCGCGGCGCACACGTCGGCGGGGAGCGGCACGGTCCACTTCTGCTTGCCGTCGGCGACCGAGTAGCCGGAGACACCGCGGTACATGGCCTTGGCCACCACATCGCCGGCGAACCACGGGCCGTACACGGACGCGCCGCTGCGGGGCAGGTCGATGTCGTTCTTCTGGAGCCAGGCGACCTTCGCCTCGCCCGGCTTGCGCCCGGCGTTGAGGTCGTCGTTGCCCTCACGGCCGTCGCCGCTGCCGTCGCCCTCGTCGACCGTGGGCGACTCGCTGGGCGGCTTGGGGTCGTTGCTGGTGTTGGCCAGCGGCTTCTTCGGGTCCTCGTCGCCGCTGTCGCTCACGAGGAACCAGGTGCCCGTACCGGCGATCAGGACCACGGCGACCGCCGCCGCGACGATGACGGCGGTCTTGTTCTTGAGGAACCCGCCGCCGGAGCCCGGTCCGCCGGGACCGGGGGTGCCGGGGTACTGCTGCTGCGGGTAGCCGTAACCGGGCTGGGTCGGCTGACCGTACGGTCCGGGAGCCTGCTGGCCGTACGGGCCCGGGGCCTGCTGACCGTAGGGGCCGGGCTGCTGGGCGTACGGGCCGGTGGGCTGACCGGGCTGCTGACCGTACGGCCCGGGGGCCTGGCCGGGCTGCTGCGGGTAGCCGTAACCCGGCCCCGCCGGGGGCTGCTGCGGGTAGCCGTACGCCGGGGGCGGGCCCTGGGGCGGCTGACCGGGCGGCGTCTGCGGCGGCTTCGCCAGGTCCGGCTGGTCCTGGGGCGGCTGAGGAGCTCCGTTCGGCGGCTCCTGCGGAGCCCCGAAGCCTCCCTGCGGCGGTTGCTGGCTGGGCGGCTGGCTCATCAGCACGTCCCCCTTCGTGCGGTCCGGTGCCCGATCCGGTCTCCCCCGCGATTCCGAGTGGGGGCAATTCCCCTCGGAAAGGAGCGAATCGGGCATGGCTTCCGCGGTGTTACGACAGTCGGGCGGGGCTTCTTTGTACCACCCGTCCGCCACCCGGCACCGGATCGGTCCCGCCCCTGTTCCCAAGGGAGAACCGCCTTGTGATGCCGTCGTTACGCCGAGGCCGGAGGTGATGGTCAGTCACCGAAGGTGATGATCGTCCGCACGTCCATCTCCTCCTCGTCGGAGTCACCGCCGACGCGGCCGATGGCGATCAGCGAGCGCCCGTCGGCATAGCGGATCGTGGGATCGAAGACGTGCTCGGTCGTCGCGGCCGACGTCGGATGGCGAAGGACCGTCTGCAGGGCGCCGCCCTGCGGTCCGAGCGCCATGATGCCGCCGCCGGTCGTGGCCTTCGAGTCCGGCGCGGCGAGGTACAGCAGCGCCTTGCCGTTCTCGACCCGCATCGGCTTCAGCGTCTGCCCGGGCGGCGCCGGCACCTTCCACTTGATCTTGCCGGTCTTCATGTCGAAGGCGACGACGGAGTTGGTGAACGCGCCGTTCACATGCGTGGGCTTCGTGGCGAGGTAGAACGTGTCGCCGCCGGCGGTCGCACCGAGGCAGTCGTCGAGGTTCTCGTCCCGCTCGCCGCACTCCATCGCGAACTCCTCCTTGCCGGGATCGGGCTGGGCGAGGAGGGTGCCGTCGTTGCTCAGGAGCGCGATGGCCCAGTTCGGCTCCGGCTCGTCCTGCCGCAGCGAGACGACCGGCGGGTCGACGGAGTAGAACTTGTCGATCCGCCAGCCCTTCTTGACCTTGTACGTCCACACGGTCTTCCCGGTGGCCGGGTCGATGCGCCGCACTTCCTCGTCGTACGTGTCACTCGGCGCCTTGAGGCAGTCGACCGCGGCGAGCGGGACGTCGCCGCTGGCGAATCCGTACGGCTGGCAGGTGCCCGGCAGCCGGTCCCACAGGTGCTTGCCGTCGCTGATCCGGTAGGCGTCGGTGCGGGTCGTCCGGCCGGCCGTCACGACGTCGCCGTTGATGGCCATGACGACGTGCGACAGCCCGTCCGACATCGAGGAACGGTCGAGCGTGGCGGTCCAGCCCGCCTTGCCGGTGACCAGGTCGATCATCTGGAGCTTCTCGCAGTCCGCGCCTTCCTCGGTGCTTTCCCTGAGGGCGATGACGATCTTGCCGTCCGGGCTCGGCTGCGACGGCGCGGCGCAGACGTCGGCCGGCAGGCGCAGGCTCCACTTCTGCGAGCCGTCGTCGAGGGAGTGGCCGGACGCCGTGCGGTACATGGCCTTGGCCACGATGTCGCCCGTGGTCCACGGGCCGCGCACGGGGACGCCGCCCGACGGCACGTCCACGTCGTTCTTCAGGATCCAGCGGACCTTGGCCTCGCCCTCCTTGAGATCCTTGTTGAACTCCGCGGCGCCCGGGGCGGGCGTCGGCTTCGGGCTCGGATCGGTGCCGGGCTTCGTCGGGGCGGTGCTCTCCTTCGCGACGGGCTTCTGGTCGTCGGCGTCGTCATCGCCGCCCACCGCGAACCAGACGCCCGTCCCGATGACGAGGACCCCGGCGAGCACGGCGGCGACGAGACCGGCGACCCGGCCCCGCGAACGCCCGCCGCCGCCTCCGGGCCCGCCGGAGGGCTGCTGCTGGGGCTGTCCGTAGGGCACGGTGGGCGGCTGGGGCTGCGCCTGCGGATAGCCGTACGGCCCGGCGGGCTGCTGCGGCTGCTGCTGCGGCTGCGGCTGCGGCTGTTGCGGGGTGCCGGGGGCGGCGGGCAGTGCGGGCGGCATCGGGTGGGCCGCCGGGACCAGGGCCGCGCCCGGGGGTGCGGTGAGTTCGTGGGGGAGCGCGAGCTGGGTCGTCGGGCGGTCGCTCTGCGGCGGTCGGGGCCCGGTGTTGAGGAACCGCGTGGTGCCCCGGTCCTCACCGATGTCCCCGTCGGACGCGGGTGCGGCGGTGGGTGCTTGCGATGCGGGGGCGTTCACCGGCGAGGCGTCGGCCGGTGGCGTACCGGCCGGTGACGCGTTCGTCTGCGATGCGTCCGCCGGGGGGACGGGCAGCGGCCGGGCATCCTCGGGCTCCGGGGCCGTACGGGCGTCCTGCGGCTCAGGGACCGCGCGCGGGTCCTCGGGCCGGGCGCCGTCCGTACGCGGGTCCTCGGGCCGGGCGCCGTCCGTACGCGGGTCGTCGGGCCGGGCGTCCTCGGGCTCCGGGGTCTCCTCCGGCCCGGACTCCGCGGCCTCTGCCTCCGCGGCCCCTGCCCCCGCCTCGGCCGCCTCCGTCGACCCGGCCTCCGGCTCCGTGTCGTCCTCCGGCGGCTCCAGGGCCAGGACCCGCGCCTCCTGGTCCGTGACCGCCGCCGCGAGCCGTTCGGGGAGCCAGCCGCCCCGGGCGAGGCCCGCCGCGCCCTCCAGGGCCAGTTCGGCGGCGACCGTGCCGGCGGCGGGCCGCTCGGCCGGGTCCTTCGCCAGGCAGCTCGCGATCAGCTCGCGCAACGGGTCCGGTACGGCGTCGAGTTCGGGCTCGTCCTCGGCGATCCGGCGGGCGGCCTCCTCGGCCGGGCCCTCCGTGAACGGGGTCGTCCCGGTCGCCGCGTACGCCAGCAGCAGCCCCAGGACGAACAGGTCGGAGGCGGCGGAGACCTCCTTCCCCTCGATCTGCTCGGGCGTCAGATAACCGAGCCGTACCGAGAGCTGGCCGCCCGGACCCACCTCCGCCGATGCGGCGGCGCCCAGCGGGCCGAAGGCGGTGAGGCGGGGCCCGTCGGCGGCCAGCAGCACCGTGCCGGGGGCCAGCCCCTGGAGCACCGAGCCGGAGGCGTGCACCCGGGAGAGGATCTCGGCGATGCCCGCGCCCAGTATCCGCAGGGCCCGCTCGGGCAGCGGACCGGCGATCGCGACCGCCTCGGCCAGCGGCAGCGCGGGCACGTAGGCCGCCGCCGTCCACAGCGGCTCCGGCCCGTCCGCAGGGGCCTCCGGCTCCTCGCCGAGGTCGACGGGCGGACTCACCCAGCCGCCCGCGAGGCGTTCGGCGGTGCGCGCCTCGGCCCGGAAGCGGCGGCTGAAGACCGGTACGGCGGCCAGTTGGGGGCGCGCGGCGGTGACGAGGACCACCTCACCGGTGGCGGCGTCCCGGGCCACGTACCGTACGGCGCTCGCGCCTTCGTGGAAGCGGGCCAGCGCGGTGAAGCGGCCGAAGCGGCGTGGATCGTCCTGACGCAGCGCCTCCATGGCGCACCCCCCTTGTGACCGTCCTCCGGCGACCGAGTGACCCGGCGCTCGGCACCTGACCGTCGATCTTAGGGCCTGTGCCGTACGCGAGAGCCGCCCGCCGGGGTTCAGTCGCGGCTCGGCGGCTTGGACCAGGGCCACTTGAGCGTGCGGTGCTCGCGGCCGCCGGGGGCGTACTCGTACACCCAGCCGCGCTGGAGCCCGAGCCGTTTGGTGTACCCGGCCGGGACGCGCTGGTACGCGTACACGGTGGCGGGGCCGCCGTCGGGGGAGGGCACCGGGACCTCGTACCACTTCGGCGGGTGGCCGGTCGGGCCGAGCAGGATCGGCAGGACCCGGCCGTCCAGGGGGCCGCCGCGGAAAGGGGTGTTCTCGCTCTTCACCCGGTCAGTCTGACGCAGGGGCCGGGGCCAGCAGGTGCGCCGCCTCCGCGACGACCGGAATCACCCGTTCCGCCAGCTGCCCCGCCGGGCCGTCGGGCCGCTCCAGGGCCAGCAGCTCGTTCACCACCACCGCGGTCTCCGGGTCGGTGGCGGCGGTCGCGGTGAGCAGGGCGATCAGATGGTCGACCAGCCAGCCGCGCAGCTCGGCCGCGTCCGGCCGCTTCCCGTCGTCGAGCCAGATCAGCGAGGCCGCCTCGACGGCCGCGATCCAACTGCGCACCATCATCCGCAGCCTCGGCCCGGCGGGCTGCTCCCCGGCCCCGCCGATCCGCCCGAGATGGCGCAGGATCTCGTCGGCCGCCGCCCGGCGCACCCCGTCCACGATCGTCGTCGTACGGGAGGTCTCCACGACGCTGCCGCCGCGCAGCAGGGCGCTGAACCCGGTGTCGTGCTCGTCGACGAAGCGCAGATAGCGGTCCAGGACCCGGGCGACCCGCTCGGTGGGCGGGCCGACCGGCGGTTCGGTGAAGCACAGCGTCAGCTCGTCGGCCGCCGAGCCGAGCGCGGCCTCGTACAACTGCTGCCGTCCGCCCGGGAAGTAGCGGTAGACGAGCGGCCGGGACACCCCGGCCGCCACCGCCACCTCGTCGAGCGACACCTCGTCGGGCGCCCGGTGGGCGAACAGGCCGAGCGCGGCCAGGAGCAGCTGGGAGCGGCGCTCCTCGACGCTGAGCCTGCGGTACGTCGCCCGGGGCGGCGGGACTGGGGCGGTGGAGGTCATGCCACCGAGCCTAAGCGCTGACCCGCGATACACCTCAGGCCAGCAGGCCGGAGCTTCGCCACAGCCGGCGGCCGACGCCGTTCAGCAGCCCGATGTCGTCGAAGAAGTCGGTGAGCCGTTTCGCGCCGGTCTGCATCACCTCGGCGCGGTGCCCGCTGGCCTTCACCTGGGCGACCGCCTCGCGGCGGTCCAGGCCGACGTTCTCGTACACCTGCGGGTTCACGAAGCAGACGGAGAAGACCCGGGCCGCCTCGCCGCAGCTGACCTTGGTGAGTTCGCGCTCCCAGCGCGGGGCGGTCACCATCTGGCGGCGCAGCTCCTCCCGGGCGTACCGGACGTGCCGGGCCTCCTCGATCACATGGATCCGGGTCACGCCGCGCACCAGGGTCTGCACCCGCTCGTCCGGGAACGTCAGCCGCTGCATCCAGTCGAGGATCTCCTCGCCCAGCAGGGTCGCGGCGAACGAACCGGGGGTGGTGGAGACGGTCTTCAGGACGCGCGCGAGGTTGTGGTAGACGCGCGGCACCGGATAGGTCGGGGCGCCGCCCCAGTCGATCATGCGGCCGAACATCATCGAGTGCCGGCACTCGTCGGCTATCTCGGTGAGCGCGTAGCGGACGTGGTTGCTGGTCACCGGCTTGTCGTAGATGTGCCGGACCAGCAGCTGCATCAGGATGATCTCGAACCAGATGCCGAGCGAGGCGAGTGCCGCGCCCTCGTGCCGGGAGAGGTCCAGGCGCTGTTCCTCCGACATCCGGTGCCACATCGGGGTGTCGTACAGCGAGAGCAGCTCCGGCGGCCAGAACCACCTGCCCTCCTCGACGGCCGCGTCCCAGTCGAGTTCGGTGTCGGGGTCGAAGGAGTGCTTGGCCGAGGATGCGAGCAGCCGCAGGGCGATCTGCTCGCGGTCGCGGAGCGGCCCGAGCGCGTCGCGGAGCACGGTCACATCGCGAGCGGTGACGGTCGTCATGGCGGGAGCACCTCACACAGGGGTTACCGGGAACGAGGGTTACCGGCGGTCACCTCTTATGAGACTGCCTGTCAGCAAGGCCGTCAATCCCTTGCGCACGACTCCGTGCGACCCCGTACGACTTGTTGACCCGCTGTCTACCAACGTGTGAACCTGCCGGGGAGGCGGCTGACGCACGCGCTCAACTGCCTTCGGCGTCACGGAACTTGTCGATCACGTCCCGCTGTCCGAGGCGAAGGAGCCGTCCGTGTCCACTCATGACCTCTACACCACCCCGCCCGCCGAACCGGTCTGGCAGGTCCCCGCCACCGGGGCCGCCCGGTTCAGCTGGGACTACGACGACGGCCGCGAACGCCTTCTCGCCCTCTACCAGAAGGGCAAGGACAAGCAGTGGGACGGCAACAAGCGCATCGACTGGTCCCTGGAGGTCGACCCCGCCGACCCGCTCGGCACCCCCGACGAGGCGCTCACGCTGTACGGCACCCCGCACTGGGCGAAGATGACGGAGAAGGACCGGGGCGAGCTGCGCAAGCACTACACCTCCTGGCAGTTCAGCCAGTTCCTCCACGGCGAGCAGGGCGCGATGGTGTGCGCGGCGCGCATCGTGGAGTCCGTCCCCGACCTGGACGCCAAGTTCTACTCGGCCACCCAGACCATGGACGAGGCCCGGCACGCCGAGATCTACGGCCGGTTCCTGCACGAGAAGATCGGCATGCTCTACCCGGTCAACGACAACCTCCAGGGGCTGCTGGGCGACACCCTGCGCGACTCCCGCTGGGACATGCCGTATCTCGGGATGCAGGTCCTCATCGAGGGCCTGGCGCTGGCCGCCTTCGGGATGATCCGCGACACCACGACCAAGCCGCTGCCCAAGCAGATCCTCGCGTACGTCATGCAGGACGAGGCCCGGCACGTCGCGTTCGGGCGGATGGCGCTGCGCGACTACTACAAGCAGCTGAGCGACGCCGAACTCCGCGAGCGCGAGGAGTTCGTCATCGAGGGCTGCTACCTGATGCGCGACCGGCTCAGCGGCGTCGAGGTCCTGGAGAACTTCGGCATCGGCAAGCAGGAGGCGAAGGACCTCTCGGAGCACTCGGAATACCTCCAGCTCTTCCGGAAGCTCCTGTTCAGCCGGATCGTCCCGTGCGTCAAGGACATCGGCCTGTGGGGCCCGCGGCTCCAGAAGGCGTACGTCGACATGGGCGTCCTCGAACTCGGCGACTCCAACCTCGACCTGCTGATGTCGCAGGACGAGGAGATAGCCGAGGAACTGGACCGCGAACGCTTCGCCGCCGAGGAACAGGCCCGGGTGGCGGAGGTCGCGGACGCGATCGACGAGGGCGCCGCCGACGCCGCCTGAGGGGCGGTGCGGCGGGCGGGCCGATAAGGGATGTACGCGGACGGGCCGGTCGGTCAGGATGCGGACATGACGACGAACCCGCCCGCGGCCACCGCAGCCGGTCACGCCGCCGCCCGCCGCAGCCTCGAAGCCCCAGGGCCTGTCGTCACATTCCCGCCTGCCGGGCGACGCCTGGCACGCACGCTCGCCGCGTTGCCGAAATGCCCTGGTAGCTCCGCTACAAGACCATCCCGGCGCCTTGCGATCGCACGCACCAGACGCCGCCCGGCCGCCCTTCGGGCAACGACGGGAATGTGACGACAGGCCCTCGCCCTCGGCGACGCGTTCGGCGAACGCTGGTTCCCGCTCTTCCGCGACCCCCAGCAGGCCGTGAACGAGATCCGGGCCCGCCGCACCCCGCCCGAACCCCTCTGGCACTGGACCGACGACACGGCCCTCGCCCTCGCGCTGATCCGCTCCCTCGACGAGCGCGGCCACGTCGACCAGGACCACCTGGCGCTCTGCTACGCCCTCGCCTTCGACGCCGACCAGGCCCGCGGCTACGGCCACGGCATGCACCTCCTGCTGCCCCGGCTGCTCGACGCCCCGGCCGACTGGCGCACCCTGGCCCCCGAACTCTTCGGCGGCGGCAGCCTCGGCAACGGCGCGGCCATGCGGGTCGCGCCGCTCGGCGCCCGCTTCCACGAGGACCTGGACCTCGTCGCCGCACAGGCCGCGCTCTCGGCCGAGGTCACCCACGCCCACCCGGACGGCATCGCGGGCGCGGTGGCCGTCGCGGTGGCGGCGGCGCTGTCGGCGCGCGGCGAACTGACGCTGGACGCGGTCGCGGAACGTACGCCCGAGGGGCCGGTACGCGACGGGGTGCGGCGCGCCGCGCGGACGCCGTTCAGCACCGAGCCGTGGCGGGCGGCGGACCTCCTCGGCAACGGGCATCGCATCCGGGCCGACGACACCGTGCCCTTCGCGCTGTGGAGCGCGGCCCGTCACGGGGACGACCTGGAAGCGGCGCTCTGGGCGACCGCGGCGGGCCTCGGCGACGTCGACACCACGTGCGCCATCACCGGCGGCGTGGTCGGGGCGGCGACCGGGACGGCCGGGGCGCCGGAGGAGTGGCTGCGCAGGCGCGAGCCGTTGGGGTGAGCCCCCGGGAAGAGGTGGGCCGGGCGCGTGGGGCCGCTTGCTCCGGCCCCATTCTCTCGACCTGATACCGATATCGGCCGGACCGAAATTCCGTTCGCAAACGTGTCGTACCGTGAGCCCATGACCACCCCGCCGCACCCGCCGCAGGGCCCCTACGGGCCGCCGTCCCCGCAGAACCCCTACGGCCCGCCGCCGGTCGCCCCGGGGTCCGTGCCGCAGCAACAGCCGTACGGCTACCCGCAGCAGCCCCCGCCCCAGCAGGGCGGCTGGGGACAGCCCGGCATACCCGGCGGGGGCGGCCCGGCGACGGGCGGCTGGCCGCCGGCGGGCCCGCAGCCGCCGCGCAGGAAGCGGACCGGGCTGATCGTCGGGATCGCGGTCGGCGCGGTGCTGGCGGCGGGCGGCATCGTCTACGGCGTCACCCAGCTCGCCGACAAGGGCAGCGACCTGGTCTACCCGAAGGCGGAGTACAAGCTCACCGTGCAGCAGAAGCTCCTGGACGACGAGTTCACCCTGGGCCAGGACCTGTCGGAGACCGAGGGCAAGGAGATCGAGGACACCCCCGACCCCAGCATCCGCAACGCCGAGGCGGTCGTCGCGCACTACACCTCGGCCAAGGGCGGCGCGCTGGTGCTCTCGGGGATGTACGGACGGCTGGCCAGCCCCGGCTTCATGCGCGGCGAGATCATGAAGGGCGCGGCGGATGCCGACGGCGCGAAGCTCATCGTGCCGCCCAAGGAGTTCCGGCCCGAGGGGTACGACATCACGATCGAGTGCCAGGTCGTGCAGTCGAAGGAGGCCGGCGGCGCCGTGAACATCCCCATGTGCGCCTGGGGCGACGACAACACCGCCGCGATGGTCGCGCTGATCCGCCCGGAATCCGTGCTCAAGGACGCCAAGTCCGTGGACCTGGCGGCCGCGGCGGCGGAGACGGCCAAGGTCCGCGAGGAAGCCCGCAAGCCGATCGGCTGACCGGGGTTCCTCGTCCGGGGCGGCCGGGCGCCCGGGGCCGGCTCGTCACCGCGCGGGCGGTCTCCGGGCCGCGGGCAGGGCGTCCTCCACCGCGCGGGCCGCGGCGAGCAGCCGGAGGTCCGCGCCGTGCGCCGCCACCAGTTGGAGCCCCACCGGGCAGCCGTCCCCGGTGAATCCGGCGGGCAGGCTCGCCGCCGGATGCCCGCTCAGGTTGAACGCCCAGGTGAGCGCCGTGGAGTAGAAGTCGCCCGGGCCCTCGTGACCGTGCGGCCGGTTCGGTGTGGCGGGGGTCAGCAGCAGGGCCCCGCCGGCGAGCAGCGCCGCCAGCCGCTCGTCGTTCGTCCGCCGCACCCGCACCGCCTCCGGGTCGTCCGGCGCCCCGCCCCGTACCGCCGTCCAGGCGCCCACCGGGTCGAGCAGCCGGGCGTCGCGCTCCACCAGGCGTACGGTCCCGGCCGCGACGAGCCGGTCCACCGCCCTGCCGACGACCGCGGCCACCTCCGGGTCCACGTCTGCGAATCCGAGGTCCTCGCTGTACACGGCGGGCAGAGGCAGAGGCAGACGTGCCGTCACAGGTACAGGCGTCGGCATCTTCAGGGGCGGGGCGGTGGCGGGCGTCTCGTGCCCGTCCAGCACCTGACGCAGATACGGCTCCGCCGCGGCCGCCGACCGGGCGAGCATCCCGGCCGACGCCAGCCCCGACCGGTCGGGCGAGGGGAGCAGCCCGTTCGTCGTCTTCAGCCCGAACACCCCGCACCAGGCCGCCGGGATGCGGACCGACCCGGCCCCGTCGCTGCCCGTCGCCAGCTCCACCATCCCCGCCGCCACCGCGACCGCCGACCCGGCCGATGAACCGCCCGGAGTACGGTCCGCCCGCCACGGGTTGACCGTACGGCCGTGCGCGCCCCGCCCCCAGGTCTGCCAATGGGTGCCGGGTCCGGGCACCGAGGTCGCGCCGACCGGGACCCCGCCCGCCGCGATCAGCCGGCGGGCCGCGAAGGACCGGATCCCGGAAGGGCCCTTCACCGCGAACGGCAGCCCGCCCAGGGGGAGTCGCCGCGCCACGGCCTCCCGCTCCCGGGCGAGCGCCTCGTCCGGCCAGACCTCGATGAACGCGTGCAGCGCCGGGTCCAGCCGGTCGATCCGCTCCAGGGCCCGCGCCACGGCGGACGGCATCGGTGTCATGGGGCCAGTCTGCCGCCGCCCGACGCACCGGCGGGGTTCACTCCTCCAGCGCCGCCTCCATCACCGCCCGGGCGATCGGGGCCGCGCTGCCGCCGCCGCTGATGTCGGCCCGGTCGGCGGAGGCGTCCTCCACGACCACCGCCACCGCGACCGCCGGGCGGCCGGAGTCGGGCGCCTGGGCCCAGGAGATGAACCAGGCGTACGGCAGCCCGGAGTTGTCGACGCCGTGCTGGGCGGTACCGGTCTTGCCGCCGACCTTCACCCCGTCGATCGCCGCGTTCGCCCCGGTGCCGCTCTCCACGACGTCGACCATCATCCGCTGGAGCTGTACGGCCGTCGACGGGTTCATCGCCCGCTCGTACGGGCGCGAGCCCTCCTGCCGGACCGTGTCCCCGTCGTTCGTCGTCACCCGGTCCACCAGATGCGGGCGGCGCAGATCCCCGCCGTTGGCGACCGCCGACGCGACCATCGCCATCTGGAGCGGGGTCGCCGTCGTGTTGAACTGCCCGATCGAGGACAGGGCCAGCTGGTCCTCGCTCATGTCCGTGTCGAAGTTGCTCCGCGCCACCCCGGACGGGATCCGCAGCCCGGCGTCGTTGAAGCCGAACCGCTCCGCCGCGTCCACCATCCCGTCCAGCCCGACCTGCACCCCCAGATGGGCCATCACGGTGTTGCAGGAGACCCGGATCGCGTCCGCCAGGGAGGCGTTCTCGCAGCCGCTCGACTCGTTCGGCAGAGTCGTACTCGTACCGGGCAGGACGTACGGCGACGGGGTGTCCGTGGCCGCGTCGGCGTCCGTCACCGCCCGGGAGTCCAGCGCGGCCGCCGCCGTCACGATCTTGAAGGTGGAGCCCGGCGGATAGGTCTGCCGGATGGCCCGGTTGAGCATCGGCAGACTCTTGGCCGCGTTCAGCCGGGTCCAGGCGTCGGTCACCGCCGCACCGGTCCCGGACAGCCGCTCGGGGTCGTACGACGGGGTCGAGACCAGCGCCAGGATCGCGCCCGTCGACGGATCCAGGGCCGCCACCGCACCCCGCCGCCCGCGCAGCCCGTCGTACGCGGCTTCCTGCATCGACGCCTTGATGGTCGTGACGACATCGCCGCCCGGCTGCCGGCCCCGGGTGAGCTCGTTCCAGAAGGGCAGCGGCGCCAGCAGCGAGTCCGTACCGGACAGGACGGCGTCCTCGGCGTTCTCGATGAGGGTGGTGCCGTACGTCTGCGAGGCGTAACCGGTCACCGGCGCGTACAGCGGGCCGTGCAGATAGGTGCGCTCGAAGCTGAGCTGCTCGCGGGTCTCCTTGTTGCCGGTCACGGGCCGGTCGCCGACCAGGATGTTGCCGCGCGGCTGGTCGTAACGGGCGATGGAGTTCCGGCGGTTGGCCGGGTTGGCGTCCAGCTCGTCGGCCTCGAAGAGCTGGACGCGGGCCGCGTTGACGAGCAGCGCCACGAGCAGCAGCAGACAGAGGGCGGCGGCCCGCCGGATGTAGCGGATCACCGGTCCTCCTCCCCGGATTCCACGGCCGCCGCGATGACCCCGGTCTCCACCTGCTCCGGGTGCGGTCTGCGGGAGACGTCGCTGACCCGGATCAGCAGCGCGACGATGATCCAGTTGGTGACGACGGACGAGCCGCCCTGCGCGAGGAACGGCATCGCCATCCCGGTCAGCGGGATCAGCCCCATCACCCCGCCCGCGATGACGAACACCTGGAGCGCCAGGATCGACGCCAGACCGATCGCGAGCAGCCGCCCGAACGGGTCGCGCAGGGCGAGCCCGGCCCGGTAGCCGCGCGCCACGAGCAGCGCGTAGAGCAGGAAGATCGCGGTGAGCCCGCTCAGCCCCAGCTCCTCGCCTGCCGTCGCCAGGATGAAGTCGGACTTGGCGGCGAAGCCGATCAGGACGGAGTGCCCGGAGCCCAGCCCGGTCCCGAGCATCCCGCCCGCCGCGAAGGCGAACAGCGACTGGGCGAGCTGGCCGGGCCCCCGGCCCGCGTCGATCGAGGCGAACGGGTCCAGCCAGTCCTCCACCCGGCCGTGGACATGCGGTTCGAAGGAGCCCACGACGAACGCCCCGACGGCCGCCAGCAGCAGACCGACCGCGATCCAGCCGGTCCGGCCCGTCGCCACGTACAGCATGATGACGAAGAGTCCGAAGAACAGCAGCGAGGTGCCGAGATCGCGCTCCAGCACCAGCACCCCGACGCTCAGCAGCCAGATCGCCACGATCGGCCCGAGCACCCGCCCGGCGGGCAGTTGCAGCTTCCACACCCTGCGGCCGGTGTGGGCCAGCGCGTTGTGGTTGGCCGCCAGATAGGCGGCGAAGAACACCGCGAGCAGGATCTTGGCGAACTCGCCGGGCTGGAAGGAGAGTCCGCCGATCCGGATCCAGATCTTCGCCCCGTTCACGGCCGGGAAGAAGATCGGCACGATCAGCAGCGCGAGCGCGGAGGCCACCGAGAGGTACGCGTACCGCTGGAGCACCCGGTAGTCGCGCAGCAGCACCACCACGACGGTGAACAGCGCGACGCCGAGCGTGGACCAGACGAGCTGGGTCGGCGCGGCCTGGTCCCTCGGGGTCTCCAGATCGAGCCGGTAGATCAGCACCAGGCCGAGACCGTTGAGCAGGACCGCGATCGGCAGCAGCAGCGGATCGGCGTACGGGGCCCGGAAGCGGACCGCGACATGGGCGAGCAGCGCGAGCGCGCCGAGCCCGGCGCCGTACCCGGCGACATCCGGGGGCACGGCGCCGTCGTGGGCGAGGCCGACCACCGCATAGCCGAGGACGGAGATCAGGACGCCCCCGACGAGGAGGGTGAGCTCCACCCCGCGCCGCTTGGGCAGGCGTAGCTCGGGCGGGGGAGCGTCCGCCGTCGTTGCGGTCATGCTCCGCAACGTAGCAAGAGGTGCGAGGTATTTCCCTTATGTCACACCTTTGCTCATGTCAGCCCCGCCCGGGCCGGCGACCCCTGAGCGCGGGTCCGCCCGTGGAGCACGCGGCGAGAGGCCGGGCTGCACGGGCGGACGGACACGCGGGTGTGCGGGTGACGAGAGGTCAGCACCACTTCGGCGCGGAGCCGATGTTCTCGATGTAGCGCGCCGAACCCCAGGCCCAGGTGCCGTCGGTCAGCAGGTACCAGCGGTTGTTGCCGTCGACGTTGTCGCCCTTGGTCTTGCAGAAGATGTGCACGACCGAGCCGTACTCCACCGAGCCGACGATGCGGCTGCTGCGGGTCGGCTTGTCACGGAGCAGCAGGTACGGCTTGGCGATGACCCGTCCCTTGTAGGTCCGCTTGGGCGCCTGGGGCTTGGCCTGGCCCTGCTGCTGCGCCTCCTGGCGGGCCTCCTTCTGCTGCGCCTCGTGCTCGCGCTGGAGGGCCGAGGCGGAGAGCTCGTCGGACGTCGGGTCCGGCGCGGTGGCCTCCGCGCGCTGTCCGACCGGCTGGGGGTCGGCCGCCATGGCGGCGGGAGCGGCGGCGGTGAGCGCCGCGAGCGTGCCGGTGGCGACGCAGAGACCGAGCCGGCGGAGCCGCGAGGGGCGGGACAGGGGGGACATGCTGCCTCCATACGATGAGGAAGGGACCGTGGGGGACACGAGCTGGGCTCGTGCTCGTCACGCTAAGTTCGCCACTTACGGTCCGCAACGCGTCACGATGCGTGAGGGCGGTCCTCCGTTGAGCCGTCCGGGGTGTCCGTCCCCTCCGGGGCCCCGTCCTGGCCCGGATTCCCGCCGGAATCCCCGTCGTCGAGCCGCACGTACTCCGGCAGGGTCAACCGGGCGAGCGCCCCACCGTCCGGCGGATCGGTGAAGTCCAGCCGGGCGCCGATCACCTGGGCCTGGCCGAGGGCGATGGTCAGCCCGAGGCCGTGGCCCTTGCCCGCGCCGTCCGTGCGGAACCGCTGCGGCCCGCCGTCCAGCAGATACGCCGGGAACCCCGGCCCGTGATCGCGTACGGAGACCACCGCGCCGTCCACGCTCAGCACCACCGGAGGGCATCCGTGCCGGTGGGCGTTGGCCACCAGATTGCCGAGCACCCGCTCCAGGCGCCGCCGGTCGGTCTCCACCCGGGCCGCGCCGTTCACCCGTACCTCGGTGTCGGTGCCCGAGGCCCGCACGACCCGCTCCACCACCGGTGCGAGATCGTGCACGGCGAGGTCGACCTGTTCGGTACGGGCGTCGAGCCGGGAGATCTCCAGCAGGTCCTCGGTCAGCGCCCGCATGGCCTTCACCCGGTCGCGCACCAGCTCCGCCGGGCGGCCCGGCGGCAGCAGTTCGGCGGCGGCCGACAGACCGGTCAGCGGGGTGCGCAGCTCGTGCGCCACATCGGCGGTGAACCGCTGCTCGGTCTGCAGCTTGCGCTGGAGGGTCGAGGCCATGGTGTCGAGCGCGCCCGCCACGATCGCCACCTCGTCCTGGGCGCGGACCGGACGCGCGGTGCGCGGGTCGTCCACCCGGGCGTCGAGGTCGCCCGCGCTGATCCGGCGGGCCACCCGGGCGCTCTGGTGGAGCCTGCGGGTCACCCGGCCGACGGCGAACAGCCCGACGAGCAGGGTGGCGGCGATGGCCAGCAGCGAGGAGCCGATGATCGCCCGGTCGAGACCGCCGATGGTGCGGGCGCTGTGGCTGTAGTCCGTCCAGGTGGCCAGCGCCCGCCCGTCCGCCGGGCCCGCCGCCCACATGGCGGGGCCGCCCTGCCCGTCCGGGTCGCCCGGCCGGTGCGGTCCGTCCGCGACCACGGTGCCGCGCTCGCCGCCCGCCGCCAGGGCCCGCAGCGAGGCGGGCAGGCCCGGCGGGTCGATGCCGGAACCCCGGGGCAGCGGCTCCCCGGCCTCGTACGCGTCGGTGACCACCTCCAGCCGGGCTAGCGCCTTCTCGCGGGCGTGGTCGACGGTCTGCCGGGTGACCGCGGTGTGCACCAGGACGCCGAGGAGAGCGGCCAGGGTGCAGCACATCGCGGTCAGGAAGACCGCGGACTTCCAGGTGAGGCTCGCGGTCCAGGAGGGCGAGCGGAACCGGCGGCGGCGGCTCATGGCGTCTCCGCGGGCGTACGGGTGGCGGAGCCGGCGGACGGCGTCGGCGTCGGCGTCGGTGTCGGCGTGCCCGACGGTGTCTGCTTCCGCTTCGGGGCCTTCCGGTGCTCGGGCGTCCGGAGGATCTCGTCCCGGGTGGGCAGCATCGCGCGCTGCCGGTCGTCCCAGGACCACGCGGTGCGGTACTCGTACCCCGGGATCACCGACGGAGCCCGCATGATCACGTCCCGGCCCGCCAGTTCCACGCTGATGACGGCGTCGTAGGTGGACATGATCCGGGTGAGCCCGCCCTTGTCCGGCATGTACACGCGCACGGCGAGCTGTCGATCGGGCATGCGGATGCCGAGCACCAGTTCGTCCCTGCCGTCGCCGGTCAGGTCGCGGTAGTACGGCGCGAGCACCGGGCAGTCGTCCGGGGCGGTCCGGCAGGCCTTGATCTGCCGGACCGTCGCGTCCGGCAGCTCGTCCAGCCCGCTGTCCCGGTTCGTCCTGGCCTTCAGACCGGCCTGGGCCACGGTCACCGGGTCCAGCCGGCGCACCTCGTCGCCGGGCACCCGGATGCCCGGGATGCGCGCGGTCTCGCCCTCGCCGTAGTCGTACGGGGCGGAGGAGGCGGGCGGCAGATCCGGCCAGAGGTGCTGGGGCTCGACGGCCGACGGCGCGTCCCCGGCGCTCTTCAGCCCGCCGGCCCCGCCGCAGCCGGACAGCAGGGCGAGCGCGGCGACGGCGCACACGGCGGTACGGGCCGCCGCCGGGACGCGGTGCGGGCGCACGGCTCGCCTCCTCCTCGACGACAGAGGCTTCACACCCTAATCGGACGGCCGTGTGCAATGCCCGGTTCGCACCAGTGCGTGACGGTGCGTGGCTCCACGGTCGCCGCAGGGGCGGTGCTGGGGGAGGGCCGGCTCAGATCCGGGTCAGCGCTGGTACGGGTTCTGGCCGGGCGGGGTGGCGCCGGGCTGCTGCGGGGCCTGGCCGTAGGCGTTGCCGTCCTGCCCGGCCGCGGCCTGGGCGAGCAGCCGGTCCGCCTCCTCCTTGGGTATCTGCCGCTCCCCGCCGCAGAACGTGCACTGCGTGGCGTACTTCGTCGAGAACGGGAACAGCGGCACGAAGAACAGCGTGAACTTCGTGACCCGCTTGCGCAGGGTGTGCGCCGCCGGATTGCCGCACCAGCCGCAGACCATCGTCAGAACGGCCAGCTGGTAGAGGTAGCCCTTGGTACCGAAAATGATCATGCCGTGGTCCCTTTCCCCGTCCCCCGGAGCGCCCGTCGGCACAGCTCCAGGAGCTTTTCGTCCTCGTGGATGTCATGACTGCCGTACCCGCCGTCGATCGCGTTGTGACGGCGTACGGAGGCGAGTTCGCTCCGCAGGACGTGTGCCGCTGCCGACCCTTCCGGGACCGGCCCCATCCGTGCCACGCATTCTGCCACCCGGACCCGGACATGACGGCTCCGCTCCCAGCCGGCGAGCAGCGCCTCGGTGGACTCCTGCGGCCGGCCGGTCACCTCCCACAGCGCGACCGCCGCGTCCACCCGCAGCCACAGCTCCTCGTGCGCCAGCAGCCCGCGCAGCCGGGGCGCGACCACCGCGGCGCGCGGCCCGAGCGCCCCCAGCGCCGTCGCCGCCGCCCGCCGGTCGTGCACCTGGTCCGACTGGAGGCCCTCGATCAGCACCGGCAGCACCGCCTCGGCGTCCCCGGAGATCGCGAACAGCGCCTCGGCCGCCTCCGTCGCGGAGGCCGTCCCCGGCCGGCGGATCAGCGCCCGCAGCTCCGGCACCGCCTCACGCGCTGCGGGCCCGAACGAACCCAGCGCCCGCAGCGCCGCCGTACGCAGCCACTCGCCCCGGTACTCCGGCGCCCCGCGCAGCACCCGCAGCACCTCGGGGGCCGCCTCGCCCGCCCGCAGCCCGGTCAGCCCGGCCAGCAGCGGGCTCGCCCGGTCGTAGGCGCCCTCGTCCAGCTCGACCTCCGCGAGCCTGCGCCGCAGCGCCCCGGCGAGCGGCCGGGCCGCCGCGCCCAGATGGCCCACCGCGAACCCCACGTCGTGCGCCACCTGCTCCAGCTCCAGCGCCGCCGCGAGCGCGGGCACCGCACGGGCGTCGCCGAGGCGGGCCAGGGCCTTGACGGTGGAGCCGAGCCCGGGCGGACCGCTGGCCCAGGTCTTCACCCAGCTCCCCGGGTCGGCGGCCAGCCGGGCGGCCAGGGCGTCGGCGGCGGGCGCGGCGAGGCCGAACAACTCCTCCAGGACGTGGGACGCGGCCTCGGACAGGCGGGGCTCGGGGTCGGCGAGCTGATCGCCGATGAGCGCCACCAGCTCCTCGTACGGGCCGCGCCAGGCCCGTATGAGCCCGCCGCTCATCCGGACGGCGTCGATGCGCTGGCGGCGGTCGGGGCTGCGCAACTGGTCGGCGAGCAGCGCGGTGCGGTCGCCCACCCGGTCGTCGAGGCCGACGTGCAGGGTGCGCAGCAGGTCGGCGGCCCAGGGGGTGCCGGATCCGGCGTTCTCCTGGGCCGAGAGCGAACGCAGCTGCCCCACGAGCGTCGGCGTCACGACGTGCTCGCCCCGCCCGGTCTCCGCCGGTGCGGCCGGCTCGGGGTCCGCCGGCTCCGCGTCCGGCGTCGGGTCCTGCTTCGGGTCCGGGCCGGCGTCCGGCTCGTCCGCCGCCCGCGCGGCGTCCCCTTCCGGCGCGGCGGCCCCTCCCGGGGCGCTGGGCTCCTTCGGCGTCGAACGCATCTCGCGCAGCAGCCCCGAGACCACCGGCACCACATCACCGGGCAGCCCGTCCGGCGAACACCGCGCCAACTGCGCCAGGGCCGCGAGCCGCAGCCCCGGCGAGTGCGCCCGGGACGCCAGCCGGCCCAGCCACTCCGCCGCCCGCCCCGCCAGCGGCCGGTGCCGCAGCGCGACCCGGCCGGCCGCCTCCACCAGGGCGAGCCGCACCTCCTCGTCGGGCTCCACCGGCAGCCGCTCGCGCAGCAGCGCGAGCACCCGCACGGGGTGCCGGTGCAGCGTGGCGAGCGCCAGCGGGGCCGCGAGCCGTACGCCGGGGTCCTCGTCGGCGATCAGCTCGAAGAACACCCCCGCGCCCGCGGTGACCGCCGCGGCCGCCATCGCGTAGTTCGCGGCGCCCTCGATCTCGTCCTCGTCGATCTCCGCCTCGTCGTCCTCGTCGAGGTCGAAACCGCCGATGCTGGTGAGCAGTTCGACCACACTGCCCCGGTCCTGCACGCCCGGGTCCACGACCAGCTCGAACAGGAACGGGATGCACGCGAGCGTGCACGCGTACACATCGCCCTGGTGGTGCACCGCGCCGTACATGCCGTCGAGCGCCGCCTCCCGCTCCGCCGGATCGTCGGAGGCGAGCCCCCGCAGCAGCTCCGGCACATCGTCGGCAGGCCCGTAGGCATGCTCCATCGAAGCCCAGTCGACCTCATCGATCCCCGAGAACACGCCATCCCCTCCCCACGACCACGACAGCGCCCGGACCGGCGCGCACGGTGGCGCGCCCTGTCCGTCACACCTCTCCCGGCGCGCCCCGTAGAAAGCGCCTGCGCAGAGTGTGCACCACGGCTCCGACAATCCACCCGCCACTTGTGGCCTTTCCTCGGGCCGTAACGAGGTCATGACCCGGTCAAGATGATTCGGTGGTGCGGGGGAGCGGACGGGCCTGCTCCGGATCGTTCAGCGGGGCGAGCAGATCGCCGTACCGGTCCAGCCGTCCGGCCATGTCCCCGGCGCGGAACACCAGGGCTCCGGCCTCCCGGCACCCCGCGATCTCGTCCCAGCCGACCGGGGCCGAGACGGTGGGCTCGGGCCGGGCCCGCAGGGTGTAGGGCGTGGCGGTCGTCTTGGACGCGGCGTTCTGGCTGAAGTCGACGAACACCTTGCCCGGCCGCAGGGCGCGCTTCATCCGGTGCAGCGCCAGCCCCGGCAGGGCCGCCTCCACCTCCACCGCGAGCCGCTTCGCGTACGCGGACACCTCGCCGGAGGGGGTGGGCTCCAGCGGGACCAGCAGATGCAGCCCCTTGGACCCGGACGTCTTCCCGTACGCGAACAGCCCGTCGGCCGCCAGCCGCTCCCGCAGCCAGAGAGCCACCGTGCAGCACTCCACGACGGTCGCGGGGGAGCCGGGGTCCAGATCGAGGACCATCCGGTCGGCGATCTCCGGCGCGTCGGTGCGCCACTGCGGGGTGTGGAACTCCACCACCAGGTTGGCCGCCCACATCAGCGAGGCCAGATCCCGCACGACCACCTGCCGGGCGTTTTGGTCCTCGCTCCGGGGAACGGCGGCGGTGGCCACCCAGGCGGGTGTACCGGGCGGCGGATTCTTGGTGAAGAAGAGCTGGCCGCCCGGCCCGTCCGGATACCGCAGGAAGGACACCGGACGGTCGCGCAGATGGGGCAGGATCACGCCGCTCACCGTGGCCGCGTAGTAGTGCAGCACCTCGCCCTTGGTCGTCCCGGTGGCCGGATACAGAACCTTGTCGAGATTGCTGAGCGAGACCCGTCGCCCCTCCACCTCGGTGATCGGCGTCATACGATAAGAGTCACATGAAATCGGACGAAAACGTCTGAATCTTCCAACGTCTTCATCTGCCAGAGAGTCCTTGGCGGTCGACAAGGGGTGAACGGTGAGGTCCATATGGAACGGCGCGATCTCCTTCGGGCTGGTCAGCATCCCGATCAAGCTGGTCAACGCCACCGAGAACCACTCGATCCACTTCCGGCAGATCCACCTCGCCGACGGTGGCCGGATCCGGTACCGCAAGGTCTGTGAACTGGACGAGGAGGAGGTCGGGACCGGCGACATCGGCAAGGCCTACGAGGACGCCGACGGCACGATGATCCCGATCACCGACGAGGACCTCGCCCAGCTCCCGCTGCCCACGGCGAAGACCATCGAGATCGTCGCGTTCGTGCCCGCCGACCAGATCGACCCGCTCCAGATGGACGCGGCGTACTACCTCTCCGCCAACGGAGTCCCGGCCGCCAAGCCGTACACCCTGCTCCGCGAGGCCCTCAAGCGCAGCAACAAGGTCGCCGTCGCCAAGTACGCGCTGCGCGGCCGCGAACGGCTCGGCATGCTCCGCGTCGTCGACGACGTGATCGCCATGCACGGCCTGCTGTGGCCGGACGAGATCCGCGCCCCCGAAGGCGTCGCCCCGGACGGCGACGTCACGGTCCGCGACGCCGAACTCGACCTGGCGGACGCCCTGATGGACACGCTCGGCGAGGTCGACATGGACAGCCTCCACGACGACTACCGGGAGGCGGTGGAGGAACTCATCGCCGCGAAGGCCTCCGGCGAGAACGTGCGCCCGGCCGAGACCGAGGACGCAGGCGGCGGCAAGGTCATCGACCTGATCGCGGCCCTGGAGAACAGCGTGCAGGCGGCCAGGAAGTCCCGGGGCGAGCAGGACGCCGACGCACAGGACGCGGACGGCGGTGACGGCGACGGAGAAATGGCCGACGTCCACCCCATCAAGAAGACCGCCGGGAAGACCGCCGGGAAGTCCACCGGGAAGTCCACCGGGAAGTCCACCGGCAGGTCCGCCGGAAAGGCCTCCGAAGGGTCCACCGGGAAAGAACCGGCGAGGTCGTCCGGGGGTACCACGAAGAAGACCACGCACCGCACCCCGACCGGCAAGACGGTCACCCGCTCCGGAAGCTCCACGACGAAGAAGTCCGCCCCCAAGTCCACCGGCGCGAAGAAGTCCACATCGACGGCGAAGAAGTCGTCGGGACGCGGTGCGCGTTCCGGGAGCAGCGGCAGCGGCAGCGGCGGAAGCCGGGCGACCGGCAAGAAGACCGCGGCGAAGAAGCAGACGTCGTCGAGCAACGGCACCACGGCCAAGAAGACGACCGCCACCCGCAAACGCGCCTCGGCCTGACGGCGGCTGCTGCCGGCTCTCTCCGCGCTGCTCGTCCCGGAGAGGGCAGCGAGGACCGCCCGGGCGCATTTCGCGCCGATTGGCTGAGAACGCCCTCTTTCTCGCCCCTGCCGGTCCATCGCACGCTGGATGCGGACGACGGGTGCGTGGAGCGTCGAGGGGGCCGCCATGTCCGTACCGCTGCCGTTGTACGTGCCGAGGCTTCCGACCCGTTCGTCCGCGACGCGCGCGTACGGCGATCTCACGCCGGACGTCCGGCGCAAGG
>MUNB01000415.1 GCA_002154345.1 Streptomyces griseus
GAGCGGTCCGCCGCCGCCCTCGCGCTGCCGGACCCCGAACCGCTGCCCAGCACGCTCACCCCGGCCACGGACGAGACCGTCGGGGACGAAGCCACAGGCCGGAAAAGCGGTCCCGGCCGCCGCAGAGTCCTGACCGCCGGGGCCGCCGGGGCAGTCCTCCTCGTCGGCGGGACCGCCGCCGTCCGGAACGCCCTGCGCGGGCGCGGCGACGCCGGTTCGTCGGCGGGGTCCGGGGAGCCGGACACGTACAGGATCGGGCTCCACGCCGACCTCGGCGGACCCGGCCGGGCCACCGGGCTGGCCCATCAGCGCGGTGCTCAGCTCGCCGTCGCCGACCACAACGCCCGTAAGGACAAGGCGTTCCGGCTCGCCCTGCGGACCGAGGACGACGCGGGCGACCCGGCGGCGGCGCTCCGGGTGGCCGAGCGGCTGGCGGCGGACACCTCGGTCATCGCCGTCCTCGGCCCCACCGGGCAGCTGCTGCGCGAGGAGCTCGTCCAGCGGTACGGCGCGGCGCGGCTGGCGACCGTCGTCGTCGCGGCGGGCGCCAGCACCGTCGAGACCGGCACCGGGCTCCACCTCTGTGTGACCCGCCCCCTGGACGACATGCTCACCACCGGCCTGATCAGCCACCTGGCCCGCACGACCCCCGCCGGCCGCATCCTCCTCGTCGAGGACGCCGCCGATCCCGGGCTCGCTGGGGAGGTCGGGAGCGCGTTCCGCGAGTCCACCCCCACCGGTGCCACGCTCCTCGAACACCCCCTCGTCCGGGGCGACGCGGGCTTCGGCGCGGTCGCCCGCAAGGCTGTCACCGGCAAGGCCGACGCCGTGGTCCTCGGCAGCGGCGACGCGTCCCGGGCCGCCCGCCTGGCCACCGCGCTCGCGGACGAGGGCTTCACCGGCACCCGGGTCGCCCTGGGACCCGCCCTCAGACCCGCCTTCCTCGACGGGGCGGGCGAGGCGGCCGAGGACTGGGTCTTCGCCGAGGCGTACGCCGACCCGGCCGCCCTCCCGGCGGCCGAGGCGTTCACCGCCGCCCACCGCAAGCGCTTCGGCGCACCGCCCGCCACCTGGGCCGCCGAGGCGTACGACGCGGTCGGCCTGATCGCCCGCGCCGCCGGGACCACCAGCGCGTCGGGCGAGGTCCGCAGCGGTATCGGCGGGCGGATCGTGCGGACCGAGCACCGGGGCATTGTGCGGACCCTCGCTTTCCAGGCCTCGACCCGCCAGGTGCGGTACGAGAGCGGGATCTTCCTCTACCGGATCGAGCAGGGCCGCCCCCGCTTCCTCGGCCCGTACGGCGAGCTGTAGCCGAGGAAACGAAGGCCGGAGAACGGCAGCGGTCCGTGAAGCCACGGCCAGGTGTGAAGATCTCCTGCGGCGGCGCTTAAGAAATCCTCGATGGACCCGGGGCCCCGCCGTACGGCAGCCTTCTCGGTGACGGCCGGAAACGGCGCGTGGAGCCTTTCGAGATGCTCCGTCCCGTCCCGCCGAACCCCCACCATGGTGGGTGACACCCAAGATCCACCCCGGGCCGCAGGGTTCCTCCGACATGCCCCGAGGCCCGGGGTATCCACTTCGCGTACCGACGTCAGGGAGCCGCAGCCGTGAAGGCACTCGTCAAGCAGAAGGCCGAACCCGGACTGTGGCTGATGGACGTGCCGGAGCCGGAGTACGGCCCCACCGACGTCCTGATCAAGGTCCTGCGCACCGGTATCTGCGGCACCGACCTGCACATCCGCGCCTATGACGGCTGGGCCCAGCAGGCGGTCACCACCCCGCTGATCCTCGGCCACGAGTTCGTCGGCGAGGTCGCCGCGATCGGCTCCGACGTCTCCGACATCGCCACCGGCGACCTGGTCAGCGGCGAGGGCCACCTGGTCTGCGGCAAGTGCCGCAACTGTCTCGCCGGCCGCCGCCACCTCTGCCGCTCCACCGTCGGCCTCGGCGTCGGCCGCGACGGCGCGTTCGCCGAGTACGTGGTCCTGCCCGCCTCCAACGTGTGGGTGCACCGGGCCCCCGTCGACCTCGACATCGCGGCGATCTTCGACCCGTTCGGCAACGCCGTGCACACCGCGCTCTCCTTCCCGCTGGTCGGCGAGGACGTCCTGATCACCGGCGCGGGCCCGATCGGCATCATGGCCGCCGCCGTCGCCCGGCACGCCGGCGCCCGCAACGTCGTCATCACCGACGTCAGCGAGGCCCGCCTCGCCCTCGCCCGCAAGGTCGGCGTCAGCCTCGCCCTCAACGTCGCCGACCGCACCATCGCGGACGGGCAGCGCGAGCTGGGCCTGCGCGAGGGCTTCGACATCGGCCTGGAGATGTCCGGCCGCCCCGAGGCGATGCGCGACATGGTCACGAACATGACGCACGGCGGCCGGATCGCGATGCTCGGCCTGCCCGCCGAGGAGTTCGCCGTCGACTGGTCCCGCATCGTCACCTCGATGATCACCATCAAGGGGATCTACGGCCGCGAGATGTTCGAGACCTGGTACGCCATGTCCGTCCTGCTGGAGGGCGGCCTCGACCTCGCCCCCGTGATCACCGGCCGGTACGGCTTCCGCGACTTCGAGGCGGCCTTCGACGACGCCGCGAGCGGCCTCGGCGGCAAGGTCATCCTCGACTGGACCGTCTGACCGTCTGATCCTCGAACTTCTCCTCGCACTCCTTAAGGAATCCGCATGTTCGACTCCGTACGCGACGATCTGCGCACCACCCTCGACGAGATCCGCGCCGCCGGGCTGCACAAGCCCGAGCGCGTGATCGGCACCCCGCAGTCCGCGACCGTGGCCGTCACCTCCGGCGGACGCGCCGGCGAGGTCCTCAACTTCTGCGCCAACAACTACCTCGGCCTCGCCGACCACCCCGAGGTCATCGCCGCTGCCCACGAGGCACTGGACCGCTGGGGCTACGGAATGGCCTCGGTCCGCTTCATCTGCGGCACCCAGGAGGTCCACAAGGAGCTGGAGCAGCGGCTCTCGGCCTTCCTCGGCCAGGAGGACACGATCCTCTACTCCTCCTGCTTCGACGCCAACGGCGGGGTCTTCGAGACGCTGCTCGGACCGGAGGACGCGGTCATCTCCGACGCCCTCAACCACGCCTCCATCATCGACGGCATCCGGCTCTCCAAGGCCAAGCGCCACCGCTACGCCAACCGCGACATGGCCGAGCTGGAGACGCAGCTGAAGGAGGCCTCCGGGGCGCGCCGCCGCCTCATCGTCACCGACGGCGTCTTCTCCATGGACGGCTACGTCGCCCCGCTCCAGGAGATCTGCGACCTGGCCGACCGCTACGACGCCATGGTCATGGTCGACGACTCGCACGCCGTCGGCTTCGTCGGCCCCGGCGGTCGCGGCACGCCCGAACTGCACGGCGTCATGGACCGGGTCGACATCATCACCGGCACCCTCGGCAAGGCGCTCGGCGGAGCCTCCGGCGGTTACGTCGCGGCCCGCGCGGAGATCGTCGCCCTGCTGCGCCAGCGCTCGCGCCCGTACCTCTTCTCCAACTCCCTCGCCCCGGTCATCGCCGCCGCCTCCCTCAAGGTCATCGACCTGCTGGAGTCCGCCGGAGACCTGCGCGAGCAGCTGGCCGCCAACACCGAGCTGTTCCGCACCCGGATGACCGCGGAGGGCTTCGACATCCTGCCCGGCGACCACGCCATCGCCCCCGTCATGATCGGCGACGCGGGCAAGGCGGGCCGGATGGCGGAACTGCTCCTGGAACGCGGCGTGTACGTGATCGGGTTCTCGTACCCCGTCGTGCCGCAAGGCGCGGCCCGCATCCGGGTCCAGCTCTCGGCCGCGCACTCCACCGCCGACGTGAACCGCGCCGTGGACGCGTTCGTCGACGCGCGGGCCGCGCTGGAGGCGGAGACCGCCTGACCCGCCCGACCGGGTCGGTGGTTCCGCCGCCACCTGGGACAATGGGCACATGATCGATGCGCGGCGGCTGCGAATCCTCCGTGCGGTGGCCGACCACCGCACGGTGACCGCGGCCGCCGCCGCCCTGTATCTGACGCCCTCCGCCGTCTCCCAGCAGCTCGCCGCCCTGGAGCAGGAGACCGGCCACCGCCTCGTCGAACGCGGCGCGCGCGGCGCCCGGCTCACCGCCGCCGGGGAGATCCTGCTCAGCCACACCAACCTGGTCCTGGCCCAGCTGGAGCGGGCCGAGGCGGAGCTGGCCGACTACAGCGCGGGCGTCGCCGGTACGGTCACGGTCGCCGCGTTCGCCACCGGCATCGGCCTCGTCCTCGCCCCCGCCCTCACCGAGCTGGCCCGCACCGCACCCGGCATCCGGGTCAAGGTCCAGGACGCGGAGGGCGACGCGAGCGTCCCGATGGTGCTGGACCGGCAGGTCGACGTGGCGGTGGCCGTCGAATACCGGGGCGCGCCCGCCGAGGACGACCGCCGCCTCACCCGCGTACCGCTGTACTCGGAGCCGTTCGACGTGGTGCTCCCGGTGAACCACCGCCTCGCGGACCAGGCCCAGGTGGCCATCGCCGACCTCGCGAAGGACCTGTGGATCGGCCAGTATCCGGGCAACCCCTGCCATGACGTGGTGGTCCTGGCCTGCGAGTACGCCGGGTTCGCCCCGCGTCTCGAACACGCGTCGGACGACTTCCACGCCGTGGTCGCCCTGGCCGGGGCGGACGCCGGAGTGGCCCTGGTGCCGAGGTCCGCGCTGCGCGGGATGGAGCTGACCGGGGTGGTCGTCCGCCCGGTCGAGGGCAGCGCCCCCACCCGCCGGGTCTTCGCGGCCGTACGGCAGGGGGCCGAGGGCCACCCGCTGATCCGGCCGGTGCTGGTCGCGATGGAGGCGGTGGCCGTACGGGAAGCGGGGCTGGCCCGCGCCTGAGCGCCGGTCCGCCCGCACCCGGTCGGAGGGGCGGGCCGGAGCGCCGCTCCCGGCGGGTCGGCTTGAGTGCCCGCCCCTCCCTCGGGCCGTGCCCGGTCGTGCGCGCCCGGGTCACGTAAGGCGCGTACGTCGCCTGATCCCGCGCCCCCCGCAGCCCGGTCGCCGCCGCATCCGCCCGGCCCGGGTCGTAGAGGAACTGTCCGCCAGGTGCGGGCCGCCGTGCAGCAGATGGGCCAGCTGGCCCGCCCCGGCGACGACGACGAGGTCGAAGAACAGCTCGTTCCAGCCGGCGTGCCGCTCGGCGGGCGCGGCGCTCCCCGTGGACTCCTTGACCTCCATGGACCCCTGGTCATCGGACGGTGTCCGGCCGCGCCTCGGCTGTGGGCCGAATGGCGACGGGGCGCGGTCGGGGGCGGCGGCCGTCCGCCACCCGTGACCGCGCCCCTCGCCCTCACCGCGCCCCGCGCCCCAGGACGAAGCGTCCGCCCGACGCGCCCGGGACCAGCGTTCCCGCCGCCGCGGCGAGCGCCACCGCCCCCGCGATCACTCCGTAGTGCGTGGGTGGGAGGTACGGGGCCGTGCCCGCCACCGCGACGGCGAACGCGGTCAGCGGGACAGCGGCCACCGCCGTGCCGATCACCAGCCCGGCGACCGTCACCAGCCCGGTCTCCAGCACCAGCATCCGCCGCAGCTGCCGACGGCCCGTGCCGACCGTCCGCAGCAGCCGGAACTCGCCCCGGCGGCCGAGCGTGATCAGCGCCAGCGTGGTCACCACGGCCAGCAGGGCGAAGCCGCCGATCACCCCGACGCCGATGACGATCATGGCGTTGTCCTCGTCCGGCACCGGCGGAGCGATCCTGATGTCGTCGGGTGTGGCGGCCCGCACCGCCACCCCGCCGCCGTACGGGGCCAGTGCCTTCCGCACGGCGGCCACCGGGTCCGCCCCGGACGCGGCACCGGACGAGGCCCCGGCCCCGGTCCGGATCAGGACGACCTGGTCCCGTGCCGCCGAGACATGGCCCGCCAGCGCCTCGCGCGGGAAGAGGAACTCGCCCAGGCCCAGCTCGTGTCCGTACACCGCGACGACCCGGGGCTCCACCCGCGTACCGTCGCCGAGCCGCAGCGCCACCCGGTCCCCGGGTCCGACGCCCAGGCTCTTCGCCCGGTCCGCCCCGACCGCGACCGCGTCCCGCCCCGTGAGCCGGTCCAGGTCGCCCGCCGTGACCCGCGGGTCGAGGATGCCGGACAGGCCGCGCGCCTCCACGCCCAGCACGGGCAGCCGGGTCAGCACCGGTTCGCCCGCCTCCCGGTCGGCCAGGACGACCGCCGAACGCAGCACCCCGGTCGCCGCCGTGACCCCCGGCGCCTCCCGCACCGCCCGGGCCGCTCCGGCGGGCAGGCCCGCCGCACCGCCCGTCGCCACCAGGTCCGCCCGCAGCGCGGCGGACGCCTGCCGGTCGGAGGCCCGCTCCAGCGTCGGCCCCGCGGCGAGCTGCACACAGACGAACGCGACCACCAGCACGATCGGGGTGAACGCGGCGGCCAGCCGCCGGGTGTGCGCCGAGGCCGCCCGCTCGGCCAGGAACCCCGAGACGCCGCCCGCCCGGCGCAGTGGACGGCCCAGCGCACCCAGGGCGATCCGGGCGATCCGGGGCCCCAGCAGGGCGACCGCGATCACCAGCGACAGCGCCGCGCCCGAGGCGGCGGCGCCCGCGGCCTGACCGCTCTGCGTCGTCGCCACGCCCGCCGAGCTGACCCCGGCGAAGGCCAGCACCACACCCGCGACCGTACGGAACCGCCCCGGCCCGCTCGGCTCGTCCGCCGTCGCCGCACCCAGCGCGGCCGCGGGCCGCAGCCGGGTGATGGACCGGGCGGCGAGCATCGCGACCGGCCGCGCCAGCAGCGCGACCAGCAGCCCGCCGGCCAGCGCGGCGGCGGGCGGCAGCCACCACGGCACCGGCAGCGGCAGCGTCCCGGTGGTCAGCAGCGAACGCATCGCGAGCCCCAGCGGTACGGCCCCGAGCCCGCCCAGCAGCGCCGCCACCGCGGAGACCCGGCCCGCCTCCCGGCCGATCGCGGACCGGAGCTGACGGGGCGAGGCCCCCACCGCCCGCAGCAACGCCAGCTCCCCGGACCGCTGATGGATCGCCTGGGACAGCGTCGAGGCGATCACGAGGAGCGCCACCATCAGCACCGTCCCGCCGATCGACCCGAGCAGGGCCAGCCGGTCACCGCGCCCGCCGAGCGCGTCCACCTGCTCGGCCTCCCCGCGCTCCGCCCCCGTCAGCACCCGTACGCCCCGGTCGGATCCGGCGACGCCCGCGTCCTCGGGCAGCACCGCGCCGATCGCGTCGCGCAGCGCCTTCGGCGGAACGCCCGGCTCCGCGATGACACCGATCGCGTCGATCCGGCCCGGGTGCCCGGCCAGGGCGGTCAGCCGGGGCTCGGTGAAGAACACGGCCGGGGGACCGTCACCGTGGTGCCCGGCGCGGGCGATGCCGCTGACGGTGTACGTCCGGGCGGTCCCGTCGGCCCGCAGGACGATCCGTCCTCCCGGGGCGGGGCCGTCGGCCGCCAGTGTGCCGTCCAGGACCACTTCGGTCGCGTCGCGCGGGGCCCGCCCCTCCGCCAGTTCGTACGGGGTGAGCGCGGCGGACGGCCAGGACCGGCCCACCGCGGGCCGCCCGTCGCCGGTGGCCACCGGAACGGAGTCGTCCGCGACGGCCTTCGCCACCCCGTCGGCCCCGGCGACGGCGGCCAGCACCGACCGGTCCAGCCGGGCCCGCTCGGGCAGATACGCCGTCGCCGTCTGCGGTTCACCGCCCCAGGGCTTCGCGGTGTACGACACCTTCTGGTCCGCCGCCACCACCGCGTCGGCGCCCGCGTACCGCTGCACCGGCGGCGCGGCCACCAGCAGCGAGCCGACCACGAACGCGAACGCGCCGATCAGCGCGGCCGCCGCGCCCGTCGCCACGATCACCGCCGCCCAGGCCCGCCGGTGCGTGGCCAGCGACCGCCGGGCCAGGAAGGCCGACGCCCGCCGCGACCCCCGCCGTACGCCCCGCGCCTCCCGGGCCGCCGTGCCCGACCGCTCCCGTGCCGCGGTGGAACGCGTCCCGGCGAACTTCGCGGCAGGCGGCTTCACCGCGGCCGCCTTCTTCGTCGTCGTACGCTTCCTCATCGCAGCCGGCCGCCGTCCATCGTCAGCACGGTGTCCGCCCAGCTCGCCGCCACCGGGTCATGGGTGACCATCACGACCGTGCGGCCCTCGATCCGTACGGCGTCCCGCAGCAGGGCCAGCACCAGCGTCGCGGACTCCGGGTCGAGCGAGGCGGTCGGTTCGTCCGCGAAGATCACCTCGGGCTCCGTCACCAGCGCCCGGGCCACCGCGACCCGCTGCTGCTGGCCGCCCGACAG
>MUNB01000416.1 GCA_002154345.1 Streptomyces griseus
CTCGGCGGCGACGAGTTCGCCGCGCTCATCATGGGCGACGGCACCCGCGACCAGGGCGCCCGCGAATACCAGGTCCACGAGATCGCCGACCGGCTGCGGCTCACCCTCTCCCAGCCCTACCGGATCGGCCCCAGCGAGGTCCGGGTGGCCGCCTCCATCGGGGTGGCCTTCGCCGAGCCCGCCATCAGCCCCACCGACCTCATGCGCAACGCCGACCTCGCGATGTACCGCGCCAAGGCCGGCGGCAAGGACCGGGTCGAGCTCTACGCCCCGCAGATGCAGGCCGACGTCGTACGCCGCTCCGAGCTGGCCGCCCGGCTGCGCACCGCCCTGCGCGACGGCGAGTTCGCCCTGCTCCACCAGCCCGTCGTCCACCTCGCCAGCGGCTCCGTCGCCGCCGTCGCCGCCCAGGCCCGCTGGCGCTCCGCCCAGGGCATCCTGTTCACCCCCGCCGAGTTCCTGCGGGTCACCGGCGACGACGACCGCACAGCCGAGCTCGGCCGCTGGCTCCTGGAGGAGGCCGTGAAACAGGCCGCCGACCGGGCCAGGGCCGGACACCCCGTCGCCGTCTCCGTCCGGCTCTCCGCCGCCCGGCTGCTGGACGCCGGCCCGCCCCCCGGCTCCATCGAGGCGCTGCTGACGCGCCACGGGCTACCCTCGGGCGCCCTGATGATCGAGGTGGCCGACAGCGACCCCCGGGTCTCCTTCGACGCCCTGGAGCAGCGCCTGGTGGCCCTGCGCCGGCTCGGCGTACGGATCGCGCTCGACGGCTTCGGCAGCGGCTTCGCGGCGATCAACGCCCTGCGCCGGCTCCCCATCGACGTACTGAAGCTCGACCGGAATCTGGTCGAGGGCGTCGTCGAATCGGCCCGGCTGCACAAGATCACCAGCGGTCTCCTGCGGATCGCCTGCGATCTCGGCCTCCAGTCCGTCGCCGACGGCGTCGACGTGCCCGAGCAGGTCCTCGCCCTGCGCGCCATGGGGTGTACCCACGGCCAGGGGATGGCCTTCTCCGGACCGCTCGACGAGTACCGGCTGCGACGCGCCCTGGTCCGCGGGGAGTTCCCCGTACCGGGCATTCCGAGCCCCCGGCCGGTGATGGCGGGCGGCTCGATCCCGCTGCTCACCGGATCACATACTGAGACGCCCGTCCCACCCACTTGACACGTCATGCGTGCCGGAGAGAGGGTCAATGCCATGCGCACCCGAATTCTCGTACTTGGAAAGCGCGTCGGCTGAAGCAGAGTCACTCCACGACACTCTGCGGACCGCACCCGGCGCGCTCCCCTCGCTTGCCTCACGGCACGAGGGGTTTTTTGTTGCACTGACACCGCTCAAACCGCTGCAAAACACCCGCGAAAACCCTCAGCTTCGAGAAGAGAATGCCGATGACCGAGCAGGCCACCGGGGCCCACCACCCGCAGCCGCGCGCCCGTACCGGCGGACAGCCGTCCGTCACCGTTGAGCACGTCACGGGCGCGCAGTCCCTCATCCGTTCTCTCGAGGAAGTCGGCGCCGACACGGTATTCGGCATTCCCGGCGGCGCGATCCTCCCCGCCTACGACCCGATGATGGACTCCACCCGGGTCCGCCACGTTCTGGTCCGCCACGAGCAGGGCGCCGGTCACGCCGCCACCGGGTACGCACAGGCCACCGGCAAGGTCGGCGTCTGCATGGCCACCTCCGGCCCCGGCGCCACCAACCTGGTCACCCCGATCGCCGACGCGCACATGGACTCCGTGCCGCTCGTCGCGATCACCGGCCAGGTCGCCTCCAAGGCGATCGGCACCGACGCCTTCCAGGAAGCCGACATCTGCGGCATCACGATGCCGATCACCAAGCACAACTTCCTGGTCACCAAGGCCGAGGACATCCCGCACACCATCGCCGAGGCCTTCCACATCGCCTCCACCGGCCGCCCCGGACCGGTCCTCGTCGACATCGCCAAGGACGCCCTCCAGGCGAAGACCACCTTCAGCTGGCCGCCCACCCAGGACCTGCCCGGCTACCGCCCGGTGACCAAGCCGCACGCCAAGCAGATCCGCGAGGCCGCCAAGCTGATCACCCAGTCCAAGCGGCCCGTGCTGTACGTCGGCGGCGGTGTCCTGAAGGCCGGCGCCACCGCCGAGCTGAAGGTCCTCGCGGAGCTGACCGGAGCGCCCGTCACCACCACCCTGATGGCGCTCGGCGCCTTCCCCGACAGCCACCCGCTGCACGTGGGAATGCCGGGCATGCACGGTGCGGTCACCGCCGTCACCGCGCTGCAGAAGGCCGACCTGATCGTCGCCCTCGGAGCCCGCTTCGACGACCGCGTCACCGGCAAGCTGGACAGCTTCGCCCCGTACGCCAAGATCGTCCACGCCGACATCGACCCGGCCGAGATCGGCAAGAACCGCACCGCCGACGTGCCGATCGTCGGAGACGCCCGCGAGGTCCTGGCCGACCTGGTCCAGGCCGTCCAGGCCGAGCACACCGAGGGCCGCACCGGCGACTACACCGCGTGGTGGAAGGACCTCAACCGCTGGCGCGACACCTACCCCCTGGGCTACGACCTGCCCGAGGACGGCAGCCTCTCGCCGCAGCAGGTCATCCAGCGCATCGGCAAGCTCGCCCCCGAGGGCACGATCTTCGCCGCGGGCGTCGGCCAGCACCAGATGTGGGCCTCGCACTTCATCGACTACGAGCAGCCCGCCACCTGGCTCAACAGCGGCGGCGCCGGAACGATGGGCTACGCGGTCCCGGCCGCGATGGGCGCCAAGGCCGGCATGCCCGACCGCACGGTCTGGGCCATCGACGGCGACGGCTGCTTCCAGATGACCAACCAGGAACTGACCACCTGCGCGCTCAACAACATCCCGATCAAGGTCGCCGTCATCAACAACGGCGCCCTCGGGATGGTCCGCCAGTGGCAGACCCTCTTCTACAACCAGCGCTACTCCAACACCGTGCTGCACTCCGGCGCGGACACGGAAGGCAACGCCGCCAAGGGCACCCGCGTCCCGGACTTCGTCAAGCTGTCCGAGGCCATGGGCTGCTACGCCATCCGCTGCGAGGACCCGGCCGACCTGGACAAGGTCATCGAAGAGGCCAACTCCATCAACGACCGCCCCGTCGTCATCGACTTCATCGTCCACGAGGACGCCATGGTCTGGCCGATGGTCGCCGCCGGCACCTCCAACGACGAGGTCCAGGCCGCCCGCGGCGTCCGCCCCGACTTCGGCGACAACGAAGACGACTGAGAGACAGAGAGAGAACGACTCCCATGTCCGAAAAGCACACGCTCTCCGTCCTGGTCGAGAACAAGCCCGGTGTCCTCGCCCGGATCACCGCCCTGTTCTCCCGACGCGGCTTCAACATCGACTCGCTCGCGGTCGGTACCACCGAGCACCCCGACATCTCCCGCATCACCATCGTCGTGAATGTCGAGGGCCTGCCCCTGGAGCAGGTGACCAAGCAGCTCAACAAGCTGGTCAACGTCCTGAAGATCGTCGAACTCGAGCCGTCCGCTGCGATCCAGCGGGAGCTCGTCCTGGTGAAGGTCCGCGCCGACAGCGAGACCCGCTCCCAGATCGTCGAGATCGTCCAGCTGTTCCGCGCCAAGACCGTCGACGTCTCCCCGGAGGCCGTCACGATCGAGGCGACCGGAGGGGCCGACAAGCTGGAGGCGATGCTCAAGATGCTGGAGCAGTACGGCATCAAGGAGCTCGTCCAGTCCGGCACCATCGCCATAGGGCGCGGCGCGCGCTCGATCACCGACCGGTCCCTGCGCGCCCTCGACCGCTCCGCCTAGCGGCGCCCGCGCCGCTCGCATGGCGAGACCCGACAACGCATACGACGCACCCCGCCGTACGGTGGGACGCAACACCTGCACACCAAGGAGAAGACCCAGTGGCCGAGCTGTTCTACGACGACGATGCCGACCTGTCCATCATCCAGGGCCGCAAGGTCGCGGTTCTCGGTTACGGCAGCCAGGGCCACGCCCACGCGCTGTCGCTCCGTGACTCCGGCGTCGACGTCCGCGTCGGTCTGCACGAGGGCTCGAAGTCCAAGGCCAAGGCCGAGGAGCAGGGCCTGCGCGTGGTGACCCCGTCCGAGGCCGCCGCCGAGGCCGACGTCATCATGATCCTCGTCCCGGACCCGATCCAGGCGCAGGTCTACGAGGAGTCCGTCAAGGACAACCTCAAGGACGGCGACGCGCTGTTCTTCGGCCACGGCCTGAACATCCGCTTCGGCTTCATCAAGCCGCCGGCCAACGTCGACGTCTGCATGGTCGCCCCCAAGGGCCCCGGCCACCTGGTCCGCCGCCAGTACGAGGAGGGCCGCGGCGTTCCGTGCATCGTGGCCGTCGAGCAGGACGCCTCGGGCAAGGGCCTGGAGCTCGCCCTCTCGTACGCCAAGGGCATCGGCGGCACCCGCGCCGGCGTCATCAAGACCACCTTCACCGAGGAGACCGAGACCGACCTGTTCGGTGAGCAGGCCGTCCTCTGCGGTGGCACCGCCGCCCTGGTCAAGGCCGGTTTCGAGACGCTGACCGAGGCCGGCTACCAGCCGGAGATCGCGTACTTCGAGTGCCTGCACGAGCTGAAGCTCATCGTCGACCTCATGTACGAGGGCGGCCTGGAGAAGATGCGCTGGTCCATCTCGGAGACCGCCGAGTGGGGCGACTACGTCACCGGCCCGCGGATCATCACCGACGCCACCAAGGCCGAGATGAAGAAGGTCCTCGCCGAGATCCAGGACGGCACCTTCGCCAAGAACTGGATGGCCGAGTACCACAACGGTCTGCCCAAGTACAACGAGTACAAGAAGGCCGACAGCGACCACCTGCTGGAGACCACGGGCCGTGAGCTGCGCAAGCTCATGAGCTGGGTGAACGACGAAGAGGCCTAGGCCTCGGGGGAGCGGGGCGGGTCCTGGCCACAGGACCCGCCCCGCTCCGTAGCAGCCGGAGGAGTCGCTCCGTACGGGGGTCCGGAGGGGCTGTTCCGTACGGGTGTCCACGACGTCCACCCTCGTGCGGGTGATCCTTCCACCGGGGCGCAGTACGAAGCCCGCCGCATGACTACACTTCTCAACACATACACGCGTCAGGGCCCACAGTGTCGTGCGTCTACCACGCGGCTAGCCCCTCCACCGCCTGCGGCCGTCGGGACGGCCGTCCGCACTGGACTTGTGAGGACTCACGTGAGCTCGAAGCCTGTCGTACTCATCGCTGAAGAGCTGTCGCCCGCCACGGTCGACGCTCTGGGTCCGGATTTCGAGATCCGGCACTGCAACGGCGCGGACCGCGCCGAGCTGCTCCCCGCCATCGCCGACGTCGACGCGATCCTGGTGCGCTCCGCCACCAAGGTCGACGCCGAGGCCATCGCCGCCGCCGGGAAACTCCGGGTCGTGGCCCGCGCGGGCGTCGGTCTGGACAACGTCGACGTCTCCTCGGCCACCAAGGCCGGCGTGATGGTCGTCAACGCCCCGACCTCCAACATCGTCACCGCCGCCGAGCTGGCCTGCGGTCTGCTGGTGGCCACCGCGCGCAACATTCCGCAGGCCAACACCGCGCTCAAGAACGGTGAGTGGAAGCGCTCCAAGTACACCGGCGTCGAGCTCAGCGAGAAGGTCCTCGGCGTCGTCGGCCTCGGCCGCATCGGCGTCCTGGTCGCCCAGCGCATGTCGGCCTTCGGCATGAAGGTCGTCGCCTACGACCCCTACGTCCAGCCGGCCCGCGCCGCGCAGATGGGCGTCAAGCTCCTCAGCCTGGACGAGCTGCTGGAGGTCGCCGACTTCATCACCGTGCACCTGCCCAAGACCCCCGAGACCCTCGGTCTCATCGGCGACGAGGCGCTGCACAAGGTGAAGCCCTCGGTCCGCATCGTCAACGCCGCGCGCGGCGGGATCGTCGACGAGGAGGCGCTGTACTCCGCGCTGAAGGAGGGCCGCGTCGCCGGCGCCGGCCTCGACGTGTACGCGAAGGAGCCCTGCACGGACTCCCCGCTCTTCCAGTTCGACCAGGTCGTCTGCACCCCGCACCTCGGCGCCTCCACCGACGAGGCGCAGGAGAAGGCGGGCATCGCGGTCGCCAAGTCCGTCCGCCTCGCGCTCGCCGGTGAGCTGGTCCCGGACGCGGTCAACGTCCAGGGCGGCGTCATCGCCGAGGACGTACGCCCCGGTCTGCCGCTCGCCGAGAAGCTCGGCCGGATCTTCACCGCGCTCGCGGGCGAGGTCGCGGCCCGGCTCGACGTCGAGGTGTACGGCGAGATCACCCAGCACGACGTCAAGGTGCTGGAGCTCTCGGCCCTCAAGGGCGTCTTCGAGGACGTCGTCGACGAGACCGTCTCCTACGTCAACGCCCCGCTGTTCGCGCAGGAGCGCGGTGTCGAGGTCCGCCTCACTACCAGCTCCGAGTCGCCCGACCACCGCAACGTGGTCACCGTGCGCGGCACGCTCTCCGACGGCCAGGAGGTCGCGGTCTCCGGCACGCTGGCCGGCCCGAAGCACCTCCAGAAGATCGTCGCCATCGGTGAGCACGACGTCGATCTGGCGCTCGCCGACCACATGGTCGTCCTGCGCTACCAGGACCGTCCCGGTGTGGTGGGCGCGGTCGGCAAGATCCTCGGCGAGGCCGGGCTGAACATCGCGGGCATGCAGGTGTCCCGGGCCGCGGAGGGCGGCGAGGCGCTGGTCGTCCTCACCGTCGACGAGACGGTCCCGCAGCCGGTGCTGACCGAGATCGCCGAGGAGATCGGCGCGTCCTCGGCCCGCTCGGTGAACCTCACCGACTGACCCGCCCCGCACGACCCCGGCTGCCGGGCGCCCCTCCACCGGGGCGCCCGGCAGTCGTCGTTCCGCCGCGGGCCAACCCGTCCGGGTGGGCCCGGGGTTGGGCCCTGGGGCCCACGACGTGAAGGGGCGTCCGACCCTAGGGTGACCGGTTGTCATGTCACTCATGGGCACCGGGGGGTCGGATCGCGTATGTCTGCTGTCGGTGGCATACCCGTAGCGGGAGGCCCGGCCCCGGCCGTCGCCCCGCGGCGTGACCTTCCGGGCCCGCTCACCGCGGTCCGGGTGGCTCTCCTCGTCCTCTTCGGCGCCACGGTGCTGGGCGCGATCGGCCTGTCCGGCTCGGCGCTCGCGGTGGACGCGATGGGCGCCGAGGTGCTCGGCATCCTGCTGTACGCCTCCGCGCCCGGGGTGCTCGCGGCGCTGCTGGCCCGGCATGTGCGGACCGGTGGCGCACGGGTGCGGTGGGGCATCGTCGCCGTCCAGATCTGGCTGATTCTCGGCGGTCTCGCCAACCTCGGCGACGGCTCGCCGGACGGACTGACGCAGCTGGTCCTGCCGGTCCTGATCCTCGTCCTGGTCAACCGCCGGGGGAGCCGGGAGTGGTTCCGGCTGCCGCCCGGCGAGCGCGGCCGGCCGCCGAAGTTCTCGCTCCCGCACATGATCACCTGGAAGCGGGACCGGGGCCAGACCGCGCTGGAGTACCTGGGCCTGGTCCTGATCGTCGTCGCGCTGATCGCGGCCCTGACCGTGGGCGGCCTCGGCGGCCGGATCACCGAGGGCCTCCAGTCCGCGATCTGCTCGCTGACCGGCAGCTCCTGCCCGGTCTCGCCGGGCAGCGGCTCCGTCGAGGCGGGCGAACAGCCGGGCGGCGGCACGGACGGTGGCGGCACGGACGGCGGGGGAACGGACGGCGGTACGTCGGGGAGCGCGGACGGCGGTACGGACGGGGGAGCCGACGGCGGCTCGACGACGACCGGCGGCACGACCGGCGGCGACGCCACAGGCGGCACGGGCAGCACGGGCGGCACAGGAGGGCCCGGCGGCACCGGTGGTACGGAAGGCGCCGGCGGCACGGAAGGCACCGGCGGCACGGAAGGCGCCACCGGAGGCGAGAGTTCCGGCGGCCCCGGCTCCACCACGACGAGCGGCGGCACCGGCGGACCCGACGACGCCGACCGCCCCGGCACCGGCGAGGACACCTTCCCCGAGGACAACGAGGAGCCCGAGGCCGCCTACGACGTACAGGCGTCCGACGACGGTGACGGTGAGGGCGGCGAGCAGGCCGAGGAGAAGGAGGACTGCGGCGGCTGGGGCTTCTTCGGCTGCGCCTGGGACCGTACGACGCAGGTCTTCAAGGGCCTCGTGGTCGACGGGATCTGGGGCGACATCTCCGGGATCATCGACCTGTTCAAGCCGGAGACCTGGTCGGGGCTGGTCGACTACGGCAAGCAGCTCGGCGACCAGTGGGTCAAGGACTCCTCGGGCGCGGGCGACAAGTGGGCCGACGGCGACTACCTGGGCGCTCTCCTGGACTGGGGCGGGGCCTCCGTCAACACCGTGGTCTCCGTGGGCGACGACATCTTCGTCGGGGACGAGGTCCGCGAGCGCTGGAACAACGGCGAGAAGACCCGGGCCGTCACCGATGTGATCTGGAACGTCGGATCGATCTTCATCCCCGGCTACAACGTCGGGAAGGTCGTCGGCAAGGTCGGCAAGCTCGGGGTGCTGGGCAAGGTCGCCGGAGCCGTGGGCCGCGCCGCCGACGACGCGGGCGCGGCGGCCCGCCGGGCCCGCAAGGCCGCGGAGGCCGGCGACCTCGACGGCGTACGGAAAGCGGCGAAGGAGGCCGACGAGGCGGCGGACACCGCCGAGGACGCGGCGCGCCGGACCGGCTGCGCCATCGCGGGCGGGCCGCCGCTCGTGCGGTACGGCTCCGGCGGCGCCGGCGGTGTGCCGGGCGCGGGCACCGGTGTGCTGGCGGCCGGTTCCCCGGCCCGGGTGATCCTCGCCGAGGGCGGCTGCGACGAGGCGGCCAAGGCGGCCGCCGCCGAGGCGCGGGCGGCGGAGCGGGCCGCCCACCTGGAGCAGAAGCGGCTGGAGGAGCCGGAGCGGGCGCGCAAGGCGGAGCTGGACAAGAAGAAGTACCCCGAGGCGCAGCGCAACGACACCTCCGACCCGCGCAACTACAACCCGCCGTCCTGGGCCGACGACCTCAAGGACCGTACGCTCGGGGACGCCGACGCGGGCGACGGCTACTGGGCGAGCCGGGACCGCAACCCCGCGCCGAACTGGAAGAACGAGTCCTGGCTCCGCTACCAGGAGCAGGTCACCGGCACCAACCGGGGCCAGGAGTACGTCGTTCCGCATCCGCGCGAGGGCAAGCCGGCGGTGGAGTACGACGGATGGGACTCCTCCCGGCAGACGTTCCTGGAGGCCAAGAACGGGTACGGCAGCTATCTGTCCAAGACCGACAGCGGCACCCTCACCCCGTCCGGCAAGGACAAGTTCGTCACCGAGGCCCGCGCCCAGGTGGAGGCGTCCGGCGGCCGGACCGTGGAGTGGCACTTCTCCGACCCGGACGTGGCCAAGGCCGCGCGCAAGGCGTTCCGTGACGAAGGTCTGCCCGTCAAGGTGGTCCACAGCCCGACGAAGCCGAACGACAGCACGAGGAAACCGGGAGCCTTCGACGAGTAGCCGAGTAGCCTGCAACGCGAGGTGATCCCGGCCGCCGTCCGGCCGGGGGACCGCGGGTGCAGCGGGCCGGGCGACGGAGGAGAGACGAGCATGCGACGTGTAGTGCGGGGCTTCTGGGGCCCCAGGCCGGAGCCGGCCGAGGCGCTGGCCGACCGGTGGCGGCGGACCCTCGACGGACTCGCCGAACTGGTCCCGCAGGCGGCCGACGTCTGGAGCCAGGTCCACGGGAACGGGCCCGCCACCGCCTTCACCGCCGACGGCGACACCCTGCTCGCCGCGCTCCGCACCGCCCAGAGCGCGGCCGACTGGTCGGATCTGACCGGCACCGGGCTGCGGCTCGTCGGCACCGGGGCGCGCGGCTGGCAGGCGGAGGTCAGCGGACTGGCCGGGGGAGCACCGGAGTTCCTGCTCCAGTCGCTCGCGATCACCCTGCACGCCCCGGACGAGGCCGTGGTGCCCGAGGAGGCGCTGCTGTCCCTCGTCGCCCGGGTGTGGGAACCGGACTTCGGCGATGTGAGCGACGACGACGTGCTGGACGCGCTGGAGGACGACGCCGGGTACTCGGTCGGCGACCCGGTCGTCGGCCGGACCGGCTATCTCTCCCCGGCCCGCGCCGCCCTCGTCCCCGGCGACCTGGAGACGGTCCGCGAACCCCTGCCCGGCGGCGGGGAGTTGCTGAGCATCGCGGCCCCGGGCGACAGTGCGACGGTGGTGCGGGTGTACGAGCGGCTGCGCGAGGCGGGGGCGCTGGCCCCGCTGCCCCGCCCGATGGACCGGGCGGTGCTGTGACCGCCCGGGCGGGGGAGTCCTTCGACCTCGGGCGGGCGTTGACCGAGGTCGAGGACCTCCTCACCGTCTCCCTGCCGCTCACCGGCCCCACGACCGCGGCGGGCGACCCGGCGACCGGCGAGTGGACCGCCACCGAGGGGCCCGGCTTCCGTATCGTCCCGCTCTGGGAGGGCGACCCGATGACCGGGGTGTACGCCCCCGAGTGGAGCGACGCGGAGGAGGCGGCGGAGGCCCGCCTGATGTCCCTGGCGGTGGAGTTGGGCCACCGATGGGGCCCGCACACCGAGGTCCCCCTGCATGTGCCGTTGCTCCGGTGGCAGGGCGGCTCGGCGGTGGACCCGCTGTTCGAGGCGCTGTTCCGGCAGGACCTGTACGGGGACCTGGTGGTGTGGGGTCCGGTGGGCGCCACCGGCCGTCGGCTCGCCCTGACCCTCGGACGGAGCGACGGTGACCAGCCGCTGGTGCTGGCGGCGCTGGTCAGCGACCGGGCTGTGGCGGCGCGTGATGAGGGTTCGCCGTCGTAGAGGGCAGATCCTGCTCGGCCCAGACGACCTTTCCGTCGGGTGTCCGGCAGGAGCCCCACCGGCGGCAGAGCATGTTGATCAGCTGGAGACCGCGGCCGCCCTCGGCGCTGAGGGGGGCGTGCTGGATCTGGGGCAGATCCGGCCCGATGTCCGAGACCTCGACGCACAGCCGGTCGTGGCGCAGCAGGCGCAGCCCGCTCGGCCCACCGCCGTAGCGCAGGGCGTTGCCGACGAGCTCGCTCACGACCAGTTCGGTGACGTCCATCAGTTCGGTGAGCGACCAGCGTTCCAGCTGGGCGCGGACCAGACGGCGCGCGGCTCCGGCGGCCGCCCCGTCGGACGGGAGCGACCAGACGACGACTTCCGCGTCGGGCTGCGACAGGCTCTCGGCCATGAGCACGACGGCGTCGTCGAATCGCCCGCCACCGCAGCTGTCGGTCCCGGTCCATATCGCCTCGCAGCTGTCCGCGAGAGCGGCCGGCGGGCCGTCGACCGCCGCACGCAGGCGTTCCAGCAGGACATCGACGTCCTCGTGCCGGTTCTTGATCAGCCCATCGGTGTACATCACGATGCGGCCGCCTTCCGGCACCTTTGCCGTCACCTCGTCGTAGGGGATGACCCCCGCGCCCAGGGGGGCGCCCGGGGGCACGTCCAGGAAGGCGGCACGACCGGCGGCGTCGATCGTCAGGGGCGGCGGGTGCCCCGCGCTGGCCAGCCGGTACGTCCGCTCGGCGTGGTCGTAGACGGCGCACAGGCAGGTGGCGACCTGGTCCTCCTCCAGGTCGCGGGCGGCCAGGTCGAGCCGGGCCAGTACGCGTTCCGGTGAGATGTCCAGACCCAGGAGGGTACGGGCGACGGAGCGCAGCCGGCCCATGGTCGCCGCGGCCGCCAGCCCATGGCCCATCACATCTCCCACGACGAGGGCGCTGCGTCCGCTCGGCAGGGCCACCACGTCGAACCAGTCGCCGCCCACACCGCCGGGGTCGACGGCGGGCCGGTAGCCCGACACGACCTGGAGGCCCGGTGTGGAGGGAGCGGCGCGGGGGAGCAGGGCGCGTTGCAGCTTGACGACGGCCGCCCGCTCACGCCCGTACAGGCGGGCGTTGTCCACGAACACCGCGGCCTTCGCCGCCAGCTCGCACGCCAGGGCCACGTCGGCGTGCGAGAACGGCGGCCGGTCCCCGGACCGGAGGAAGTCGACGAGTCCCAGCAGGACGCCCCGGGAGACGAGGGGCAGCGCCAGGTAGCTGTGCACTCCCGCGCGGCGCAGGACGAGGGCGGCGTGCGAGGTGGGGGCGATGTACTCGTACTGGTGCGGGGCGATGCGTCTCACCAGCGCCGGCCGGCGCGTGATCAGGCACTGATGGGCCACTTTGGAGGGGTGGGAGGTGGTCAGCTCCCCCACCGGGTCCGGTTCGAGGTTCCCGAGTTCGTCGATGTGTGCCACGGCCATGGCCCGGGTCAGGGGCGCCTCGGCCGATCCGCTCCGTTCCCCCTCACCTCCGCGCAGGATCGATTCCAGCAGGTCGACCGCGGCCGCGTCGGCCAGTTTCGGTACGGCGTAGTCCGCCAGTTCCTGGGCGGTCCGGTCCAGGTCGAGCGTGGTACCGATGTGGTCGCCCGCCGCGTTGAGCCATTCCAGGCGGCGGGTGCCGCTCATCGCCGTGGCCGCGCCCACGGCGCGCCGGAGGGTCCGTGGGACGGGCAGCCGGGCGAGTACGGCACGCAGCGGCGTGCCCGGCCCGCCGGGACGGTGGTCCACGTGGTACCCCTTCTCGCGCGGGGGGCGTTCTGAGCAGCACTTCGATTGTGCCCGCGCAGAGCCGGTCCGGCCTCCGGAAGCCCCGGTCCGGGACGATCCGACGCCTTGCTCCGGAGCCGCTGATAAGGTCCGTCGACATCCGCTGTCCCGTGCCGCTGCCCCGTGGCGCCGTCCCGTGCCGGTGTCCCGTGCTGGAGAGGGTTCATGAAGCTGCTCCCCCTGTTCCTCCGAAGGCCCATCGAAGCGGTGTACGAGCGCCGGCTCGCCGCCGGACTGGTGGGCCTGCCGCGCCCCCAGCACGTCGGGATCATGGTCGACGGCAACCGGCGCTGGGCCCGCAAGGCCGGGCACACGGACGTCCGGGAGGGCTACCGGGCGGGCGGCGCCAAGGTGACCACGTTCCTGGGCTGGTGCACGGCCGCCGGGATCGAGCACGTGACCCTCTTCATGCTCTCCGACGACAACCTGGGCCGCCCCGCCGAGGAGCTCGGCCCGCTGATCGAGGTCATCGAGGAGACCGTCCGGGACATCACCGCCGAGGGCCGGGACTGGGAGGTCCGGGCGATCGGCTCGCTGGACATGCTGCCCGGCACCAGCGCCCGGGTGCTCAAGGAGGCCACCGCCGCCACGACCGGCCGCGGCGGCCTCAAGGTGGACGTGGCGGTCGGCTACGGCGGCCGGCGCGAGATCGTCGACGCCGTGAAGAGCGCCTTCGAGGAGCACATCGCGGCCGGCGGCGACCCGGCCGAGCTGGTCGCCCGGTTCGGGATCGACGACATCTCCCGCCACCTCTACTCACCCGTGGCCGACCACACCGACTTCATCATCCGCACCTCCGGCGAGCAGCGGCTGTCCGGCTTCCTGCTCTGGCAGTCCGCTTACGCCGAGATGCACTGGGTGGACTGCTACTGGCCGGCCTTCCGGCACGTGGACTTCCTGCGCGCGCTGCGCTCGTACGCCAACCGGGAACGCCGCTTCGGCAAGTGAGCGCCGCCGCACCGGCTACAGCCGCGCCCGCTTCACCGCCATGTGCAGCAGCAGCCGGTCCTCGCCGTCGTTGAGATCCAGGCCGGTGATCTGCTGGATCCGCGAGAGCCGGTAGTAGAGCGTCTGGCGGTGGATGCCCAGCGCGGCGGCCGTCCGGCTCGCCTGGCCCGCGCAGTCCAGGAACACCTCGGCGGTGTGCGCCAGCTCCCGGTGCAGCGGGGTCAGCAGCGAGGCGACCGCCGGGTCCCCGGGGTCGCTGCCGGTGCCCGGGAGGGCGGTCAGCAGGCGGTACGGGCCGATCGCCGACCAGCGGGCCACCGGGCCGAAGCGGGTCTCGGCGCGGGCCGCGCGGGCTGCCGCCGTGGCCTCGCGCCAGGAGACCGTCAGCTCCTCCAGACCCCGGCGCGGCGCGGCGATCCCCCCGGTGGCGGCCGGTCCGGCGCCGGTGCGCAGTCGGTCCGCGGCGCTCAGGGCCGGGTCGAGGCGGTCCGGCGAGCGCAGCCGGACGAGCGCGGCCAGCGACCGGGGCCCGGCGGCCCCCGGCGCGGTGACGGTCGCCAGCGCGGCCGTCGAGGCCACTCCTCGTACCGAAGGCGTGTCGTCCGCCCACGGGGTCACGCACACCACCGTGTGCAGCCCCTCCGCGTCCCGCCCCAGCGCCTCGCCCAGCGCGGCGACGGCGGTGTCGTGCTGCCGGCCCGGCCCCGCCGTGAGCACCGCGCCGAACTCCCGTGAGAGGTCCGCGCCCGCCCGCGCCTCGTCGGAGAGCAGCGCCCCGATCCGGGCGGCGACCTCCATCGCGGCGGCCAGCTGCTCGTCGGTCGGGCCCGGGTCCGCGTCGAGCAGCCAGACGTACCCGAGGACGACGCCCCGATGGCGTACGGGAAGACAGATGCGGTCCCGGAACACCCCGGCCTCCGGGGCGGCGGGGATCCGGACGGGGCCGGTCGCCCGGGTGATGCCGAACCCCTCGAACCAGGCGCGCACGGCCGGTGTGGAGCGCCGGGTCAGGATCGAGCGGGTGCGGACCGGGTCCATCGCGGTGTCGTCGTCGCTGTCGTGGGCTCCGAAGGCGACCAGGCCGAAGTCCCGGTTCTCCAGGGTGGCCGGAGCGTCGAGGAGGGCCGAGATCTCGTCGACCAGTTCCTGGTAATCGCCTGTCACTCCGCCATTCTGCACCCGTTCGCGTCCTTCTTCAGACAGATGTCTGAGATGGCGGCCACGGATGCGTGACAGGTGTCGATGGCACAGGATCGGAGCGGTCCCTAGATTTCACGGTGGTTATCCGTGCCGTACCGGTCCGTTCACGTTCGCACCGTTACGGCCCTTCGTCCGTACATTCGTGGAGGTGCCCCGTGCTGGGTCCCGTGATTCTCGCCGCATCGCGCAGCGACAAGATGCGCCGGTTCATCTCGGCCGCGCCCGGCACCAAGCAGGTCGTCGACCGCTTCATCGCCGGAGAGACCGTCGACCAGGTCGTGCCGATCGTCGAGGACGCCGCGGACAAGGGCCTGGAGGTCACGCTCGACGTCGTCGGCGAGGACATCACCACCCCCGCGCAGGCCGAGGCCGCCCGCGACGCCTACCTGGAGCTCGTCGAGCGTCTGAAGATCCTGGACCTGGGCACCCGCGCCGAGATGTCCGTCAAGCTGTCGATGTTCGGCCAAGCGCTGGAGGGCGGCCACGAGCTGGCCCTCGCCAACGTGCGCCCGGTCGTCGAGGCCGCCGCCGCCATCGGCACCACGGTCACCCTGGACGCCGAGGACCACACCACCCTCGACTCGATGTTCGCCATCCACGAGGAGCTGCGGAAGGACTTCCCGCAGACCGGCTGCGTCATCCAGTCCTACCTCTTCCGCACCGAGGACGACGCCCGCCGCCTGGCCGAGGCCGGCAGCCGCGTACGCATCGTGAAGGGCGCCTACAAGGAGCCCGCCTCCGTCGCGTACCAGGACAAGGCCGAGATCGACAAGGCGTACGTCCGCATCACCCGGATCCTGATGGAGGGCGAGGGCTACCCGATGATCGGGTCGCACGATCCCCGTCTCATCGCCATCGCCCAGGAGCTGGGCCGCCAGGCCGGGCGCAAACTGGACGAGTACGAGTTCCAGATGCTGTACGGCATCCGCAGCGACGAGCACATCCGGCTCGCGGCCGAGGGCCACCGGATGCGCGTCTACACGGCGTACGGCACCGACTGGTACGGATACTTCATGCGCCGCCTCGCGGAGAAGCCGGCCAACCTGCTGTTCTTCGGCCGCTCGATCCTCACCAAGGGCTGAGCAGCCCCCGGGCTGACCCACACCCCTGCCGACACCAAGGAGACAAGGCAATCATGGACGCCGTCACCCAGGTCCCCGCGCCGGTCAACGAGCCGGTCCACTCCTACGCCCCGGGTTCCCCGGAGCGCGCCCGCCTGGAGGTGAAGCTCAAGGAGCTCGCCGACAACCCGATCGACCTGCCGATGACCATCGGCGGCGAGAAGCGGATGGGTGGCGGCGAGCGGGTCAACGTCGTACAGCCGCACAACCACAAGGCCGTCATCGGCACCTTCGCCGGCGCCACCGAGCAGGACGCCCAGGACGCCATCGACGCGGCCCTCGCCGCCGCTCCGGCCTGGCGCGCGATGTCCTTCGACGACCGCGCCGCGATCATCCTGCGCGCCGCCGAGCTGCTGTCGGGCCCCTGGCGCGAGACGCTGGCCGCCTCCACCATGCTCGGCCAGTCCAAGACCGCCCAGCAGGCCGAGATCGACACCCCCTGCGAGCTCATCGACTTCTGGCGCTTCAACGTGCACTACGCGCGCCAGATCCTCGCCGAGCAGCCCCCGGCCAACTCCCCGGGCGTGTGGAACCGCATGGACCACCGCCCGCTGGAGGGCTTCGTCTACGCGATCACGCCGTTCAACTTCACGGCCATCGCGGGCAACCTCCCCACCGCTCCCGCCCTCATGGGCAACGTCGTGGTGTGGAAGCCGTCCCCGACGCAGACCCACGCCGCCGTGCTGCTGATGCAGCTCCTGGAGGAGGCCGGTCTGCCCAAGGGCGTCATCAACCTGGTCACCGGCGACGGCATCGCCGTCTCCGAGGTGGCGCTGAACCACCGCGACCTGGCCGGTATCCACTTCACCGGCTCGACCCCCACCTTCCAGCACCTGTGGAAGACGGTCGGCAACAACATCGCCAACTACCGCACCTACCCGCGGCTCGTCGGCGAGACCGGTGGCAAGGACTTCGTCGTCGCGCACCCCAGCGCCGACCGGGCGATCCTGAAGACCGCGCTGACCCGCGGTTCCTTCGAGTTCCAGGGCCAGAAGTGCTCCGCGTCCTCGCGGGCGTACGTCCCGGCCTCCATCTGGAACTCCGGCTTCAAGGAGGAGTTCGCGGCCGAGGTCGACTCCATCACGATGGGCGACGTCACCGACCTGTCGAACTTCATCGGGGCCGTCATCGACGAGCGCTCGTTCGCCAAGAACAAGGCCGCGATCGACCGCGCCACGTCCGACCCGAGCTGCACGATCATCGCGGGCGGCACCTACGACGACTCGGTGGGCTACTTCGTCCGCCCGACCGTCATCGTCTGCTCCGACCCCGAGAACGAGGTCTTCACGACCGAGTACTTCGGTCCGATCCTCGCGATCCACGTGTACGAGGACGAGAAGTACGACGCCATGCTGGAGCAGATGGAGTCGGTCTCCGACTACGCGCTGACCGGCTCGGTCATCGCGGGCGACCGTGCGGCCGCCGCGTACACGATGGACAAGCTCCGCTACGCCGCGGGCAACTTCTACATCAACGACAAGTCGACCGGCGCCGTCGTCGGCCAGCAGCCCTTCGGCGGCGGCCGTGCCTCCGGCACCAACGACAAGGCGGGCGCCCCGCAGAACCTCCAGCGCTGGACCCTGACCCGGGCCATCAAGGAGACCTTGGTCCCGCCGACCGACTACACCTACCCCCACCAGGGCTGACGCCCTCCCGGGGCGCCGCAGCACGGCGCCCCGGACCCGGGCTCCCCTGCGGGAGCCCTCTCAGAGCACCGCCCCCCGACCGGCCCCCCTGCCGGCCGGGGGGCGGTTTCCATGTGCGCCCGGGTACGGGGCCGCCGGCGCGGTCCCGGGTCACGCGGTCTTGTGGTTTAGGTAATGGGCATGTCAAATTCCTTCTCGGTACGTCCCCACACGTCACCCCAGAAGGAGCTCCCCCATGAGACGCAACTCCCGCGCGCGCCTGGGCGTTTCCCTGCTGCTCGTCGCCGGCGCCCTCGGCCTCGGAGCCGCGCCCTCCACCGCCGCAAGGTGGAACGCTCCCTCGGCGCCGCCACCGCCGGAACCTACCTCGACGCGAAGACCGGGAAGCTGGTCGTCACCGTCACCACCGACCGGGCCGAGGAGCAGGCCCGCGCCACCGGAGCCACCGTCCGCCGGG
>MUNB01000417.1 GCA_002154345.1 Streptomyces griseus
GCCGGGGCCGGGGCGGCGGCCACCGGGCGCACCGGTATCCGCAGGACGGTCCCGCACGGGCAGCACAGCTCGGGTTGCGGCCACTGGTCCTCCCGGGCGCAGGAGGCGCAGCGGACGGTGACCCAGGCGTCGTTCCAGCTGCGGTGGGTGACCAGGACCGCCGGGGCGCCCGGCAGCAGCGGCGGGGCGGTGGGCGTCCCGCACGGGCAGGGGTAGGCCGGTGTGCTGTAGGCGTGGTCCCGGCCGCAGACAGGGCACCGGACCGGCACGGACTCCACGTAACTCTCCCTCCGGCACGGACGCGCGACCGCTTGCGCTCCGTGCCTCCCTCGTCACTCCATGGTCCACCAGGAGCGAGGCTCTGGGGAAGGGATTGACGCACTTCGTACGGGCGGAGGGCGGTTCACGCCCTTGACGGGGGTCGTCCCAGGTTTTAGATTGCTTCCGTATAGCAGAACTGAATTTCCGTAATGCGGAATTGGTGCTCTCAGGTGGCGCGACAGAGCCCGACTCCACCAATCCCGAGCAGGAGCACTCAATGCCTCGTATGACCGCTGCCCGAGCGGCAGTTGAGATCCTCAAGCGCGAAGGCGTCAGCAACGCGTTCGGTGTGCCGGGTGCGGCGATCAACCCCTTCTACGCGGCCCTCAAGGCCTCCGGCGGGGTGCAGCACACCCTGGCCCGTCACGTCGAGGGCGCCTCCCACATGGCCGAGGGCTACACCCGGGCCAAGGCCGGCAACATCGGCGTCTGCATCGGTACGTCGGGCCCGGCGGGCACCGACATGATCACCGGTCTGTACTCCGCCATCGCCGACTCCATCCCGATCCTGTGCATCACCGGCCAGGCGCCGACCGCCGTCCTGCACAAGGAGGACTTCCAGGCCGTCGACATCGCGTCGATCGCCAAGCCGGTCACCAAGGCGGCGACCACCGTCCTGGAGGCGGCCCAGGTCCCCGGCGTCTTCCAGCAGGCCTTCCACCTGATGCGCACCGGCCGCCCCGGCCCGGTCCTCATCGACCTGCCGATCGACGTCCAGCTCACCGAGATCGAGTTCGACCCCGAGCTGTACGAGCCCATCCCGGTGCACAAGCCCGCCGCCTCCCGCAAGCAGATCGAGCGGGCCGTGCAGCTGCTGAACGCCTCGGAGCGTCCGGTGCTCGTCGCGGGCGGCGGCATCATCAACGCCGACGCCTCCGAGCTGCTGGTGGAGTTCGCCGAGCTGACCGGCGTCCCGGTCATCCCGACCCTGATGGGCTGGGGCATCCTGCCCGACGACCACGAGCTGAACGCCGGCATGGTGGGCCTGCAGACCTCGCACCGCTACGGCAACGCGAACTTCCTGGAGTCCGACTTCGTCCTCGGCATCGGCAACCGCTGGGCCAACCGCCACACCGGCAAGCTGGACGTCTACACCCAGGGCCGCACCTTCGTCCACGTCGACATCGAGCCCACCCAGATCGGCAAGATCTTCGCCCCGGACCTCGGCATCGCCTCCGACGCCAAGGCCGCGCTGGAGCTCTTCGTCGAGGTGGCGCGCGAGCTGAAGGCCGCGGGCGAGCTGAAGGACCGGTCGGCCTGGGCCGGTTCCACGCAGGAGCGCAAGGCGAGCCTCCAGCGCAGGACCCACTTCGACAACGTGCCGCTCAAGCCGCAGCGCGTGTACGAGGAGATGAACCGGGCGTTCGGCCCGGAGACCCGTTACGTCACCACGATCGGGCTTTCGCAGATCGCGGGCGCGCAGATGCTGCACGTCTACAAGCCGCGCCACTGGATCAACTGCGGCCAGGCGGGCCCGCTGGGCTGGACGATCCCGGCCGCGCTGGGCGTCGCCACCGCGGACCCGGAGGGCACGGTCGTCGCCCTCTCCGGCGACTACGACTTCCAGTTCATGCTCGAGGAGCTGGCCGTCGGCGCACAGCACCGCATCCCGTACGTCCACGTCCTGGTGAACAACTCCTACCTGGGGCTGATCCGCCAGGCGCAGCGCAACTTCGACATCGACTTCCAGGTCAACCTGGAGTTCGAGAACCTCAACTCCCCGGAGCTGGGCGTCTACGGCGTCGACCACGTCAAGGTCGTCGAGGGCCTCGGCTGCAAGGCGATCCGGGTCACCGAGCCGGACCAGCTGCTGCCGGCCTTCGAGGAGGCGAAGAAGCTGGCGGCGGAGTTCCGCGTCCCGGTCGTCGTCGAGGCGATCCTGGAGCGGGTCACGAACATCGCGATGAGCGGTACGGACATCGCGTCGGTCAACGAGTTCGAGGACATCGCCACGGACCCGTCCCACGCGCCCACCGCGATCCGCCCCCTGACCGTGTCCTGACCCGTCCGGCACCGAACGAGGGCCCCTGCCCCGGAGAAGCCTCCGGGGCAGGGGCCCTCGCGCTTCGACCGCGGACCGGATCCGCTGCGAACGGCGCGCCGTGCGGTCAGCCCGGCCGGTGGGTCGCGCTCAACAGGGCTCGCCAGCGCGGCAGTTCGGTAAAGGGCAGGATCAGGCACAGGGCAGTCACCGACGTGGCGACCCACGTCCCCCACAGCGCCCATGCGGACGCCGCTGCCGCCACCGCCTGGAGCACGACCAGCGCGATGGTGACGATGCCGGGCACCGCGACGGGCGGGGCGCCGCCGGGCCGGTCGCCCGGGGTACCGAAGAGGGCAGGAAGCCCGATCAACAGCAGGACGGCGCCGATCGCCAGCGGGACGGAGAGGGACCACAGGGCCCAGGGGGTGCACACCCAGGCGGTCATCTCGACGGCGAAGCGCAGGCCGCCGCGGACGGGGTCGTGCCCCGGAGGCCGCGTCCCGGTTCTCACGGTGCGGAGGTGTGAGCGGGAGGGGCGGCCTCGAAGCCGGCGATCAGGGTGTCGACGAGGAAGCGGTAGCTCCGCGTGACGTCACGGGGCAGACCGAAGCCGCCGGCGCCCTCAAGGGTGACGAACCCGTGCAGTGCCGATCGCAGCGCCCGTGCGGAGTCGACGACGCGCGCGTCGGGCAGGCCGAAACCGGCGAGGACGTCGAGCAGAACCCGCAACGCCTCTTCGCCGGCGTCCCGGTCCTCCTCGTCACCGGCCGCCGGAGCGGGGACGGTGGCGGCGTAGCGGCCGGGGTGCTCCAGGGCCCAGCGGCGGTAGCTGTCGGCGAACGCCCGCACCGCGTCCGGGCCGGAACGGCCGACGCACTCCCGGGCCAGGTGATGGGCGAGTTCGCGCTTGGCCAGGACGGAGATGCCGTGCCGCAGTTCGTGCAGGGAAGCGACGTGCTTGTACAGGGACGGCGGCCGTACGCCGAGCCTGTCGGCCAGCAGCCCCATGGTCAGGCCCGCCCAGCCGACCTCGTCGGCGAGCGCCGCTCCCGCCGCGACGACGGCGCTCGTGTCGAGGCCCGCCCTAGGCACGGGTGTGCGTTTCCAGGAAGGCGAGCATCAGGGACACCGTCTCCTCGGGGTACTGGTCGTGCGGGTAGTGGCCGGCTCCCTCGATCACCGCGACCTCCCCGACACCGGCAGGCATCGCGGCCACGATCGCCTCGCCCTCGGCGCGCGGATCGACCCAGTCGGGGTCGAGCGAGCCTTCCACGATCAGGGCGGGGGTCCGTACGTTGCCCAACTGGGCGCCGGCGTCGGTCGGCGCCGACTGTCCCATCTTCCGCAACGCCCGCATCCGGTCGGGCTCGCCCAGCGTCGCCCGGACGCGGCCGAGCCGGTCGGCCCAGTCGGCGGGCTTGCGGCCCGGGTAGGCGTGGTCGAGGTAGCGGGACCACAGTCCCACGCTGCCGAACAGGGCGGCGCCGAGCAGCAGGAAGGCGCCCTTGCGGTAGCGCTTCGAGCGGAGGTCGCCGAACGCGATCGACTGTGCGCGCGTGAAGGGGGCCAGCTCGATGACGCCTCTGACCAGGTCGGGATCCTGGGCGGCCGCGATGGTGGCGGCTCCGCCGGAGATCGAGTGACCGACCAGGACGGCCGGGCCGCTGTCGAGGTGACGGATCACCGCGAGCAGATCGCCCGCGATGTCGGTGCGCGAGTAGGAAGGCCATGTCGCACTCGACTCGCCGCAGCCCCGCAGGTCGACCGCGGCCACGCGGTACCCCGCCGCGGTCAGGCGCGGCAGGACGAATCTGTAGGCCGCGCGGCTGTCGCCCATGCCGTGGGCCAGGACGACCAGTGGGCCCTCGCCGGCGGTCTCGTAGGCGAGGGTGCCGCCCGGGACGGAGATGAACTCGGTCATGGCGTCTCCCTGCTCGATGCAAAGCTAATGTGACTAGCTAAAGGCTAATGCTATTAGCTACACGCGTCAAGCGGGGCCGGACCACACAGCCCGTCCGGGTGGTGCGGCCTTGCCATCCTGACGGTTCCGTCCTCAAACGCCGGACGGGCTGGAGAGCGCCGAACGGGCTGGATAGCGCCGGACGGGCTGGATGTGGCGCGGGCATGCGAAAGGGCGTGGAGTACGGGACCGTATCCGTACTCCACGCCCTCGTTCAGGGGGTGACAGGGACCGCGGCGGCGGCGATCGGCCCGGGTGAGGGCGTCTCCTTCAGGTCAGGAGACGGTCCCCGGGCCTTCACCACCGCACTGGCATCGCTCGACCGCCGCGGCCTCGTCGTCCTGCCCGTGCCGCGCGGCACCCCTCATCCGGGTGCGCGGTACGAGCAGGGGCACAACGGGAGGCTCAGTCCTCGCGCAGGGCGCGGACCGCCTCCTCCACGCGCTTGCCGTAGTCGGCGTCGGCGGCGTGGAAGTGGGCGAGGTTCTTCTCGATCACGTCGTCGCGGGTGACCTGCGAGAGGCCTCCGGCGATGTTTGCGACCAGGCGGCCCTTCTCGTCCTCCGACATCAGCCGGAAGAGTTCGCCCGCCTGGAAGAAGTCGTCGTCCTTGGTGTGGGCGGGCGCCTCGTGCGTGCCCGTCCAGCCGTGGATCGCGAGCGGCGCGGCGAGCGCCGCGTCGGTCTGCGCCGGACCGGCGTACGAGTTGGGCTCGTAGTTCTTGTCGTGGCGCGAGCCGTTGCGCGTCGCGTGGACGCCGTCGCGGCCGTAGTTGTCGACGACGGCGGTCCGCGGCGCGTTCACCGGCAGCTGGGTGTGGTTGACGCCCAGGCGGTAGCGGTGCGCGTCCGCGTAGGCGAACAGCCGGCCCTGGAGCATCTTGTCCGGGGACGGGCCGATGCCGGGCACGAAGTTGTTCGGCGAGAACGCCGCCTGCTCGACCTCGGCGAAGACATTGTCCGGGTTCCGGTCCAGGACCAGGCGGCCGACCCGCTGGAGCGGGTAGTCGCTGTGCGGCCACACCTTGGTGAGGTCGAACGGGTTGAACCGGTAGTCGGCTGCCTCGGCGGCCGGCATCACCTGGACGTACAGCGTCCAGGACGGGTTGACGCCGCGTTCGATGGCCTGGAGCAGGTCCGTCTGGTGCGAGTTGGCGTCCTTGCCGACGAGCTCGGCGGCCTGGTCGGCGGAGAGGGACCGCACGCCCTGGTTCGTCTTGAAGTGGTACTTGACGAAGAAGGCCTCGCCCTCGGCGTTCGTCCACTGGTAGGTGTGCGAGCCGTAGCCGTTCATGTGACGGTACGAGGCGGGGATGCCGCGGTCGCCCATCAGCCAGGTGATCTGGTGCGTCGCCTCGGGGGCGTGCGCCCAGAAGTCCCAGACGTTGTCCGGCTCCTGCTTGCCCGTGAACGGGTCGCGCTTCTGCGAGTGGATGAAGTCGGGGAACTTGATCGGGTCCTTGATGAAGAACACCGGGGTGTTGTTGCCGACCAGGTCGTAATTGCCCTCGTCCGTGTAGAACTTGAGGGCGAAGCCGCGCGGGTCGCGGACCGCGTCCGCGCCGCCGAGCGAGTCGGCGACGGTCGAGAAGCGGAGGAACGTCTCGGTGCGTTTGCCGACCGAGGAGAGGAAGTCGGCGCGGGTGAAGCCGGTGACGTCGTCGGTGACCTCGAAGTAGCCGTACGCGCCGGAACCGCGGGCGTGCACCACGCGCTCCGGGATGCGCTCACGGTTGAAGCGGGCGAGCTTCTCCAGGAGGTGCTGGTCCTGGAGGAGGATCGGTCCACCGACACCGGCGGTGGCGGAGTTCTGGTTGTCGGCGACCGGGGCGCCTGACTCGGTCGTGAGCACACGCTTAGCCATGTGGCGGGATGACCTTTCGTACGAGCTGCTGACGGCTTGAGGAGCGTAGATTCGCCGCGAGACAACGTCAACAGTTTGTTGAAAACGAAGTGTGTGGTTCCGGGCCGCGGCAGCGCCTGGGCGCGACAGGACAGGTGTCAGCGCCGCCGCGGCCCGGAGTTCAGGGGGCCCGCCGTGTGCGGGCCGTGGCCCCGTACGGGGCCAGGGGCTCCTTGCGGAGCCGGGGGAGGGATCAGACCTGGGAGCCGGACAGCCGCTCGACCGAGCGCAGCAGCGCCGAGTGGTCGAGGCCGCCGTCGCCCTGGGCGCGCAGCGAGGCGACCAGCTGGGCGACCACGCCGCCGACGGGCAGGGCCGCGCCGACGTTGCGGGCGGCATCCGTGACGATGCCCATGTCCTTGTGGTGCAGGTCGATCCGGAAGCCGGGGGCGAAGTCCCGCTTCAGGAAGTTGTCCTTCTTGCGGGTCAGCACGGTCGAGCCGGCCAGGCCGCCGTTGAGCACGTCCAGCGCGGCGGCGAGGTCGACGCCGGACTTCTCCAGGAAGACCACGGCCTCGGCGCAGGCCTGGATGTTGACCGCGACGATCAGCTGGTTGGCGGCCTTCACCGTCTGGCCGGAGCCGTGCGGGCCACAGAGCACGATCGTCTTGCCGAGCGCTTCGAGCAGCGGCTTCGCGGCGTCGAAGTCCGCCTGCTCGCCGCCGACCATGATGGACAGGACCGCCTCGATGGCGCCGGCCTCGCCGCCGGAGACCGGCGCGTCCAGGACCCGGATGCCCTTTTCGGCCGCGTTCTTGGCGAGGTCCACGGAGGTCTGCGGGGTGATGGAGGACATGTCCACCAGCAGCGCGCCGCGCTTCGCGTTCTCCAGGATGCCGTCCGGGCCGTAGGCGATGGCCTCGACCTGCGGCGATGCGGGCACCATCGTGATGACGACATCCGCGTCCCCGACCGCGTCCGCGATCGAGGAGGCGCCGGTGCCGCCGGCCGCGACCAGCCGGTCGATCTTGTCCTGCTCCAGGGTGTATCCGGTGACGGAGTAACCGGCCTTGATCAGGTTCTCGGACATGGGGGAGCCCATGATGCCGAGGCCGATCCACGCAACCTTGGGGAGGTTGTTGCTCATGAGGGTGCCTTCCTGAAAAGCGTGTGTGCGTAAGGGGGTTGGGCTCACCCCTTGGTGGAGTGGACTCGGGCGGTCAGCCGGCCGCTCGGGCCGACGCCGGGAGCCAGTCGAACGACTCCGCGCTCGGACGGTCGCCCGGCTTGTACTCCAGGCCGACCCAACCCGCGTAACCCGCGTCCTTGAGCTCGTCCAGGAGCCGCTCCAGCGGGAGCGAGCCGGTGCCCGGCGCGCCGCGGCCCGGGTTGTCGGCGATCTGGACGTGGCCGGTCTTCGCGGCGTACGCCTTGATGACCTGGCTCAGGTCCTCGCCGTTCATCGAGAGGTGGTAGAGGTCCAGCAGGAACTTGGCGTTCCCGAGGCCCGTCGCCGCGTTCACCTTGTCGACGACCTCGATCGCGGCCGGTGCGCTGACCAGCGGATAGAGCGGCGACTCCGGCTTGTTGAGCGTCTCGACGAGCAGGATCGCCCCGACGCGGTCCGCCGCGCGGGCGGCCAGCACCAGGTTCTCCAGCGCGAGCGCGTCCTGCACCTGCGGGTCCGCGCCTTCGACGCGGTTGCCGTACAGCGCGTTGAGCGCCGTGCAGCCGACCGAGGCGGCGAAGTCGGCCGCCACCTCGATGTTGGCCCGGAAGCGGTCCGACTCCGGGCCGGGCGCGGAGAGCGCGCCGCGGTCGGGGCCGGGCAGCTGTCCGGCGTAGAAGTTCAGCCCCACCAGCTGGGTGCCGGCGTCGTCGAGCGCCTTCTTGAGGGCGTCGAGCTCGGCCTGCGGCGGGGCGGGGGTCTCGATCCAGGGCCACCACAGCTCGACCGCCGTGAAGCCCGCCGCGGCGGCTGCCGCGGGACGCTCCAGGAGCGGGAGTTCCGTGAAGAGGATCGAAAGGTTCACATCGAAGCGCTGGTCCGGGTATCCCATGAGGGTTTCGGCGCTCCTTCCGTATTGCGGAAGTTAGTTTCTGCTTAACGGAAGATTGCCCGGAGGGTGGCAGGGCTGTCAAGGGGGTGCCGGAAAATTCGCCCCGGTCAGCGGCGTACGGAATCGGTGGCGCGGGCGCCTTCGGGCATACGAAAGCGGGGCGGGGGTCGCTGTCGACCCCCGCCCCGCCCGGTTCTCACGCCGTACGCACCGCTCCTAGCTGCCCGGGACCGTGTCCTCGAAGCTCGTGCCCGCGTCGCGGTACGAACCGACCATCGCGTTGACCTGCGCCGGGGTGAGCACCTGGTCCTTCACATGCAGGACGTAGTCCACCTGCTGGTCGTAGGCGCGGGGCGTGGTGCTCGGCTGCCCCTCCAGGTCGATCAGCCACTGGTTGAAGTTGATCGACATCGGCCGCTCGGGCAGATAGGCCGCCCCGTGCGTCCCGAAGTGCTGCCCGTCGATGTAGTACGTGATCTCGTTGTCGTCGATCGTCACCACCAGGTCGTGCCAGCCCGCGTAGGACTGCCGCGACTCGCTGTGCGCGTTGACCGCCTCCCACGGGTCGGGCCGGTAGGTCTCCCACGACGTCGTGTACAGGATGTTCGCCGGCTCACCCCAGCCGCCGTTCGGCAGATACTCGAAGTCGTACTCCGCGTAGTCGTCCGCCATCGGCGCCTTGAGGTCGTTGATGGTGAAGAACGTCTGCACGATCCGGTCGCCGTCCGGGCCCGAGCGCGGCGCGTCGCTGAACTTCACCCGCGACGCGTACGTCCCGTTCTTGAACTTCATCGACTGCGTCAGGATCTCGGTGTGCTTCGTCGACGCCCCGGTGCCCGCCGTCGAGGTCTCCAGGTTCATCACCGTGTTTCCGCCCTGGTCGGCGAAAGTGACGTTCTCCGGCGCCCAGGTCGCGCCCGGCACGCCCGGACCACCGGAGTTGGACCGTACGCTCCAGCCGTTGGCGTTGATCTTCGGGTCGGTGTGCGAGCTGTAGTCGAAGTCGTCGAACAGCGCCGCCGCGTCGCCCGGCGGGTCGGTGGGCGGGTCCGTCGGGTCCGGCGGGTCGGTCGGCCCGTTGCCGCCGGGCGCCTCGCCCCACACGGTCGCGCCGGAGACATGCGCCGTCACCTTGGACCAGTCGCCGTACGCGGCCTGCTCCGGCCCGAAGGAGTAGTCGTCGGACTGCACGAGCGAGGCCCAGGACGACTGGTGGAAGCGGAGCTGCAGGTCGCCGGTGTCCGCGCCCGGTGCGAGCGAGCCCGCCCCGGCGGTGAAGCCGATCTCCAGATAGCGGTCGGCGGTGGCGGTCGGGGTGGCGAGCGTCCCGAACGTACCGGTGATGTTTCCGCACCCCTTGACCGCCCAGGAACAGGCGAACCGGTAGGCGGCGGACGCCGAGTCGGCCTTGAAGTAGTAGCGCACCTTCACACTGCTCAGCGGTACGGAGGTGGAGCCGGCGTTGCGGACCTTCAGCCACGGCTCGCTCTGGTCGGCGCTCGCACCGGACGCGCTGGTCCGGTACTGGACGACGATGCCGTCCGCCGCGGCGGACGCCGAGGACGGCAGAGCGGCGAGCCCGGTGGCGGCCAGCGCCACGGCGGCGGCCGATGCGGCGGCGGTGCGCAGCCTGGACCCGCGCGGATTCCTGCGTGATGGGTTCACGGGTGTGTTCCTCTCCGGAACGGTGGTGGGGGAGTGGTTACGAGTGGGGTCGCGCTGTTCCTGAGGGCGGGGACGCGGATCCGGCCGTCGCGAGCGACCGTGCGTCCAGCGGGCGGTAGGGGACGCCCAGGGCGTCCAGCCGGGCGGTGTGGTGACGCAGCCGCTCGACGAACCCCGGCCAGTCGCCGTGCCCGCCGGACCAGGAACGGTCGGCGAGCGCGCACAGCCGTGGGTAGCTGAGGTACTCGATCTCCTCGGGGGTGCGGGCGTACTCCGTCCACACCTGGGCCTGGGTCCCGAGCACCCGGCCCCGCTCGGCCTCCGGCCAGTCCCGCGGGGCCGGTTCGTAGGCGTGGACCGTGTGCAGGGAGACCGGCGCTCCGGGCTGGGCCACCGGTTCCGACGGGTCGCCGGACTGGGCGTAGTCGAGGTAGGTCGCCCGGTGGTGCGCGGCGATCACCTGGTGGCCGCGGTGCACGGCGGCCCGCGTGTGCGAGGAGTCGCGCCAGGTCATCACCGTGAATTCCGGCGGGAGTTCGGCCCCGTTCTCGACCCAGCCGAGCGGAATCCGGCCGCGCTCCACCAGGAACGCCCCGATCCGGCCCATGAACCAGCCGTGCAGTGCCGCCGGGTCGGCGAGCCCCAGCTCCGCCGCGCGTTCGCGGGCCGCCGGGCTCTCCTCCCATTCGGTGGTCGGGCACTCCTCGCCGCCGATGTGGACGTACGGCGACGGGAAGACCTCCAGCACCTCCTCCAGCACGGCGCGGCAGAAGTCGAAGACGCCCTCGTGCACGCCGAGGATCGTGTCGCACACCCCCCAGCGGGTCCACACGTCCAGCTGCCGCTCCGGGTGGTTGCCCAGCTCCGGGTAGGCGGCGAGCGCGGCCCGCACATGGCCGGGCATCTCGATCTCCGGTACGACGGTGATGCCGCGCTCCGCCGCGTACCGCACCAGGCCCTTCAACTCGGCCTTGGTGTAGTGCCCTTCGTGCGGCACCGCGTCGACGTACGCCCCGTCCGGACCGGTCGGACCCTGCTGCGACCCGGCCCGCCGGGAGCCGACCGAGATCAGCCGGGGGTAGGCGTCGACCGGCATCCGCCAGCCCTGGTCGTCGGTGAGGTGCAGATGCAGGACGTTCAGCTTGTGCAGAGCCATCAGGTCCACGTACCGGCGCAGATAGCCGATCGGCTGGAAGCGCCGCGCCACGTCCAGCATCGCGCCGCGCCACGGCCGGTCCGGTACGTCGGTGATCTCGACGCACGGCAGCTCCCAGGGACCCGTGC
>MUNB01000418.1 GCA_002154345.1 Streptomyces griseus
AGGAACGTCTCGGCGCCGCCCCGGCTCAGGGCGGCGCCGAGACGTTCCTGCGCGGTGCTGAGACGCCGGGAGCGGGCGATGGCCCGGTCCAGCCGGTCACCTCCGCGCCAGGCGAGCCGGTACGCGACGAGGTCGCCGAGGACCGAGGCGGTGGCCGCGCACAGGATCAGCACGACGAGCGAGGGGACCTGCCCTCCGGTGCCCCCGCCGCCGCTGACGGTGGTGGTGCCCGCCGCGGCCGCCGTGGCGGCCGTGATGACGAGCACGCCGCTGGGCAGCAGGGGCAGAAAGACGTCCAGGAGAACGGAGAGGGCGACCACCGCGTAGATCCATGGGCTGCTGGTCAGCGCGGCCACACTCTCTAGCACCGTCTACTACTCCCCGATCGTGTCAACGCCGCGACGTCGCAGGGGAGCGGCAGGGGCGGCAGGTTCAGCTGTACAGCGTACGCGTGAGGGTTCCCGGGGCCTCGTCCAGGTCGGGTGATGTTGTGCAGGTCACGTACACCTGGAGGCCATGCGCCCGTTAGGAGGGGTGAACGACCGGCACGAGGGCCGGTACGAGCGAGGAGCAGCGCATGACGGCATGGATGGTACGGACGGGACACGGGCCGTCGCACCCGAATTCCGGGCGGCGGAGGACGGACGTTCCGCGGGTCCCGGGGGTGCTGGTGGGCGCGGTGGCTCTGCTGACGCTGGCCTGCGGTGTCGGCGTCGCCCACGCGACGGACGACGTGGCGCACGGTGGCCACGGTGCGGATGGTGCGCACGGGGCTCCTGCGGCGGGGAGCCCGGCACAGGAGCCGAGCGGCGGCGGCGGTCCGAGCCGCGGCGACGGCGCTGTCACGGCGGGCGGCAGTTCGTGGATGCGGGCCGCGGGGGTGTTCTCCCCGCCCGGTTCCTTCGTGCCGTCCGACGCGCTGACGTACGACACCCGGCTGGTGCCGGCGGGCGCGCGGATCGAGGTCACGCAGTTCACGGACCCGTCCGGCACCCGGGTCGGGGCCCGGCTGCGGGGGCTCGTGCCCGGCCGTGCGTACGGGATGCATGTGCACACCTCGCCCTGCGGCGCCGACCCCGCGGCGGCCGGTCCTCACTACCAGCACCGCCCGGAGCCGACCGCGGACCCGGCCAACGAGGTGTGGCTGGACTTCCGGACGGACGAGGACGGCGACGGGCGGGCGGAGGCCCTGCACGGCTGGGACTTCCGGGAGGGCGGGGCGCGGTCGGTGATCATTCACG
>MUNB01000419.1 GCA_002154345.1 Streptomyces griseus
ATGGAGAAAGGTCTACCGGGAGTGACGGAAAGGATTCCGAGAGTTGCGGGAAACCGGGACAGGGTCGGAGGGGGAGGGGTATCTTGCGCGCCGGAATATGCCACGGGACCTGACCCCCGGCCTGTCGGAACAGCACCTGCCCCGCCCGCCCCACGCGTCACATCGGCCCCATGGCCGGCGCCTGCTCCGAAGAGCCCCGTGGGTCAGGTTCCGGGCGTCGGAGCTTCGGATGCCGGACTTCGGGTGCCGGGCTTCGGGCGTCGGGCGTCAGGCGTCGGGCTTCGGGCGTCAGGCTCTGGGAGCGTCCAGCAGGGTGCGGCCGAACTCGATCATCTTCTTCGCGTAGTCCTCGGTCCACTCCGCGCACTCCGCGACATCCGCCGCCGTCAGCCGGTCGAACCGGCGCGGGTCGGCGAGCTGCGCCGCCGCCAGCGCCTGGAACTCCACCGACCGGTCCGTCGCCGCCCGGAAGGCCTGCGTCAGCTCGGTCGCACGGGCCAGCAGCTCGCGGGGGTCCTCCATCGACTCCAGGTCGAAGAAGTGCTCCGGGTCCGCCGTGGCCTGAGACGGCTCGAAGAGCAGCGGCGCGGGGCGCAGCCGCTGCCGTTCGTTCCGCTCGGACTGTGTCATGTGGTGTTCCTCCCTCGGGCGACCTGATGACCGGAAGACCCGGACGGCCACCCTCCATTGTCCAACCCCGCGCAAGGGGGCCGGGGCGTGCGTCGGGGGCGCGGGGGAGCGACGCACGCTCGGGGCCGTGGCCGCGCGCCCCGGCCCGGTGGCTCCGGCGACGCGCCCCCGCTCAGGGCCGCCACCGCACCCGCCGCTCCGTGAGGTGGGCCAGCACCGCGTGGTTCGCCTCCCAGCCGTCGGGGAACTTCACCGTGACGCCCAGCTGGACCGGCTCGGTGGACGGATGCTCGTCCAGCAGATCCGCCACCCCCTCCCGGCACACCACGATGCACGCGTGCCGGTGCCGCGAGGCCAGCACGCACAGCCGGCCCGTCTCCAGATGGAAGGCCGTGGCGTCGGGCCGCCCCGACAGCGGGTGCAGCACCACCGTGACGTCGAACTCGCGGCCCTGGAGCCGGTTCGCCGTGTCCACCGCGACCCCGATGACGCCCAGCTCCGCGAGGGCCGCCCGCACCGCCGCCGCCTGGTCCCGGTGGGCCGTGCCGACCGCCACCCGGTCCGCCGTCACCGGCACCGGATCCTCCGCCCGCTCGCTGGTGGCGACGCCGCCCCGGTCCAGCAGCCGCCGGACCACCAGCGCCACCGCCCGTACCGCCTCGGGGTCGGTGCGCGGGGTGTGCCGGGCCGGCAGCTCCAGCAGACCCCACCCGGACTCCGCCGCCACGTCCAGCACCCGGTCGGGCCCCGACCCGTCCGACGCCACCCCGAACGAGAGCCTCCGGTCCCCGTGGTCCGTACCGCTGCGGAACGGGGTGTACGGGTAGAACGCGTCCGACACCAGCGGGGCCGCCGACGCGGGCAGCCGCCACGACACCGGCAGCCGGTGCTGCGGCAGCTCCGGATTGTGCGCGAGCAGCGTGGACACCGCGCTCGCCGACGGGTCGTAGCTCAGCCCCGCCCACTGGTCGGCGCCGACGATCGAGAACGGGTCCAGCTGGCCCGGATCGCCGACGAACAGCGCCCGCTCGAACAGCCCGGCCACGGCCAGCAGCGCGTCCGAGCGCATCTGGTACGCCTCGTCGACGATCGCGTGCCCCCACGGCTCCACGTTCTTCACGTGCGCCCACTTGGCGGCCGTCGAGATCACCACGTCGAGCCCGGCCAGATCCGCCGCCTTCGCCGACTTCGTCACGTTGGCGAGCCCGTCCAGCACCTTGTCGTACGGGTCGGAGTCGCTGCTGTACAGCCGCCCCACCGGCAGCTCCGGGTCCTTCTCCGCGAGCCGCACCACCAGGTCGTCGACCTGCGCGTTCGTCTGTGCGATCACCATCAGCGGATGGCCGGCGGCGGCCAGCTCCAGTGCCGCCCGGACCACCAGCGTCGACTTGCCCGCGCCGGGCGGCGAGTCCACGACGACGCCCCGGGAGGAGCCGCGCAGGGTGTCGTCGAGGATCGCGCCGGTCGCGCGCGCCGCCTCCGCGCCCGGGTCGAAGACGGCACGCACAGTGGGTCCTCCCGGGTGGCCGGTCGTCACAGCGGTCCCTCCGTGGCGGTGGCGGTCGGGATCACAGCAGGTCCTCCGGGGTCACGGGGTCGGGGTGCTCCGCGCGCGTCGCGGCGTCCGCGCCCGGCGGGCCGCCGTGGGTCCACGGCGTCTCCTCCGGGTCCGGCAGCTTCGGGCCGCCGCGCTGGTCGTGCTCGAACAGGGTCCAGGCGATCCGCTCCCCGGGCTCCGGCACCGAACCGGGGGCGGGCTCCTTGCCCCGGCCCATCCGGTCCAGGATCCGCAGCACCAGCAGGATTTCGCCGTCCTCGGCGACCGGGGAGGCGTCCCCGGCAGCGTCCCCGGCGGCAGAAGCGGCGTCCGCGTCGGCGGGTGAGGCGTCCGCGTACCGTACGAACTCCGCCGTCTGCGGCTTGCCGTCCAGCGAGCGGTAGACCTTCGTCCGCTCGCCCAGATGCGGACGCTCGTCCGTGCGGACGGTGACCAGCGGGCGCGGGGAGGGCCGCTTGGACTCGGTGTACGCCATCTCCACCTCGGTCACCGTGGCGAGGAACGCCTCGCCCGCCAGCCGCCGCCCCGCCAGCACCAGCGGATCGTCCAGCGCCTCCTGGGCCTCCAGCTGGGCCTGGGCGGTCTCCCGGGAGGCCAGCTTCTGGGCCGCCGTCACCGCGTCGTCGCGGCGCGGCTGCGGCGGCTCGCCCGAGCGCACCCGGTCGCGGTGCGCGGTGAACGACCAGCGGTCCCGGGTCCAGCGGTCCCCGGCCCGGGCCCCCTCCGGCAGCTCCCGCAGCAGATCGAGGCTCCGCCACACCGCGTCCCAGGTCGGCAGCATCACCTTCGCCAGCAGGGAACGGATCGCCCGCTCGGCGTCGCTCAGCTCGCCGAGGCGGGCGTCCGCCGCGAGACCGTCCTCGGCGGACGCCAACGCCGTACGCGCCCGGTCGTACCGCTCGATCGCCGGGGCGAGGAGACGGTTGTCGAAGTCCGGATCGGTGGCCGGACCGGCCGGCGGGCACAGCAGCTGGCCCTCGCCGTCCCGGGCCAGCTCCGCCCGGAGCGCCGCCTCGGCCCCCGAGGAACCGGCCGGCGGGTCGATCCAGGCCAGCAGCGCGCCCAGGTGCTGGTCCTCCAGGCTGCTCTGCCCGGTCGCCCAGTGCCGGTTCAGCAGATCCGTGGCGGCGGGCAGCAGCGAGGAACCGGGCACCCGGGCCCGCTCCCCGTAGTGCGTCAGCCAGCGGCCGAGCAGCGGCACCCGGGCCGGGGCCGGATACGGGGTGTCCGGATCGTCCTCGGCGGTGCGGCGGAACCGCATGGACCGGCCCAGCAGCCGCACGAACTCCACGCCCGCCCGGCTCGGCACGATCAGCTGCGCGGCGTCCGTGCACAGCTCGACCTCGACCTTGGTCTTCTTGCCGGTCGCCGGATCGGTCTCGTTGCGCTCGGCGGGCTCGACGACGTCCGCGTACGCCTCGATGTGCGGCAGGACCGCCTCCGCCAGCTCGGCCAGGAACGCGAACCGCAGGTCACGGTCGCGCGGCTGGGCGACGGCCAGCAGCCGGGGCGCCTCCCGGTCCGTGCCGACCAGCGCCCCGAGCGGGGCCCCGGCCTCACCGGCGGTGGTCAGCGGCACCAGCACCAGCGGCCGGTCGGTCAGATGGCGGTGCCGTACGGTCGCGAGCGGCTGGGCACGGCCGGTGTCGACGGCCTCCAGCCGGGCCAGGGTGGTGATCAGCGACATGCGGCCGCACCCTCCGGCGCCCCGGCGCGCGTGACGGAGGCGGCTTCCCGTGCCTCGGTCCGCAGGACGGCGGCGCTCTCCAGGGCCTCGGCGCGCAGGGCGGCGGCCCGGCGCAGCGCGGCGACCGTCGGATCGGCGGGGTCGCCCTCCTTGCCCGCGGCGGCCGCCAGCACCCCGGCCACCGTCGTGAGCCCGCCCAGCTCACCGCGGACGCTGCGGCCCAGCGTCTCCACCGCGCCCTCGGCCCGGGACTTCGCCCGGCAGTGGAAGGCCAGCTCGCAGGCGGCCAGGCACTCCGGGGCGTACGCCGGGGGCACCGCCGCCACGGCGGCGTCCAGCTCCTCGGGCGGGCACGCCGGGTCGAACGTCGTGCCCTCCGGCAGCGCGGCCGCGATGTCCTCGACGCGCGTCAGCCGGGTCAGCTGCCGGCGGGTCACGGCGCGCTGCTTGCGTACGTCCACGACGGAGGCGGTCGGCAGGTTCGAGAAGTCCTTGGGGCAGACCAGCAGCACCCGGTGTCCGACCTCGGCACGCTCCGTGACCGCCGCGACCCGCTCCAGCGCCAGCACGTACACCGCGGCCTGCCGGGCGGCGGCGCCGACCTTCGAGGCGTCGGCGGAGGCGTCGATCATCGGAAACGACTTGATCTCGACGACCGTCCACCGGCCGTCGGGGTGCACCACCACCGCGTCCGGCTCCAGATAGGCGGGGGAGCCCGCCACCTCCAGGGCCAGCATCGGGTGGTCCAGCAGCGCCCAGCCGCCCGCCGCCGTGGCCTCCCGCAGGGCCAGCGCGGTGCGCGCGGCACGGCCCTCGGGACCGGCGGCGCTCAGATCGGGGGTGGCGACGTCACCGGCCGGGGCCGGGGCGCCGCCGCCGAGCCGTTCGTACAGCAGGCGCAGCAGCTCGGCCCCGCCGTCGGCCTTGACCTTCGCCTCGAAGGCGTTGCCCCGCATGAAGGCGAACTGGGACTGCCCGAAGGGGGCGGGGGAGCCGAGCGCGGTGGCCAGCACGCCCTTGTCCACCCCGGCGCCGTCGAGCAGGGCCCGCCGCTTGCAGCCGGGGTTGGCGGCCAGCGCGGCGAGGGCTCTCGCGTCGAGCGGATGCGGTGCGACGGACGGACCGCGCAGCTCAGCGAGCCGCTGCCGGAGCGTCGTCGCTCGCGGCCGCGTCGGCGGCGTCTCTGTCTGCCGGGCCGCCGACTGCCGTGCCGGGGGGATCTGCGGAGGTGGTCCGCTGGCCGGGGATTCGCTCACCCGGGGAAGTCTTGCACCCGGCACTGACATTCGAGGGCACGGTCGCCGGAACGGCCTCGGGAACCTCCGCGGGAACGGCGCTCCGGCCGCCTGCGGACCGGCCGTCGAACAGCACCGCGAGCGGGCCGGTGACCCGGGCTCCGGCCCAGGCCTTGGCCCGGTCCGCCAGCCGGACGACGGGCCGGACCAGCAGGGCGCCGACCCCCATCACGGCGGCGCCCGCGACGGCGTCCAGGAAGTAGTGGTTGGCGGTGCCCATCACGACGATCGTGGTGAGCAGCGGATAGGCGACGCCCGCCGCCCGGACCAGCGGATGGCGGCCGTGCCGCCACAGCAGGATCCCGCACCACAGCGACCATCCGACGTGCAGGCTGGGCATCGCCGCGTACTGGTTGGTCATCCCGCTCAGCCCGCGCGGGGCGCTCGCACCCGCGCCCCACCAGCCGTACGCGCTGTACTGCGCCATCGTGTCGACGAAGCCGTGGCCCGCGTCCAGCAGCCGGGGCGGACAGGTCGGCATCAGCGTGAAGCCGACCAGTCCCAGCAGCGTGGAGTTCATCAGCCAGACCCGGGCCGCCCGGTACGCCGACGACCTCCGCCGGAACATCCATATGAGGACGCCCGGGGTGACCAGGTAGTGCAGGGACGCGTACGCGAAGTCGGCGGGTATGCCGAGCGCCGGGGTGCTGGTGAAGAGACGATTCAGCGGGTGCTCGGCGTTGAGGTACAGCGCCTGTTCCAGCCGCAGGATCGCCAGTCCGTGGTCGACCGCGGTCGACACGTCGCCGCGCACCAGGAGCCGGCCCACCGAGTACAGCGCGTACACCACCGCGATCAGTGGCAGCTCCGTCCACCAGCGGGGCCGATGACCGGTCACGGGTGGCGCGGTGGCGTGCGGCATCCGGTAGCTCTCCCCATGTTCATGCGGCCGACGGCGAGCGTTCAACCGTACGGCGGCACCGTGCCGCCGGTTCCCCCGGGGTGCCCCCTTCCGGACATCCCGTACGCAGTGGTCCCCCCGTGGTCGGAAGCGGTCGGCGGGCAGCTGCTCAGGGAGGGACGCCCGGACGGCCCCGGAGGTTGCCTTTCCGCCCGGTACGGGATGATGGAAGGCCCATCACCAGCGTTTCAGCGTTTCAGGGAGAGCCGTCATGGCACCGCGCATCCTGCTCGCCCGGCACGGCCAGACCCAGTGGTCGGTCCGGGGCAACCACACCGGCAGGACGGACATCCCGCTCCTGGACACCGGGCGCGAGGGCGCCGTACTGCTCGGCGAACGGCTGCACCGGGAGCCCTGGGCGGGGCTGCCCGGCGTCGAGGTCCGCACCAGCCCGCTCGTCCGGGCCGCCGAGACCTGCGAACTGGCCGGGTTCGGGAAGCGGGCCGAACGGTGGGACGCGCTGATGGAGTGGGACTACGGGGCGTACGAGGGGCTGACCCCGGCCCAGATCAAGGCGGACCGGCCGGACTGGCTGATCTGGCGCGACGGGGTGCCGGACGGGGAGTCGGTGGCCGACGTCACCGCCCGCGCGGACGAGATCGTCGACTGGGCGCGGTCGGCGGACCGGGACGTCCTGGTCTTCGCCCACGGCCACATCCTGCGGGCGCTGGGGGCGCGGTGGCTGGGCGAGGACCTGTCCTTCGGCGCCCGCGTCCGCCTGGAGCCGACGTCGCTGTCGGTCCTGGGCTGGGCGTACGGCCTGCCGGCCGTGGAACGCTGGAACGACACGGGCCACCTGGAGCGGTAACGCCCGCCCCGCGCCCCCAGCCGGTCCGGCGTTTGGGGACGGAACCCCCTGCTCGGGCGGGCGCTCCCTTGACGGAACCCTCGGCCCTCTTCAGCCCGTCCGGCGTTTGAGGACGGA
>MUNB01000042.1 GCA_002154345.1 Streptomyces griseus
GCGGGGCCGTGGATGCGGCGGGGGCCGCGCGCCGCATCCGGCTGCGGTTCTTCCTGCGGCCGGTGGAGGTGCTGGAGCGCGGCGGGCGGGTCGCCGGGGTGCGGTTCGCCCGGACGGCTCCGGACGGCGCGGGCGGGGTCCGGGACACCGGCCGTCACGAGGACATCGAGGCGCGGCTGGTCCTGCGGGCCGTCGGCTATCGCGGGGTCGAGCTGCCGGGGCTGCCCTTCGATCCGGTGTGCGGCACGGTGCCGCACACGGCGGGCCGGGTGCTGCGGGACGGGGTGCCGTCGCCGGGTGAGTACGTGGCGGGGTGGATCAAGCGCGGCCCGACCGGGGTGATCGGCTCGAACCGCTCCTGCGCCAAGGAGACGGTGACCTCGCTCCTGGAGGACGCGGCCGGGCTGACCCTGCGCCCGGTGCCGGCCGATCCGCTGGCCGTGCTGCGGGGGTGGGGGCTGCGGCCGGTGGAGTGGGCCGGCTGGCTGTCGATCGAGCGCGCGGAGGCGGAGCTGGGCCGTTCGCTGGGGCGTGGCCCGGTGAAGATCCCCGACTGGCCGGGGCTGCTCGCGGCGGCCCGGGACGAGAACCGCTGAGGGGCGCCCGCTACCGCCGGGAGACGGCCTCTACCGCTGGGAGACGCGCCGCACGGTCGTGTCCGCCCGCCGCGAAGCGCCCGGCGCCATCACTTCCGGGTCGCCACGACCAGCCGGGCGCGGGGGCTGCCGTCCGGGCGCAGGCCCAGTTCGGTCAGCGGCTGCAGCCGTACGCCGAATCCGGCCCGGGTCAGGTCCTCCAGCACATCGCCGAGCCGGAACGTGCGGTAGTACATGACGAACGTCGGCCGCCACAGGGCGTTGCGCACCCGCATCGCCGCGTCGAAGCCCAGCAGCGACCAGTAGGCGCGTGATCCCACCGGGGGCGGTGCGCCGATCGGGAAGACGAACTGCCCGCCGGGCCGGAGGGATCCGTGCACCTCGGCGAAGAGGCCGAAGCGTTCGGCGGGCAGGAAGTGGCCGAACGCGCCGAAGCTCAGGGCGAGGTCGAAGGCGGGCCCGAAGGGCAGGGAACGGGCGTCGGCCCGCACCCAGTCGATCGCCGGCCCTTCGCCGCCCGGTGCTGTCTCACTGCCGGGCGGGAAGGCGGCCCGGGCCTCGGCGAGCATGCCCGCGCTGAAGTCGGCCCCGACCACTCGCTCCCGGCACAGCTGCCGGAGGACGCCCACTCCCGCCCCGGTGCCGCAGCAGACGTCGAGTCCGGTGTCGAAGGGGCCGAGTTCGCGCACGGCCCGGGTGACGGCGTCGAGCACGCGGTCGGGTGTGCGGTAGGGCGTGAGGTCGAACTTCGGGGCGAGGAGGTCGTATCCGCGCTCGATCGAGGAGAGCGCCTGGACCGCCAGTTCGCGCACGGTGGGGCCCTCTTCGGGGCCCTGTTCGGTGAACATCACGGACCACCCTACCGACGTGTGACCCGGCCCGGTGCCGCCGCGCTGCCACCGGCCCCGGCACCGCCGCACCCGTACGTCAACGGCCGCCGGGAAGACGCCGCTTGAGGGTGATGGCGGTGTCGGCCGCGTACGCCTGGGTCCAGCTGCGGCCGGCCCCGGACTTCCAGGTGACGTGGACCGCGGAACCGTCGGTGCGGGTGCTCTCCACGGTCATGGTCCGGTCGCCGTCGCGTACGTCGCCGCGGCGCAGTTCGGCCGCCTCGACCGTGACGGGCCGCTCGCCCGGCGCGTTCTCGGTCTCCTCTGCCGCCCGGAGGAGTACGGCGGCCAGCTCGCGGGCCGACTCCGGGGTGCAGGTCCAGACGAGCTCGCCGGCCGGGGGCGAGAGCCGGATGCCGACGCGGGGGGCCGGGCCGGTGTCCTTCGCGGTGGCCGTGGCCGGGTCGGCCGCCCCCTCGGCGACCGTGGAGGGCGCGGGCTCGCCCGCGGTGACCGTGACCGGCACCGGGCGGCCGTCGGCGTCCGTGATCCCGCTGCCCATCGTCGTCTCCTCGGTGTCCTGCCGTGCCCGGGGCCGTCCCCGGGGTGCCGTACGGCCGCTGCCCGGCCTCGGCCAGCATGTCAGCTCCCGGGGGCGGGACGAACGCCGGTCGCCGTCTGCGGCGGCCCCGGGCTCCGTGGCTCCGTGCGCACGCGGGCGCGGGCCACGCCGTCGGCCGGGTCCACCGGGCAGGGCGGCCACAGGTCCGGCCAAAGGTCCGTCGTCCGGTCAGGCCTCGGGTCCGGCCTCAGGTCCGGTAGACGTCCAGGCGGCCGCACATGCCGAATCTGCCGTGGTGCGCGGGCCGTTCGGCGTGGACACGGGCGTCGGCGAGATGCCCGGCCTCGCCCCGGTCCAGCGCGTCGAGCTGGCCGGCGGTGGCGGCGGCAGCCGTGGCGGCCCCCTTCTCCCAGCGGGTGCGCCACTCGGCCGTACGGGGGCGGACGAGCACGGCGGCTGCGCGGTGGAACGCGGCCAGCGGCTCCGGATCACCGTCCTCCACGGCCTCGCGCAGGGCGAGGAACCCCTCCACGGCGAGGTCGCGCCGGGCCCGCGCCGCCCGTTCCTGCACGGCCTCCTCGGCGTCCACGGGCAGCGCCGCCGCCGCACGGTAGACGTCCGGGTCCGCGAGGCAGCGCGGCGGCAGGGTGAGCACGGCGTCACCGGCCTCGGGCAGCCCGCTGTTCTGCATGAGCACGATGACGCGCAGCCCGTCCTCGTTGACCAGACGGTGGATGGCGCCCGGGGTGAACCATACGAGCGCGCCGGGCGTCAGCGAGGTCTCCCGGAATCCGGCGGCCGTGAGGGTCTGCACCGAACCACGGCCGGCGACCACGACGTACCCCTCCGAGCAGGTCAGGTGCAGATGCGGGGTGCCACCGCGCAGCCCGTCGGCGGCGGGCCAGTCGTAGACGCTCAGGTGCGAGACGGCGACGGCGCCGGGCAGTCCTTCGAAGGTCACCACGGGGGCTCCTGAGATTCGGCGGCACGGCCCGCAGCGACCCTCCGCAAGCGCTTTCTACGGCCACTGAAAGCTAGGCCGCCACCGGACGACGGTCAAGGGCGCCGCACGCACCGGGCTGCGTGCGCCGGGCTGCGTGCGCCGGGCTGCGTGCGCCGGCGTCGCCGGTGCCGCGGGCGTGTGCGCGGGCCACTGTCAGTGGCCGGGTGCAGACTGGCACTGTTCCGGCACAACGGCGTATCGGGAGGTCCAGAACCATGACCGACGTACTGCTCACAGCAGGCACCCGCAAGGGTCTCTTCATCGGCCGCAGACGCGGCGGGAGCTGGGAGATCACCGGTCCGCACTTCAACGCACAGGCGATCTACTCGGTAGCCGTGGACACCCGCACGGACACCCCGAGAATCCTGGTCGGCGGGGACAGCGCCCACTGGGGGCCGTCCGTCTTCCACTCCGACGATCTGGGCGAGACCTGGGTCGAGCCGCGACAGCCCGCCGTGAAGTTCCCGAAGTTCACCGGAGCCTCCCTGGAGCGCGTCTGGCAGCTGCACCCGGCGGGCCCCGAGGCGCCGGACGTGGTCTACGCGGGCACGGAGCCTGCCGCGCTGTTCCGCTCCGAGGACCGGGGCGAGTCGTTCGAGCTGGTCCGGCCGCTCTGGGAGCACCCGACCCGCTCGCGGTGGGAGCCGGGCGGCGGTGGCGAGGGTCTGCACACCGTTCTGACCGACCCCCGGGACGCCGGGGCCGTGACCGTCGCCGTGTCGACGGCGGGCGTGTTCCGGACGAAGGACGGCGGTGCGAGCTGGGCCCCGTCCAACAAGGGCGTCTCCGCGGTCTTCCTCCCCGATCCGGATCCGGAGTTCGGGCAGTGCGTCCACAAGGTCACCCGGGACGCGGCCGACCCGGACCGGCTCTATCTGCAGAACCACTGGGGCGTGTTCCGCAGCGACGACTCCGGCGACCACTGGAGCGACATCGGTGCGGGGCTGCCCTCCGACTTCGGGTTCGCCGCCGCCGCGCACCCGCACCGCGGCGGCACGGCGTACGTCTTCCCGATCAACGCCGACGCCGACCGGGTCCCGGCGGAACACCGCTGCCGGGTGTTCCGTACGACCGACGCGGGGCGCACCTGGGAGCCGCTCACGGAGGGCCTGCCGGACGGGGCGCACTACGGGACGGTGCTGCGCGACGCACTGTGCACCGACGACGCGGATCCCGCCGGGGTCTACTTCGGCAACCGCAACGGCGAGTTGTACGCCAGCGCGGACGACGGGGACAGCTGGCAGCAGCTCGCCTCGCATCTGCCGGACGTCCTGTGCGTGCGGGCGGTGGCGCTCGGCTGACGGCCGAGGTTCCGGAGGGCTGACGGCAGTTGATCGGAGTGGTCGTATCAGCAGTAGAGTGCGGGCCGTGGCAGCACGACCGTTGAAAGAGATCATCGAGCCGGGGTGGGCCGACGCCCTCGAACCCGTCGCCGAACGCATCGCCGCTATGGGCGACTTCCTCCGCGCGGAGATCGCCGCGGGACGCACGTACCTGCCCTCCGGGGCTCATGTACTGCGGGCGTTCCAGCAGCCGTTCGAGGAGGTGAGAGTGCTCGTCGTCGGCCAGGATCCGTATCCCACCCCGGGACACGCGATCGGGCTGAGCTTCGCGGTGGCCCCGGACGTCCGGCCGCTGCCGGGCAGTCTGGAGAACATCTTCCGGGAGCTGCACGCGGATCTGGGGCTGCCCAGGCCGTCCAACGGCGATCTCACCCCGTGGACGCGGCAGGGGGTGCTGCTGCTCAACAGGGCGCTGACCACCGCGCCCCGGCGGCCAGCCGCCCACCGGGGCAAGGGCTGGGAAGAGGTGACCGAGCAGGCCATCAAGGCGCTGGTGGCCCGGGGCACTCCGCTGGTGTCGGTGCTGTGGGGGCGCGACGCCCGCAATCTCCGCCCGCAGCTGGGCGACTTCCCCGCGATCGAGTCCTCGCACCCCTCCCCCATGTCCGCGGACCGGGGCTTCTTCGGCTCGCGGCCGTTCAGCCGGGTCAACGAACTGCTGGCGCGCCAGGGGGCCGAGCCGGTGGACTGGCGGCTTCCGTGACGCACCCCCCGGCGTCGCCCACCGCTGCCGGACCCGCCGCCGCCGGACCCGGCGCGTACGTCATCGGGGTGGACTCCGGGGGCTCCGGGCTGCGGGTGGCGCTCGGCCGGGTGGGGCTGCCCGGGCCGCTCGCGACGACGGTCTGCGCCGAGCCGGTACGGACAGGGCCCGGCGGCATCGACGCCGGGCATCTGCTGGACCAGCTGCTGCCCGCCGCCAGCGAGTTGCTGGAGCGGGCGGCCGAGTCCTCCGCCGACGGCGCCCCGGTGGGTGAGGTCGCGGCGCTGGCGATCGGGGCCGCCGGAATGGCCACCCTGGGCGAGCGGTTGCGGGCGGAGCTGCCCGGCGCGCTCGCGGACGCGCTGGGGGTACGCCGACTGGCGCTGGCCGCCGACGCGGTGACGGCCTACGCGGGCGCGGTGGGGCAGCGCCCCGGGGCGGTCGTGGCGGGCGGTACGGGCATGATCGCCCTCGGTACGGACCTGATGGAGTGGCACCGGGCCGACGGGTGGGGTCATCTTCTGGGTGACAGTGGCGGCGGTGCGTGGATCGGCCGGGCCGGGCTGGATGCCGCGATGCGGGCCCATGACGGGCGGCGGGGCGGTTCGCCCGCGCTGCTGGACCGACTGCGGGCCGTGTTCGGACCGGCCGATGAGCTGCCGGGGTTGCTCTACCCGCGCTCCGACCGGCCGGCCGTGCTGGCCTCGTTCGCGCCGGAGGTGGCGGCGTGCGCCGGAGCGGACCCGGTTGCCGCCGGCATTCTGCGGGCGGCCGCGGGGCATATCGCCGAGGCGGCGGCGGCCGTCTGCCCGACGGCCGCGCGCCCAGCGGCCGCCGAGCCGGACGACGGCGGCGACGAGCTCGGCGAGGGTGGCGAAGTGGCCCTGACGGGCGGCCTGTTCCGGATGGGCGAGCCTCTCCTGGCGCCGTTGCGCGAGGAGCTGGCACACCTGCTGCCGGGGGCTCGGGTGACCTCGGCGGAGGGCGATCCGCTGACCGGCGCACTCCGGATCGCGCGGGCCCTGGCGGCCGGGGACCTGCGCCTGCCGCGCCACCCGACGATGCTGTTCGTGCCCCTGGAACACACGACCGCGCAGCGGGGCGGAACGGCCGCGCGCGACGAGCCGCGGTCGGGGTGACGGGCCGGGACACGGAGCGAATGCGGAGCGAGGGCGGAAGGCCGATGGAGGGGATCGGCGAGCCGACAGACGGGGGCACTCCGGTGGTACATCACTCATCGGACATAAGCGGATAGTTAACGCTCGACCGGACCCTCCCCGAACAGAGGGGCAGGCAAAACCAGTAGCATGCGGCGCCATGAGCACCCCCACTGGGCCCGCTTCCGGCCTGCCTGTACGAATGCCGCGACCTCGCCAGTCCGGACGGCACCGCCGCCCGGAGCCCGTGGTCGCACCCGAGGGCGCTGCCGCGCTCGTTCTCGCCGTTCCCGGTACCCCCTCTTCGGCCACGCGCAGCCTGGCCGAAGAGGTGATCAGCATCGCCCGTTCCGAGCTGCCCGGCCTCAACGCCCGGATCGGCTACCTGGACGGTGACGACGCCGAGTACCCGACCCTTGCCACCGTTCTCGCCCACACCGCCGCCGAGCGCGTCGCGCGCTTCGAGCAGGCCGTCGCCGCCGGGCGTGAGGTCGCCGAGCCCTCGGGTCCGCCCGCCGTCGTGGTCCCGCTGCTCGCGGGTCCCGACAGCGCGCTGATCCGGCGGATACGGCAGGCCGTGATGGACAGCGGTACGCAGGCCGAGCTGACCGATGTGCTCGGCCCGCACCCGCTGCTCGCCGAGGCCCTGCACGTACGGCTGTCGGAGGCCGGTCTCGCGCGCGCCGACCGCGCCAGGCTGTTCACCGTCGCCACCGCCGCCGACGGCATCGTGCTGGCCACCGTGGGCGGCGAGGAGGCCGTGCAGGCCGCCGGGATCACCGGCATGCTGCTGGCCGCCCGCCTCGCCGTGCCGGTGATGGCCGCCGCGCTGGACGTGGAGGGCTCGGTCGCCTCGATCGCCGAGCAGCTGCAGGGCTCCGGCTCCGCGCAGCTGGCGCTGGCGCCGTACCTGGTGGGCCCGGAGGTCGACCCCGGTCTGCTGGACGCCGCCGCGAAGGAGGCGGGCTGCGCGACGGCCGAGCCGCTGGGCGCCTACCCGGCGATCGGCAAGCTCGTGCTGTCCCTGTACGCCACGGCGCTGGGCATCACGCCGGCGACGCCGCAGGGCACCCAAGGCGCCCAGGGCGCTCAGGCTCACTGACCGGAGGCCGCCGCCCCGGGGCGGCGGCTCGGGAAGCCGGACAGCACAGCGGGCCCGGACNNGTCCGGGCCCGCTGTGCTGTCAGGCGAAGACGACGCAGGAGGCCGCGGGGACCTCGATGGAGCCCGCGTGCTGCGGGACGCCCGTCTCGGCGTCCACGGCGAACCAGCTGACGTTCCCGGAGTGCTCATTGGCCGCGTACAGCCACTGCCCGCTGGGGTCGAGGGCGAGATCGCGCGGCCAGCGGCCGCCGCAGCCGACGGTGGCCACCAGGGCCGGCTTCTCGCCGCTCTCGTCGAGGGTGAGCACGGAGATGCTGTCGTGGCCCCGGTTGGCGGTCCACAGGAAACGGCCGTCGTGCGCGACGACCACTTCGGACGGGTAGGTGCGCGGTGCGCCCTCGGCCGCCTCGTGCTCGGGCAGCACCGACGTAGCGCCGAGCACGTCGAAGCGGCCGGTCGCCGCGTCCCAGCGGCACACGGTGAGGGTCGGCTCCAGCTCGCCCAGGACGTAGGCGAGGGCGCCCGAGGGGTGGAAGGCCAGATGGCGCGGGCCGGTGCCCGGCCGCAGGGCGGTCTCGTCGTGCGGTCGCAGGGCGCCGGTATCACGGTCCAGGGCGCAGACGCGTACGGAGTCGGTGCCCAGGTCCACGCTGACCACCCAGTTCCCGGAGGGATCGGCGAGTACCTGGTGGGCGTGCGGCGCCTCCTGGCGGCCGGTGTCCGGGCCGCTGCCCTCGTGCCGGAGCACCGAGGACGCCGCCCCGAGCGATCCGTCGGCGAGGACCGGCAGGGCGGTGACGCTGCCGGACCCGTAGTTGGCTGTGACCAGGTGGTTCGCGGCGAGCGCGAGGTGGGTGGGCGACGCGCCGTCGACGGCCTGTACAGGACCCAGGAGGGCCGGTACGTCGCCGTCGAGGGCGAAGGCGGCGGCGACGCCCCGGTCGCTCTCCCCGACCGCGTACAGGGCCGCGCCGCCCGCTCGGGGGCCGACCGCGAGGAACGAGGGGTCGGGCACGGCGTCGGTGGATCCGAGCACGGTCAGCGCGCCGGTGTCCCGGTCCACGGCGGCGGCGGTGATTCCGTGCCCGCCCGCCGAGGTGAACGACCCTATGAATGCCCGCCCGGCGCTGTTGCCGATCATCGCGCTACCCCTCTTCCGCCGTCGCCGCGATCTTCACGGCCGACGGTAGCAGGCAGCCCCCTGCGGTCCAGACCAATACGGCGGGCGGGAAGTGCCGATACGTCGGGCGGGCATCAACGTCCCCGGCCGTGCTCGACGTAACGGCCGGGGGGGGGCGAGGTCAGGCCGGTTCGGGGCCGACGGCGGCTGTCCGGCCGCCCCGGCCCTGGAGCGGTGCCGCCAGTGCGGCGAGGGCGCGCTCCAGGCCGTGCAGATGGGCCAGGGCGGGGTCGGCGGCGGTCGCGGGCAGCTCGGGCAGCTGAAAGCCGCGGGAGCCGTCGGGTGCGGTGAGCGCCTCGACGGCCGCCTCGACACGGGAGCACGCGGCCGACAGCCGCGCGTCGTGCGAGGCGTCCGGGTCCGCGGCGATGGAGGCCAGCCCCCGCACCTCGCGTACACAGTCGTCCAGCAGCGCGAGCACCTCCCGGGCGCGCGCCTTGCGGGCCGGCAGCGGGCTCAGCGGGTGCACCAGCGGGGCGAGGGAGAGCCGGACCCGGCCGAGCAGCACCTCCAGTTCGGCGACGCGGGGGCCGGGGTCGGCGAGCGTCGAGCCGGTCGGCCGCCTCGGCCGTGCAGGCGTGCACACAGCGCAGCGCCTTCTGGATTTCCTCCTGTCGATGGTTGTCACCGACCCGCCCCGCGCCATCGGCGGCGCCCGCAGCGAACAGCAGGCGTACAACGTCGCCGCCAGCCGCGCCCAGGACCAGATGTGGCTCTTCCACTCCGTGCCGCCCGATCGCCTCAAGTCGAATGACCTGCGGCTCAATCTCCTCACCTACATCGACAACCCGCCCGCAATCCTTGCCGCCAACCATGACATCGGCCCGGTCCGCCCCGACGTGCACGCCCAGCCGTTCCAATCCCTGTTTGAGCAGCAGGTCTATCTGAGGATCAAGGACCGCGGCTACCACGTGCTTTCCCAGTACCCCGTAGGCACGAAGAGCATCGACCTGGTCGTTGTCGGCGCCCGCGGGCGACTCGCGGTGGAATGCGACGGGGACTACTTCCACCACACCACACGCGACCAGATCGACCGCGATCACCGGCGCGACCGCGAACTGCGCCGGGTCGGCTGGCGGTTCTGGCGCCTACGGGAGAGCGAGTTCCGGTTAGATCCGGACGAGGCGCTCTGCGGACTGTGGGACGAACTCGACCGCCTGGACATCCGCCCGGCTGACTACTCCCGGCCCGCCACCGCACCCTCCGGCTCCGCGCTGTGGACCCCATTCGACCTTCCGGACGAACCGGACGACGGAAACACCATCGATGGCGAAGCCGAGTCTGCGGCACCGCCCGGGCCGGACACCGTAGACGGCAAAAGCGAAGAGAACGAAAACCACAACACCCCGGACGCTGGCCTCAGCACCGTTGACAACACGGAGGTCCTCGCATGACCCAGACGACGCAGGGAGCCGTGTCGGCTCCGCTCGACACCAACACCCTCAAGGAACTGGTCCGCATCCTCTGCGGCGACGACCACCTTCTCTACCGCCCGGCCTACAAGATCGCCGAGTTCTTGGAGAACGCCGGGTGGCGAAACCTGCCCGGAATCGACGGAGAGTCCCGCGCCGAGTGGGCCCTCGACCGCCTCATGGAACGCCGTACGGACCCCAGCGCGCTGGAGTCCGTCCTGCTACGGCTTGCTGACGCCCGCGAGTACTACGAAGAACCCGAGCAACTCCCCAAGGTCCTCTCGGCTGTCAACGGCTTCCTCGTCCACGAGGGCCTGCGCTTGGAGAACCCAGGAGGCCGCCCGCGGCTCGTGGCCTGTGACCCCGCGCTCGGCCACCCCGGCCAGCACGCACCCGTCGAGCTCAAGGCCACCATGTCCGACATCGTCAGGGACGAGCGCATGGCCGCCCTGCTAGAGCACCGGCTGGACGAGGCTCGCACCTGCTTCGCCAACGGTGCCCACGTCGCAGCCACCATCATGCTCGGCAGCCTCCTCGAAGGCGTCCTGCTGTCCGCGGTGCAGGAGCGGGACGCCACACTGCTGGGCAAGAAGAACCCGCAGAACATCACGCTTCATGACCTGATCAACATCTGCCGCGAAGCAGCGTGGATCGACGCGGACGTCACGTCGTTCAGCCATGCCCTGCGCGACTACCGCAACTTCGTCCACCCCCACCGTGAGTACCGCGAGTCCTACAGGCCCGACCGCGACACATTCAACGTCTCATGGCACGTAGTGAACGGTGCCCTCAACGACCTCGCCGCAACCCGCCCGCGCGCCGCTACCCACTGATCATTCCGTTGGCCCCCATCTCGACCGCGAGTCCGCCCGTCCGGCGAGCCGGGTGATGGATCGCAGCACTCACCTAGCGCTCGCCTCGTACTCATCTGCGACCTCTGACCCAGCGGAGAGGAGGACCGTGAGCTCGTGCCCTACCGATCCGTGATGCCTGGAGCCTGGCCGAAACGGATCGGGAGGGCACCTGCGAAGGCGACGGGCGCCCAGCTCAGCGAGGGATCTACTCGATCTTCAGCATGCGCACGATGACCCGGTCCACCTCTTCGTCGTCGAAATCCTTCTTCCAACGGTGCCCCAGTGACGTCGATGACCGGCGCGTACATCTGCCGGATCACGGACTCGGCCAGGTCCTGCTTGGCCTGGTCCCCACCCTCGTACGCGGCGACGACTTCCTGCGGCGCGGCGATGCCTCCGAAGGTGTCCTGCATCTCGCTCAAGGGCATCACGACCGCGGCGAAAGTCAACGACGTCACCCAGACCCTCGCCCTGGTCGACGGCATCCTGCCTGCCGCGGGCCGCCCCGGCTGGCCTCGCCGCCGACCGGACGCCCTGCTCGGCGACAAGGGCTACGACTCCAACCCGAATCGGAACGCGCTACGCAAGCGCCGGATCCTGCCTGTCATCTCGCGCAAGGGCTGCCCGAACATCAAAGGGACGGGCAAGCTCCGCTACGTTGTCGAGCAGACCTTCGCGCTCCTCCACCATTTCTAGCGTCTCGCCGTCCGCTGGGAACGCCGCACCGAAATCCTCGACGCCTTCGTCTCCCTGGCCTGCAGCCTGATCTGCTGGAGACGTCTTAAGAAGACCCGCACATGATCGTGTTACGGGCTCGTAGGGCCCTATCGGACTTCCGCGTTCGTCTTATAACCCTCTGTCCAAGATCCGGTTCCCTGTGTAACGTCGGAGTCCAGATCGCGTGTTTGTTCTATTTAGCTCGCAGTTTGAGGGACCGTTGGGTTCGGGGGACCGAGGCCGTGTGGCCGGATCGGCCGTTCGACTCCTTACCAGAGATGGTTCTCCTTTGCGCTACAGACCTGCGGGGTCGTACAGACCCCTGCTTCGAGTCTCACGTTTGACCGGCCGTTTGCTCCCGCCCCTGCTTGCCATGGCTTTGCTGGCTGGGGCGGGCATAGGCAGCAGCCCTAAGTCGCCCCCTGTCGAGTTGGCCGCCGACTATGACTGGAACGAGGACACCCCCGCCGAGCAGTTGCGGCAGGACCAGTGTCTGATGAGCGACGTGCTGCGGCTGGGCGGAACGGCCATGGCTGCCACGGCGAAGGACGGTCTCAATCAGAGTCCCGAGCGGCTGCGCGAGCTGGCTGACCGGAACTACTGGAAGGACACGCCGCTCGGCGCTGCGTACCAGTCAGGCAAAGACGTCGCTATTGCTGAGCTGAACCGGCTCAACGCACTCCACGACAGCTGGAAGATAACTGGGCTGGAGTCGCCGGGAGGATTCGGTTCAGTCGCCGACTTCGAGTCGCCGCCCGGGACTAGCGGCAACGACGGTGAGGACTTCCACTCCCAGACCGGTCTCATGGGGTGGATCGCCGACCGGTTTTGGAAGAGCGAGAGCGACTTCTACGAGGACGGCACCCCGCAGGCTGACGCCAAGGCCGCAGCGGCGGTCAAGGCTCTGGGGCAGCCGCTTTATGGCAGCGAGCCTGACCCGTCTTTGCCGGACTGGGGCCAGCAGGTCGCGCTGAACGAAGCGTACGAGCACCTCCTGGGTGATTCAAGGGAGCCGATGGGTGCGGACAACGCACGCCAGTTCCTGAGCTCTGGTGGCTTCGCGAACAAGGCGCCGGTGCCGGGTACTGCAGAGCACCGGGTTGCGGTCGAGGATCTCAAGTCCCGTTTCGCTGCCTGTGCGTGGCGTGATCCGATGGATCCGCAGAAGGTTCTGGGCGAAGTTGCCGCGACCGCCGCGGCGGAGTGGCAGCAGAAGATCGGTTCGCAGGCTGCCAAGCGCAACGACATTCTGAGCGCGAATATGAACGCCGTCCAGGCGCTCACCAAGGCTTCTGATTCGATGGGCAGGTTGCTCGGTCATGCGTGGGTCGCTGACCACATCACCCGTTGGCAGGACTACTGGTCCTCTGGCGGTATTGGCTGGGTCGGCTCTTCCCCGATGTACGTGCAGCACCGGCAGATCAGAGGTAAGTGCCTGGGGACACTGGCTGACAGCACGGCGAACGGTGCCTATCTGACGCCTGTCAACTGTGGGCCGTCGACGACGGGCCAGATGTGGAGTGTCAACGGGCAGTACGGCGAGGGCTACAGCTTGCGCCACGTGAAGTCGAAGAAGTGCCTCGAAGTCGCCCCCGACGATCGCCGACTGCAAATCTGGACCTGTAACGGAACGCCCAAGCAGACATGGCAGTTCAGTGTCCGAGCGAGTGGCACTCTGCAGAACCTGGGAACCGGGGAATGCCTGGACCTTTATCGTGAAACCTTGGTGAACGCAGGCCCTTGCAACACGAGTATCCAGCAGCAGGTCTTCTTGCAGGTCACCGCGAATAACGGCAGTGTTCCGCCGGCGGCGGAGTTCACGAAGGCGTCGCAGCGGTTGAGTGCGGCGCGGGCGGGGGCGAAGGCTGAGCTGGCGGAGCTGAAGCGTCAGGTGACGGCGGCGACGGCCGCTCAGACCGCGAGCGTGACCGCCGAGCAGGCGGCGTATGCGATCGCAGACGCCAACGGGGCGCCGAGGGGCCGTGGTTTGCTGGTGGGCCAGCAGAAGGCTCAGGTCACCCAAGGAGCGGCTGCGGCTGTCACAGCACTGTCGAAGGCGGGCGAGACCGCTGAGGCGGCCACCCGTGCGGCTGCTGCGGACAGTGAGACGATCGCTCAGCGGGCGCTGGCGCAGGCCGCGCAGTCCAAGGCGGAGTTCCGCAAGCAGGCGGCCTACCGGGCCGAACTGCAGGCCAAGGCGGCGGCGGACGCGGCCAAGGCGCACCGTGACAACGCCAAGAAAGAAAAGGAGCTGGCCGAGGCCAAGCTCACCGCCTCCCTGGCGGCGGAGGCGGACGCCAAGGCCGCGGCGGCCGATGCGCATGCCAAACGGCTGAAAGCCGAGGCCGACGAGGCCACGGCGAAGAAGGAGAAGGAAGCCGCCGACCTCAAGAAGGCGGAGGCAGCACAGCACCGCAAGACGGCCGATGCCGAAGCGACCAAAGCCGAGACCGCCAAGGGCAAGGCCGAGGCGGCGGAGGCCACAGCCGTGGCCAGGAAGAAGGACGCCGAAACCGCCCGCGACCGGGCCAAGGAACTGCGCGACGACGCCTGGGACGCGCAGCAGAAGGCACAAGCGGCCCGGGCCAAGGCGGCCGCCAAGGACGCCTACGCCGAATCCCTGGACGCGGGCGATGCGGCGGACGCCGCGCGGGCGGCGGCCAATGAGGCCGACCGGCACGCGGACAACGCCGAGGCAGCAGCAGGCCGGGCTGAAACCGCCGCCGACGCAGCCACCAAGGCCGCGGCCGACGCGGACGCCGCGGCGACCCGCTCGGAGGCGGCGGCAAAGAGCTCCCGGGCCGCCGCAGACGGGGCACAGGCGGCAAAGCTGCGGGCGGACGCCGCGGTCAGTACCGCGACCAGCGCCGCCGCGGACGCCATCGACGCCTCCGAGCGAGCCTCAGCCGATGCCACCCTGTCAGTGAAGATGGCCAACGAGGCCGAGACGAAGGCAAAGACGGCCAAGGCTCAGGCCGACGCGGCCAAGACCGAGGCCAGCAAAGCCACCGCCGCAGCGGCCAAGGCAGCCGGATTCGCCTACGTCACCGCTCAGGCCGCGGTGGACGCCGGGAAGGCGGCGGCGCAGGTAGCAGCTCCCGCGAACGACGCCATCCAGCTCGGCTCGCCCTACGTCACCAAGGACTCCGCCGCGTCCCTCGTGGTCCTGTCCGGCCAGGCGGCGAAAACCATCGCCGAGCAGCAGAAGGCCGTCGCGAACGCGCACGCCCTCAACGCGGCGCAGGAAGCCGCAGCCGCCCAGAGCATCGCCAATCAGGCACAGGGGGACGCCAAGGCCGCCTACCAGCACGCCGCGAACGCCGCCAAGCACTCCGCAGACGCCCGCGGCTACTCCAAGGAGGCACTGGACTACGCGGCCGGCGCGGCCATGGCAGCGGCGAAAGCCCAGCAGTCACTGGCCCGCACCATCGGATACCAGTCCCAGGCCACCGCCGACGCGGCAGCCGCAGACAAGGCCGCCGGCCGCGCAGAGGGCCACGCGGAATCAGCCCGCACCTCCGCGGACGCCGCCGCCCTGGACGCCGACGCCGCCCGCACAGCCGCCACCCGGGCAAACGAGTCAGCCGACCAGGCAAGAACAGCCGCCGAGCGGGCCGACGCCGCCGCCACAGCCGCAGAGGAAGCCGCCAAGGACGCCCAGAAACACGCCGAGTCCGCCCAAGAGGCGGCCAAGCAGACCGAGAATGCGGGGAACGCTAGCCAGATCGAGACCGGCACTGTCCCGGACACAGCCGGCGCATCCATCGGCGGCCTCTTCTACGTCATCAACAAGATCGACCAGGTCGGCAAACCGAAGGTCCTGAAAAAGACCGACGGCTGCGACGGCTTCTGGGACCAGATCGCCTACAAGGGCGACTGCACGATGACCCAGGAGATCAGCTTCAAAGCCGAACTCGACCTGTACCTGTGTGCCGTCGAAGTGTTCGACAACACGTGCTTCTCGAACGACACGCTGTACCTGGGCGAGACCAAGACCGACACCCTGAAAACCGAGGTCACCCACACCATCACGATCGCGGAGTACCAGCAGGGCGTCGACCCCATCGACATCCTCTTCGGCAGCTGGATCCGCTGCGCACAGAAACTCACCCCCGGCGGCGAGAACGGAAGCTGGGGCGGATGCGCCTGGGCTTTCGTCGACGTGGCAGCCATGTTCGCCGGTAAGTTCCTCCGTCCAATCGCGGACGCTTTCAGAGCGGCGGACGCCGCAGCCAGGACCGGGATCGGCTTCGTCGACGCACTCAAGGCGCTCCGAGCCCTGCCATTGGCTGATGATGTCGTCGCCCGCCTCGGATACCGGGTAATGGATGAGTTCGTCGAGGCCTGCACACGCAAAAGCAGGCGCGTCGCTCCCTTGGCGGTAACCGCCGCCGGTGAGTGTGGCGGTCTGATCCGCTACAACAGCGATGACCTCAGCCGAATGGCTTACCAGTTCAGGGTCGAATCCGGATTCTACGGAGCAAGGCATAATATTGCTGTAGCCAGAGTTCCGGGCTGGAATGACCCGAAAACCGGAGACCTCGTGGTGGCGAGCAGCGGCTTCTCTGGGCACTCGGAAACGGCGATCCTGGACATGCTAAAGGCGAAGAAGGTCGACCCCAGCAGGATCACCAGTTTGTATACAGAGCGGCAGCCGTGTGCGTCCTGTGCTTCTGAGTTGTCCGGGGCCCTTAAGGCAGGCACTCCCATCACATGGTCGGTTCCGTATTTCGATGGCATCGAAAGTGCGGCCAAGCAACTTCTGGCGAAGTACGTCATGCAGGCTGGCGGTGGTCGCGTGACGCGGTCGTCGGCAGACTTGCAGAAGCAGCAGCATGAGATGGAGACACATGAGCCAGCACGGATTCGATCTACCGCCGACAGCCACGCGTGATGTCATGGACCGGCGTAAGGAACTAGCCGACAAAGCCTGTGATGCCTTGATCCAGGCAGGTCTTCCTGCCTTTCAGGGAAACTCGCAAGATGCGCCCGGTGCGAATGTTCTGGTGGAATCTCTCGCCGACGGCGGTGTTCTCGTAGAATGGAGAACTCAGGAAGATCTCGCGACCGCAGCAGCAAATCTTCTGGAAAACGGGGTTGATCCCACGAATCTGCCCCACGCGATTCGCCACTACGAAACCGTGCAGAATTGCATGCGGAACGCAGTCCTGCAGATCCTCGCGTCAGCCGGGTTCGATGTGGAGAAGGCGGACGCACACACCTATGGAAGTGCCGTCCACGTAAAGAGGGGCCGCCCCTGATCCTCGTCGATTCCCGTCGATGCTGAGCCTCTCAGCATCGACGGGACCCAGCACGGGTAGATCTCTACTGAGCTTGTACTTTGTCTACCGAGATCTGCCTGGTTTGCTGATGCTCTTTTAGGGGAGACCCGGCCACGTGACAGTGCCGGTACCGGCTGGCCGGTCCCACAACGCCTCGGGCAGCGAATACTTGCGGATCTCCGTCAGCCCGCCGCGTGAGCGGCTCAGGGCGGCTGCCTTCCGCCGTGCCCGGAATCGTTGATGCAGGCGTCGGCGCTCGTCCCGGCGGGCGGCTTCGGCCACATCGCCAGGTTCTGCGGCACCTTGATCCTTTTGTTCGTTGCCTGGCCCCCTTCCCTCCGTCAGTGCTTTCTCCAGCGCTGCCAGCGTCCTGGCATCCACCCTCATGCCTGCCGCGTCGTGATGCGCTCTCGCTGTGGTGGAGTCGACGCCAACCGGGGAAAGCCTCACCTGGTCACGCCGTGCGGCCTCAGCGATCACCGCCTCCATCAGAGCTTGGAAGGCGCCCGCGTCGCGCCACTGGCGGAACCGGTCGTAGACCGTGGGTCCGTTCCCGAACTCCTCCAAGACCTCCCGCTACTGGGCCCCGGAGCGAAACCTCCAGATCACGCCCTCGAAAGCCATCCCGCAGCCGGCGCGGATACGGGCCGTAGGCGGCTATCGGGAGCTGTGGACCCACCAACACCCATTCTTCACAGCTCAGTTCACGTCTCGCCACACGAGTGTCCTACCAACCGAATGATCACGACCCCCACAGGCCATAGAACGCCGAGGACCGGGCCGCGGACGTGCTGGCGGAGCGCGTTGCGCTGCTCCTCCATCAGTCCGCGGTACGCCTCGGTCCGCCGTGGATCGTCGGCGCTTCTGGCGAAGGGGAAGCCGCAGAGCCCGTGTCGGGTTGCTCGCGCTTGATGGCCGCGTCCACTGCGGCGACGTGCCCCGGCGCCGCTGCCACGACTACCTCGTAACCGGCCTCGGCCAGCGTCGCAGTGGTGCGCCTTCCGGAACCAGGGACCCGGTTCCGTGCGAGCAGTTCGCGCTTCCCAAGCCGACTCACGACATGGGTCACGTGGCAGTCGGTCAGGAAATGCATCTATGTCCGACGTCAGCATCGAGCCAAGTTGCCAGAGCGCAACGTGATTGACGCAACGTTTACTCCGGATGACCCTCCGTGCCACACCGCCTCACTCGACATTCGACCGAAGCTGCTTTCGGTCATCCCCAGCATTCGATGCCGAACGTGCGTTCCCCTTGCCTACAGTGCCCGTGCACCTAGCCGATCAAGAAGGGGTGTGTAGTTCGTGCATTCACGAATAGGCCGTTCACGCGGGAGAACGAGAGGTCGCCTCGCTGCCGGGGCCGCCTTGCTGCTGATCGCCGAAGTCGCGCTCGCAGCGGGGACGGCAAGCACCGCCACAGCCACGACAGCGAAGGACACCGCGGGGACCGAGGGCCAGTCCTCCGCAGCCGCCCAGACGGCGAAGTACCCCACCGGTTCCAAAGGCTGGGCCATTGCCCAGGCAAAGAGAACCGGGAAGAAGGTCGTCGCCTCAGATGAGACCACCGCAACGTCCCACACCGTCGCCAACACCAACGGGACACTGACCACCGAGCTCACCTCCGGCCCCGAACGAGTATGGCGAAACGGCAAGTGGCGGAAGGTCGACGTCACCCTCACCAAAGATCCCGATGGCACCGTCCGCTCAAAGGAGCACCCCCACGGCCTGCACCTGGCCGGCAAGGGCGGCACCAAAGCAAAGTCCCTCAAGGCAGCACAGCAATCGCCGGCACGGGACCTCGTCACGCTGGGAAGCGGTGACAGCAGCGTCACCCTCCAATGGAAGGGCGCCCTGCCCGAGCCTGAACTCAACGGAACACGCGCCCGCTACCACGACGCCATCCCCGGCGCCGACGTCATCGTCGAAGCGACCCGCACGGGCTTCGAACAATTCGTAGAACTGGCAGAAAAGCCCACCGCCACCGACTTCACCTACACCCTGCCCTTACTCGCGGAAGGGATGAAGGCGAAGGCGAACAAGGACGGCTCAGTCACCTTCACCGGCTCCGAGACCGGTGACGTCCGCGCCACCATGCCCGCTCCGGTGATGTGGGATGCCGCCACTGACGCCCGCTCGGGAGAGCACACCAACCGCGCCCGCGTCGACATGCAGGTTCGGGACAAGGGAGAGGGGCACATCGACCTTGTCGTCACCCCCGACCCGGGCTTCCTCACCGACCCGGCGACGCAGTACCCGGTCACGGTGGACCCCTCCACCTCCGCACTCGCGAACACCTTCGACACCTACGTGCAGCAAGGTGAGACGGTCGACTGGTCCGCCGACGTCGAGCTCGACTTCGGCAACCCCGGCACCACGAACCCCAACGGGACACCACGCACCGCACGATCCTTCATCACCTGGAACACCAGTGCCTTCCAAGACGCCTTGATCATCGATACGAACCTGGCCCTGTGGAACTTCCACTCGGGAAACACCGACTGCTCGGCCCAGAGCTGGACCATCGGCGACACCAGTGCACCGTCGACGTCCTCACGGTGGACGAACCAGCCGACCTGGACCCAGTACCACTCCTCCACGCAGACACGTGGTAACCCCGACTGCACGAGTGCCCAGCCCGACGGGTGGATCAACGCCAACGTCGACACGCTGGTGCAGACCTGGGCCTCCGCCAAGGCGACCCGCGGCCACATGGGCCTGCGCGCGGCCAACGACAGCACCGCAGCCTGGAAGCGTGTCAACTCCGCGAATAACGCATCCAACCAGCCGAAGCTCAGCGTCACCTACAACTACCGGCCGCTGGACGGCACAGCCCAGCAGGCAGGGCCCCCGTTTCGGTCGCACAACGACGTCTGGGGCGTCAACACTCTCACGCCGACGCTGAGGGACAAGTTCGAGGACGCGGACGGCGACCTGGTGAGCGGCACCTTCCAGGTCTACGACGCGGCGACCAATACGCCGATCAGTACGCCGGCCGGAGAAGGGCTACTCGTCTCCGCCTCCGTGGCCCCCGGCTCGTGGGCCACAGTCCAGGTTCCCGCCGGGCAGCTAGTAGACGGCAGGATGTACAAATTCCGTACCAACGCCTATGACGGCACCCACTACAACCTCAACTGGTCACCGTGGCGCACCTTCGTCGTCGAAACCGCGGCCGCCGGCACTCCCACCACTCTCCAGCCAGGGGATTCCTACACCATCAACGACCCTGCGTTGATCGCCGACCCCGCCAGAGTGGACGAAGTCCTCAACCGCGACGGCAATCTCGAAGCACTGGGAGTCTTCCCGCGCGGCGGCCCATCGGCCCGCGAAACGGCTGACCCCAAGGCCGTCTGGGAACGCACCTATACCGTTCCCAGCACTAGGTTCCCCCGCGGCCGCAAACCTGAAAGCTCAGGCCTCGACAAATACGAATACATCGCCGACGTAGACGAGTGCGTCAACGCCGACGATTCAGACAACAAGTCCGGCTACATCAAGAACCGCTTCTCCTACTGCCAGGAAACTCTGACAGTAATGCCCGCCATCAAGTGCGGCCTGTGGCCACCGGGATGCTACCTCCAGGGCACTTTCATCTCGCGAAACACTCTCATCGGGCAAGGTAAAATCGGCGGCCTCGACGGCGGCCTGAACACCCGATACGCAGAATTCGACTACAACGTGGACGTCTTCCTGTCCACCGGAGACTTCAACAAGGTCGGATCCAAACTGGAAGCCGACTTGCAGTGCGAAGGCAGTTGGAGTGCCGGAGCGCCCTCCGAAGCAAGAGACGAAGACGCCTGCTACGAAGGCGTCTACCCTGGCCGCAGCGACTCCCCCAGCCAGTGGAAATTCGACGGAGACACCAAATTCGACCTCTGGTCATCAGCACCAAGGTTCCCCAACGCCAGCCTGGGCGACCAAATCGCTACAGGCCTCTTCACACCGGTCCTCAAGTTCACGATCCCCGGCTACGGCCAAGTCCTCCCCACAGAGGGCGAAGAAGGGGAAGTCCGCTTCGACAGCGCCGCCTACAACCAACGCGCACAACTGGGATCCGTATTCCCCGACGCTACGCCCGCTCTCCGCTATGACCGAAGCGACACGAGTGACCCGAGTGCCCCTGTTGAGCCGTACCACGGAGTCGCCGAAGTCGCCGACCACGTTGGAGACGCTCTGGACAACCCGGGCAGCACCTTCCCAACAAAGTCCGGCAAGAACCTTCCCGGCGGAGAAGCGCTGCACCCGATGCACCGTCTCGTACCGGCGGCTGGAGCTCTTGAGTCGACCCGCTACGACGCCAATCGCAGTGCAGTCACGTCAACCTGCAACAGCCCGTCCATGCCGGGACGCCCCGGCCCGGATGACGAACTCGACTGCGACGAGTTCCCCATGGCCTCCACCTTCGAGGGCGCAGCACGCAAGGACTACGAAGGAAGTCAGTACACCGACGAATTCTCCGTCCGCTACATCGACCGCATCGAGAACCAGGAAGCCGGCCGCCGCCTCGGCGCCTGGTACGACAACGACCGGATCCTGAACAACGACGCTTTCATACTCGTCGTCGGCAACTGACTGAAATAGCTTCGAGCGTAAAATACTGCGGGGCCGACTCATGCTGTCGGCCCCGCAGCCACTTCGTCAGACTTCGGCATGCTCAGCTATCCGCCAGATCTGAACGAGGCAGTACTGATCTTTGCCCTCCAGTTCCGCTCCCTGCCCATCCGGAATCTGCAACGTGGTTGACGGGCCTATCGGCGAGGTGAAAGGCCCCCTCGCACAGTTGAACTTCCACTTCCACCGCATCCTGTACAGGCCAGGTGAAGGCAGGACAAGCGGGACAGGCCGCATCCCGCCATCGATTGTCTCTGTAGCAAGGTCGCCTCCGGGGAGTATCACCTCCACCTCTTCCCGGCCGAACCAGTTGCCGGTATCTTCCGCCGGAAGCGTGGACCAACTCTCAAGTTTTAATACTGCATTGATAACCTGAGATGGAACCTGGAGATAAACCATACCAGGGGCAGAGAGAAGCCAATTCGAAGGGTCAGAATTTGGTTGATAGGTATCGACATCCGTATCAACCAGACCGAACAGGCGGTAACTGGGCGAGACCACCGTTTCGCATGAGTCCAGAAGCCTACTCAAAGAGCACCCTCTTTCGTAAATTCGAGCCACGCCAAAACATTCTCCCCATGCAGTAAAGCACCATCGTCACTGACCGGACGCACTGGTCTGAGACGTCGACCAAGTCGCGATGCCTTCAAGCACTGGGGCGACGAGGACGACGACGGCTGCCCGACCCGTCAGGACTTCCACATCGAGCTGGCAGCTCACCTCCGCTGCGTGGAGAGCACCCTTGAAGCGCCGTGGTGGGGCTCGGCCATGGTCGGCTCTGTTCGCTGGCCAGACCCCCTTTCCGTGAAATACTCACGCCCTCCCTTGATTCGTCTTCCGAACTGGTCCAGCACTTCGGCTCGGAGTGCCTGAGGCTGTTCGGGCAAGGAAGTCTGCTGGGAGTGGGTCTCCCAGCGGCGGTACGGAATCTTCTGCAGAAGACCGAGGTGCCGCGAGGGGTGGGATCTTACTTCCTCCGCAGCGGGTGCTGAGGATCCGGTGACGCTTGGGGCGTTCGCGGCGCGCGTGAGTGGGTTGCAGCCGTCCGCTCCCATGGGGGTTGGCTTCGGATCGGTTTCGATGGTCTGGCGCATCTGTGTGTGCATCCGGATGGTGCTGTTCAGGCCGTCGTGCTTTCGAAAGCGGCGGAGGACATGCTCGTCAGCACCGATGTGGCTTCACTGAATGCTTCGCTTCTCGCTTTGGACCGGGCGCAGACGGCAATGTTCGGGGCTTCGGATCTAGCGGAGGGAGCTGCCGTGTTCCAGGGGCCCGCGGCTGAGCTGCGGCGTATTGATGCTTCTGCGTTCGTTGAGCGGGAATCTTGGTGGCCGCGGGTGCTCGACGACCTCCGGCACTCACTGGATTTCCCGTTCTCCGCGGCGTTCGAGTACGTCGACGATTCTGGTGCCAAGCAGGTCGTCACCGAGGTTGCGGGGGTCTGCAGGCCGCATCCGGAGGAGGCCTTGTGGCGGCGTCTGTCCGCTGAGGGGGTGGAGCCCGGTCAGGTGCGGTGGGTTCACTGCGAGTTGGAACCCTGCCTCATGCGGGTCCATACTGCTCCGTCTGGATGCAGCAGGTCTTCCCTCATGCGGAGTTCACGCACAGTTTCGACTACGGAGACACTGCGGAGTCCCGGGAAGGAGGCTTGAAGCGGCTGATCCTTCATGACGCCGAGACGCGGCGGCGTGGATGATGAGCTGGGATCGTCCAGCCGGGGGAAGGGAGCCTGCGGCAACTGCTCTGCTGGGGATGGACGAGTACCTGGCCTGCCTTACTCCCAGGTCCCCGGCACAGCCGGCGCCTGGTGGTGTGCAGAAGGGACCGTAGTTTCTGCGCAGGGTCTACATCTTTTCAGAGTTGACGGCTGATCAACTGTCACCGGAGGGTAAGAAGCTGTCGTCGTACCGATCAAGCGGCTTTCCGATCGAACGGGGTCTCGATCGAGCGATCGAGGGCTCAGGGAACGTCCAAGACCACACCGGCAAGCTCCGGCATCGCCCGGAGGAAGTCCGGAACAGTCGCGAGATCGTCCAAGCGCAGTTCATAAGCCGAGATCCTGCGCGCAGAGTCGGCAGCCAGGTCATCGACTCGGTGCCGCAGATCGGCGCGCGACGCCACCGTGATCGAGTCGTAGTAGCCGAAATCCGAACCGATCGTCAGGTCCACGAACACCCCTTCCTCCTCGAGGACATCGGCCAGAGTCGGGGGAGTTGGGCCGCTCAACGCGCTCACCAGACGCTGGAGACGTTCTGGCCCGGGGGCGACCGCGAAGACCGTGATCTCCGACGAGGCGTCGAAGATCACCGCGTGAAGCGCGGATACCAGGTCGCGAGGCGTGAACAACCGGAACAAGCCCGCACGACCAGCGTTGTCCGGCTCCGCCCGAAGGGGCTTTGCCGTACAACCAGGTACGAACCCCTTGTCCCGTGTGGTGACGGTCGGCGCTTCGGCGTCGACCTCGTACTCCCAGCTCACCAGCATCGGCTTTTGCTCCAGGAAACGCTCGGCGCCGTCGCAGTAGTAGGTCGGGATCGCATAGCGGTCCAGGCCCGCCGTCAGCTGCCACACCAGGCCCACATAGACGGCGACTTCCTCCATGTTGTTGTTGTTCACCGCCCACTCGGTGTACGGCGTCCCCTCCTCAGGCCATTCCTGCCAAAGGCCAGGCCAGTGCCGAGTCACCGCCAGGTCATCGCCCGGGAGGTAGTGGAAGAGATGGACGCCGTCTGTCGTAGAAGCCTCAAACCGGATCGGATGCACCGCGCCAACCTAGCCCCGGGCAGCTCGGCGGTGCCCCACAATTTCGTGTTCGCGAGGCCGGGCGGCCGGGATCTCCCGTCGAGCGGGAGTCTCGATCGGGTGATCGCGGTCGGTGCCGGCATGGAAGCAGGGCCTCGTGGTAGCTCGGAGGTGTCTACGCCAGCGAGTGTTCCAGGAGGCCCTGTTGCCGCAGTTTTTCGCAGTTGCGGCGGCGGAGTCCAGCGCGGTCACCCACTCGTGTGATTGCCTGGCCCACCAGTTCGGAAATGCTGGTGACAACGGGGTACGCGAGCGCCGCTACCCCACCGAAATGTCCGATGCGGAGTGGGCGGTGGTGAGGCCGCTGCTGCCGATGCCGGGCTGGCTGCGCGGGCGGGGCCGGCATCCGGAGGCGTACTGCCACCGCACGATCTTGGACGCAGTCCGCTACCTCGTCGACAACGGAACGAAGTGGCGGGCCATACCGGCCGACTTCCCGCCGTGGGACCGGGTCTACGCGTTCTTCGCCGCAGGCGCGACCATGGTCTGGTCAAGGACTTCCACGACCGGCTCCACCACAAGGTCCGCGAGCAGGCCGGGCGGGAGCCGGAGCCGAGCGCGGGTGTGATCGACTCCCAGTCCGTCAAGGCGGACGCCGTCGTCGGGGCCGACAGCCGAGGCTTCGACGGCGGCAAGCTGATCAACGGCCGCACGCGGCACGCCGTGGTGGACACCCTCGGCCTGCTGCTGGGGGTGATGGTCACCGCCGCGGACATCGGCGACCGCGCCGCCGCGCAGGTTCTGCTCGCCCAGGTCGCCGCCGCGCGCCACCGGCTGGCGCTGGTCTGGGCCGACGGCGACTACACCGGCAGCCTCGTCGAGCGCTGCCGGGCCGTTCTTGCCCTGGTCCTGGCCATCGTCAGGCGCAGTGACGACATGCGCGGCTTCGTCGTGCTGCCCAAGCGGTGGATCGTCGAGCGGTTCTTCGTCCACCTGATGCGAAGTCGCCGCCTCGCGCGGGACTTCGAACGGTCCACCGGCAGCGCGGAGGCAATGGTCCACTGGTCAATGAACCTGCTCATGACCCGCCGCCTGGCCCGGCGACTGCCTTCGCGAGCGTGAAGCGGCCCGCTGCCGGCTCGGCCTGGATACGGTCCGCCTCCTCCCTCAGTGCGTCCACACGATGGCGAGCGGTCAGCTCACGCTGTTCCAGCAGCCCCACTACCGACGGCATCCGACCTCCAGCAGAGCGACGACACGACACGTCACCACTCCCCGAGACCGCCGACCCTGTGCCTGAACAGCGGAACCGCAGCCCTCAAGCCCGGAAAGACAACAGCCACTTAGGCGGTGGAGAGCTGCGTGCCGCAGCACCCTTCATTGCACAACGCGAGGGGTCGGGGCTGACTCCGAACTTTACGCGTTTGCGGACGCCGTGTAAGGGGCGTGGTTGAGCGGGCTGACGAGTTCGGTGAGGGCGTGTTCCAGGTCGTGGAGGTGGGCCAGGGCGGGGTAGGTCGCGGTGGCACGC
>MUNB01000420.1 GCA_002154345.1 Streptomyces griseus
GCGGAGCGGTCGGCGGCCGGGTCGCCCGGCGGCTCGCCCGGACCGGCGTACCCGTACGGCTCCTCGGCCGCGACCCCGCCCGCCTGCCCGACGTGCCCGGCGCCGACCATGCGCCCGCCGCCCCCTACGGCGACGGGGAGGCGATGCGCCGGGCCCTCGACGGGGCCCACACCCTGTTCCTGGTCTCCGCCCACGAAAGCCCCTCCCGGGTGCGCGAGCACACCACCGCGATCGAGGCCGCCGTGGCGGTGGGCGTGGAGCGGATCGTGTACGTGTCCTTCCAAGGGGCCGCGCCCGACGCCACGTTCACCTTCGCCCGCGACCACTGGGCCACCGAGGCCCACATCCGAACGGCCGAGGTGCGCCACACCTTCCTGCGCGACAACTGGTATCTGGCCGGGCTCCCCGCCATGACCGGGACCGACGGCGTGCTGCGCGGGCCCGGCGGCGACGGGCGGGTGGCGGCCGTCGCCCACGAGGACATCGCCGACGCGGCGGCGGCCGTGCTGCTGGACGAGGGCACGGACCACGACGGCCGGGTCTACGACCTCACCGGACCGGAGGCGTTCACCCTCGCCGAGGCGGCCGAGGAGCTGAGCCGCGTCACTGGACGCCCCGTCGTCTACGTCCCCGAGACCCGCGAGGAGGCCTACGCGTCGCGGGCCGGCTACGGGGCCGAGGACTGGGAAGTGGCGGGCTGGGTCACCTCGTACGAGGCCATCGCCGAGGGCGAACTGGCCGCCGTCTCCGACGCGGTGCCCACGCTCACCGGCCACCCGGCCACGAGCTTCGCGGAGTTCCTGGTGGAGAACCCGGACAGCTACCGCCACCTGCTGCCCGGCGGCTGACCGGCAGACCCCGTCTCACCGCCACGGGATGTGCCGCCACGGGCTGCCCTCGCTCTCCGCCAGCAGACGGTGGGCGACGACGTTCTTCTCGTAGAACGGCCCGTACTCCTCCCCGTCGAACCGCAGCACCCGCCCCAGCGAGTAGCCCGCCGAGAACTCCTCCCAGGACCGGTGGGCCGACTTGCTCAGCGCCCCCGCGTAGACGATCGCCTGCTCCGCGTCGGCGGGGGCGCAGTAACGCGCCGCCAGCCCCCAGCGCGCCAGGTTCACCGCCCGCCCGTAGTCGTAGGCGACCGTCGTGTGCACCCGGCCGTCCGGCGGCAGCAGCCCGTCCGCGCGGAACCGGGCCTCGTACCGCATGATCCGGCGCACCAGCTCCTCGATGCCCTTCACCGTGCCGGAGTCCGCCCCCAGGTCCTGGGCGTGGCCCGCCGCGGTCTCGCGCCACAGGTCGGCCGAGGGCAACTCGCCCAGCGCGGACGCCAGCTGGTCGCGGGTACGCAGCACGAAGTCCGGCTCCGGCGGGCTGTTGCCGGCCTCCAGCAGCGCGTCCAGCTGCTTGCGCCACTCCGCGTGGTCGGTGATGCCCCAGGACTCGCGCAGCAGCTCGCGCTCGGTGGTGTACTCGCGGTAGACCGTGCCGACCTCGTTCCACGGCACCGCGTTCCCGATCGCCAGATGCGCCCCGCAGGCCAGCCCGTACGCCAACGGTCCGTGCAGCGCGCCGTGGCGCAGCGCGAGCAGCCGGTTCTCGCGGAGGCGGTCGTTCTCCGCGTAGGCGCGCTGCCACAGCGCCAGGTCCGTCGGGGCCGTCGGCAGCAGCAGCTGGCCGGGCGTGCCCACGTTCACCCCGAGGAACATGCGGGGGTCGGACCACCCGAACTCGGCGGCCCAGCGCAGCGAGACCCCGTGGAAGACCCAGTCCGGATGCCACGCGGGCAGCATGCCCCGGGTGAGCACCGGCCGGCAGACGAAGCCCGACGGGTCGTGGTGGGCGCGCCAGGTGATGGTGTCCGGACTCGCGTCCACCTCGGCGCGCGGGGCCGGGATGTACAGCTCGGCCCCGGCCAGGGCGGCCAGTTGGGCCCGCCCGTCGCCGCGCAGCGCCGCCTCGTGCAGGAGCTGCTCGGTCTCGGACGGCGGAACCCAGGCAGCCGGGGGAGCCGGGGCCGCCGGATAGTGGGGCGGCTGGTTCGGGTGGATCGGGTTCATGACCACGCGATGTTCCGGTAGGGGCTGGTGGGGTCCTGGAGCAGGGTGCGGTGCTCGGCGAGCGACTGCCGGTACGTGGACTCCGCCGCCTGAGGGCCGTCGTCCTCGGCCCGGTGGACGATACGGGCCATGAGGTAGCCGAGGGAGAAGTCCGCCCACGAGGAGTAGGCGCCCCGGGCCAGTTCGCCGAGGCGCAGCACGTCCTGCTCGGCCTCGTGCGGATCGCCGTACCGGGCGCCGAGCGCGAGCCGTACGACGTTGACCGCCCGGCCGAGGTCGAAGGCGGCCAGGGTGTCCACGCGGCCGTCCGGGGCCAGCGCGCCGTCGGCCCGGAGCCGGTCCTCGTACCGGGCGATGTGGTGCAGCGACCGTTCCGCCAGCGCCCGGTCCCCGGCGTCGCGCGCGGCTACGGCACGGGCCACCGCCTCGGACCACTCCTCGCGCGCCGGCGTACGGCCCAGCCGGGCGGCCAGCGTGTGCCGGGTGCGCAGGACGGCCTCCTGGGCGCGCCCGACCAGCTGGTTCTTCATCAGCGACGCGAGACGGTCGCGGTACTCGGCGCGGTGCGGGACGCCCCACGGGCTGCGCAGCCGGGCCCGGTCGGTCGCGTAGTCCTCGTAGACGGCGCCCAGCCGGTTCCAGATCAGGCCGTTGGTGACGGCCAGATGGGCGCCGAGCGCCAGCCCGTGGGCGAGCGGGCCGTGCAGCGGACCGCCGTCGTCGGTGAGCAGCACCCCGTGCTCGGGCCCGCCGGAGTGCTCGTCGGCCTTCAGCCAGGCCTTCAGGTGCTTGGGCCGGGCGTCGACCGTCACCGCGAACGGGGTGCCGTGGTTCACCGCGAGCCGGCGCACGTCGTACGGCCAGGTCCGGGCCAGCTCGCCGAGGCTCACCGCGCGGAACACCCACTCCGGATGCCAGGGCGGCAGCACCCCCGGCGTCAGGACCGGGACGCAGGTCCGCCGGGTGGCCTCGTCGCGGATCGTGGGCAGCGGGGCCGTCCAGCCCGGGATGTCCGCGTGCAGCCGGGCGACGAGGACGTACAGCCGGGTCCGCGCGAGCACCTCCACCACCGCCTCGGCGCTGCCGCCCGCGACCGCGGCGGCCAGCGCGCGCTCGATCCCGGTGGGCGCCACCGCTCCGCCGCTCTCTGTTCCTGCCCCGTTCCCCGTTGTCACGGAGCCGATCCTACGAAACGGGCCCCGCGCCCGGCCCGGGTGGTCAGAGGCCCGCCGGGCGCACCAGCCCCGACTCGTACGCGAACACCGCCGCCTGGGTCCGGTCGCGGACACCCAACTTGACCAGGATGCGGCCCACATGGGTCTTCACCGTCTGCTCGGCGACGATCAGCTCCCGGGCGATCTCCGCGTTCGACAGGCCGCCCGCGATCAGCGACAGCACCTCCGTCTCGCGCTCGGTCAGATCACCGATCCGCGCCTTGAGCGGCGGGCGCGGGGCACCGGCCGTCCGCGAGAACTCCACGATCAGCCGCTTGGTGATGTTGGGCGAGAGCAGCGCGTCGCCCGCCGCCACCACCCGTACGGCATGGGCGAGTTCATCGGCGGAGGCGTCCTTCAGCAGAAAGCCGGAGGCGCCCGCGCGCAGCGCCTCGTAGACGTACTCGTCGAGATCGAAGGTGGTGAGGACGAGGACTTTCACCGTCGAGCCTTCGGGAGAGGTGATCCGCCGGGTCGCCTCGATGCCGCCCAGCTCGGGCATCCGAATGTCCATCAGGACGATGTCCGGGGCGAGTTCGGCGACCTTGTCGATCGCGTCGAGCCCGTTCACGGCCTGGCCGACGACCTCGATGTCCGGCTCGGCGTTCAGCAGGACCGTGAAGCCCTGGCGGACCATCATCTGGTCGTCGGCGATCACGGCACGGATGGGCGGGGTCATGGGGTGTCCTCGGTCGTCGTGTCCGGCTCGGTCGTCCCGGTGACGGCGGGCAGGATCGCGGTGACTTCCCAGCCTCCGTCGGGGGTCGGTCCGGTGGCCAGCTCACCGCCGAGCATCGCGGCGCGCTCGCGCATGCCCAGCAGACCGTGCCGGACACCGGCGGAGGGGGTGGCCGGCCGGTCGGGCGGGGAGTTGACGACCCGGACGGTCAGCCCGGTGGACCGGTGGCCGATCACCACCTCGGCGCTCGCCCCGGGCGCGTGGCGCATCACGTTGCTCAGGGCCTCCTGCACGATGCGGTACGCGGACAGCTCGACGCCCGGCGAGAGCGGGCGGGGTGCGCCGGTGGTCGAGACGGTGACGGCGAGACCGGCGGAACGCACGGTGGCGAGGAGCGCGTCGATCCCGTCGAGATCCGGCTGCGGGGCGTGCCGCGCACTCTGCGCGGGCGCGTCCTCCGAGCGCAGGACGCCCAGCACCCGGCGCAGTTCGGCCAGCGCTTCCAGGGCGTTCTCGCGGATGCCGGTCAGATTCTCCCGCAGCTCCTCGGTGGGGTGCTCCACCAGATGCGGGGCGACCTGCGCCTGGATGGAGATCACCGACATGTGATGGGCGACCACGTCGTGCAGCTCCCGGGCGATCCGGTTGCGCTCCTCCAGCAAGGTGCGCCGGGCCCGCTCCTCGGCGGTCAACTCGGCCTGGACGACAAGGTCTTTGCGAGCAAGGCGCAGGCTGCGCAATGCCGCGCCGAGGACCAGGGCGACGACGAACACCGGTGCGGAGCGGTCCAGGTCGAGGTTGTGCCGCTGGGTCTGGTGCAACGTGAGGGCCATGCCCGCCAGCAGCGTGAGGGCCAGTGCTCCCGTCGCACGGCGCAGCGGGACGCGCAACGCCAGCAGGAACAGCGCCCCGCCCTGGAACACCATCCCCATGACGCTCCAGGGGAACAGCCGGTCATGAGCCCGGACCGGCTGTTCCCCTGGAGC
>MUNB01000421.1 GCA_002154345.1 Streptomyces griseus
ACCCGGAGGACATCGCCGAGGCCGCCTGACCTCTGCACGCCAGTCACATAGTGACCAACCCAACAACGGGTGGGGTTGGGGGCGAAAACGGCCCCCAACCCCACCCACCCCCAGGCCAAACGAGGCCGTAACAGCGGCACCCACGGGTTTTAGGCCCCGGCCAGCACCCCCGACCACCCAGCAGCGACCGAAGGAGCCCCCACCATGCGATTCCCCGACAGCGTCCTGACCGTCCTCGCCGACCCCCGCACCGAGATCCGCGGCGACCGGGTGCACACCCCGTTCCAGTTCGACCTCGGAGTCTGGCAGCAGCTGAACGTGATCCTCAAGGAGATGGGCGGCCGGTGGGACGGCCGGAACGCGGTACGGGCGCACGTCTTCCCGCACCGGATCGAGGAGCACATGCGCCAGTGCATCGCGGCCGGCGAGTACCCCACCCGCTACGAGACCGGCTGGTTCCCCACCCCGCACCAGCTGGTCATGCAGGTCTGCGACCTGGCCGGGATCTACCCGGGGATGACCGTACTGGAACCCTCGGCGGGCGCCGGNNTCGCCCGGCGCGGCGGCGTGGTCGACGCCGTCGAGGTCGACGAGCGGCGCGCGGACATCCTGCGCGAGCAGGGCGACTGCCGCCGGGTCTACGCCACCGACTTCCTCGCCACGGACCCGCTGGAGTACGAGGAGGGCTTCGACCGGGTGGTGATGAACCCGCCGTTCAAGACGGGCCTCGACCACATCCTCCACGGGATCTCGCACATGAAGGACGACGGGATCCTGGTCGCCGTCATGAGCGACGGGCTGCGCTGGTGGGGCGACCGCGCGAGCACCCAGTTCCGCGCCATGGTCGAGGAGGTCGACGGCGAGATCGAACCCCTGCCGGAGGACAGCTTCGCGGTCAGCGGGACCAGCGTCCGGACCTGCCTCGTGTACGTCCCCGGCTACGCCGGCGGTCCGCTCCGCACCCACGACTGGCACCGGCGGCAGCCGCGCCAGCTCGACCTGTTCGCCGCCTAGCCCTCTGACCTGCGCTTTTCTTTGAAATCCCTGCGGTAACCCGGAACTTCACGGAGCGTCACGCGTTGGACATAGTG
>MUNB01000422.1:0-21583 GCA_002154345.1 Streptomyces griseus
TCGGCGAGGACGACCCCTGGGTGGAGCGGCCGAACCCCTCGCGCGGCGAGTTCTACGCCGAGGTGATGGCCGAGAGCGAGGACGGCTGGCGCCCGGTCTTCTCCCGCCGCCAGATGCTCCGCTCCCGCGCCACCTGGGTCTTCGACGCCCACTGGGAGGAGCTGGCCCAGGTCCGGTGCCCCGCACTGGTGCTGCGCGGCCTCGACGGTGAGCTGGGCCGGGCCGAGGCCCAGGAGATGGTCCGCGTCCTGCCGCGCGGCCAGTACGCGGAGGTGGCGGACGCGGGCCACCTCGTCCACTACGACCAGCCCGAGGGCTGGCGGGCCGCGGTCGAACCCTTCCTGGAGCAGCTCGCCGAGGACAACCGCGACGACCGCGAACCGGTCTCGCCGTAGCCCCCGGCCCGCACTCCTCCCCGAGGGCGGCGGCTCAGCCCTTGCTGACCGCCGCCAGGATCTCCGGCAGCCGCGCCGCCGTGCGCGGCGCGGCGACCTTCAGCCCCGCCCACCCGATGAGCGCCCCGTAGGCCAGCCCGCCCGGCACCATGAACCACAGCGCGTCATGGTGGTCCGAGAGGTGCATCCAGACCGTCGCCGCGATCACCGGCGACGCCAGCAGCGCGGCGGCCAGCATGCCGCCGAGGATCGAGATCCAGGCCAGACCGCCCTGCCCCGGCACCACGTTCTTGAACGCGCCCTCCTGCGGAATCGAGTACGGGAACAGCGCCGAGGCCACCGCGCCCGTCGCCACCATCGAGCTCAGCAGCGCGAACGACAGGCCCAGCGCGCCCGGCAGCGACCGCCAGTCGCCGATCATCGCCGCCGTCACCACACACACGACCAGCGTGAACGGCAGGGTGAGCAGCAGCAGGACGAGCGCCCGCGCCCGCAGTTCGACGTACGCGTCCCGGGGCGAGGAGATCGTCAGCGCCACCATCCAGAAGGCCGAGGTGTCCTGGCCGAACTGGTTGTACATCTGCATGCCGAGCATTCCGGCGGCGAAGCACGCGAAGTAGACCGAGCCGGTGCCCTGGACGGCGTTGAGCAGCGGCACGATCGCCCCGACCGCCAGCGCCGTCACCCAGGCCGCCTTGGTCTTCGGGTCCCGTGCCACGTACCGCAGACTGCGCTGCATCACCGTCGCCGTGCGGCCCTCCGGCAGCAGCGCCGACAGACCGCCCCGGCCGGAGTCCTTCTCACGGCTCGGCTCCGCCGCGGCCAGGGTCGAACCGTCCGGCGCGGTCATCAGCTTCACCAAGCTCCGCCGCCACATCCACATCAGTGCCACCAGGGCGGCGACCGTGATCAGGAGCTGGACGACGGCGATCCCGTACGCACCGTCCGACGCCGAATCCACCGACGCCACCGCCGAAGCCCCGGGCAGCCAGCGCACCACGTCCGCCGCCGGGTCCAGCGTGGAGAGCCCGCCCGCCTGACCGAGCCGCTGCGCGCCGAAGTTGACGAACTGGATGCCCACCGCGATCACCAGCCCGCTGAGCACCGCGAGGTCGCGGCCCTTGCGGGAGTTCAGCAGCCGTACGTTGGCCGTGGCCACCGCCCGCGACAGCGCCACGCACAGCAGCATCGTCAGCGGGGCCGCGAGCACCGCGAACACCACCCCCGCCGCCCCGTGCGCCAGCGCCAGGACCGAGCCGACCACCAGACACAGGGTGAACAGCGGGCCGATGCCGACCATCGAGGACACCAGCAGCGCCCGGACCAGCGGCTCGGGCCGCAGCGGCAGCATCACCAGCCGGGTCGGGTCGAGCGTGTCGTCACCGCTCGGGAAGAACAGCGGCAGCACCGCCCAGCCGAGCGCCACCACCCCCGTGAGCAGCACCACGACCGTGCCCGCGTGCTCGTTGCCGCGCAGCAGCACCAGACCGAGCACCTGGCCGGCGGCGAGCAGCAGGCTGACGACGAGCGAGGCGATGAACGCCGCCCTGCGCCCGGACGACTGCCGCAGCCCGTTGCGCAGCAGCGTCAGCTTGAGCCGTACGAAGACCGGGGTCAGGCCCGTCGTCGGCGCGGCCGGGGCGGCCGCGGTGACCGGGGCGTCCAGCACGCTCATCGGGCGCCGCCCAGCCAGTCGAGGGAGTCGCCGTTGTCCCGGCCGCCCGCGCCGACCAGTTCGAGGAAGGCGTTCTGCAGCGAGGGGGCGTCGCCGCGCACCTCGGCCAGCGTGCCCCGCGCCTTGATCCGGCCCGCCGCCATCACCGCGACCCAGTCGCACAGCGACTCGACCAGCTCCATCACATGGCTGGAGAAGACCACGGTCGCCCCGGACCGGGTGTAGCGCTCCAGCACGCCGCGGATCGTCTGCGCCGAGACCGGGTCGACGCCCTCGAACGGCTCGTCCAGGAACAGCACTTCGGGGTTGTGGAGCAGCGCTGCCGCGAGCCCGATCTTCTTCCGCATACCGGTGGAGTAGTCCACGACCAGCTTGTGCTGCGCCCCCGCGAGATCCAGCACGTCCAGCAGCTGGGTGGCCCGCTTGTCCACCTCGTCGCCGGGCAGTCCGCGCAACCGGCCGTTGTACGCGAGCAGTTCACGCCCGGAGAGCCGTTCGAAGAGCCGCAGCCCCTCCGGCAGCACCCCGATCCGGGACTTCACCTCGACCGGGTCCTTCCACACGTCGTGGCCGGCGACCTCGATCCTGCCCTGGTCGGGCCGGAGCAGGCCGGTGACCATCGAGAGCGTCGTCGTCTTGCCCGCCCCGTTGGGCCCGACCAGACCGATGAACTTGCCCGCGGGCAGCTCCAGATCGATCCCCGCGACGGCGACCTGTTCCCCGAACCGCTTCCACAGCCCCTGTACCCGGACGGCGGGGCGCACCTCGTGCGCCCCGCCGGTCACCGCGTCCGTCGCCGCGTCCGTCGCGGTGTCCGTCTCTGTCCCGGTGTCCGTCTTCGTTCGTGCATCTGCCTGGTCCGGCATGGCACAGCCTTTCGATATCCCCACGTGGTGGGGACCACCCTACGAAAGGCGGTCCCGGCCCTACGAAACGCGGGCGCGGGCGTCGGCCGCCTCCCGGGCGCAGGCGTACGCCAGCGGGCTGATCAGCTCGTCCACATCGGGCAGCCAGCGGTTGGCGTGGGTGGGCTTCCGGGCCCACTGCACGGCTCCCCGGGCGCCGAACCGGGTGGGCGGGGCGGCGATGTAGTGGCCCTCGCCGCGGCCCGTCAGGTCGATCGCCTCGGCGTTCCAGCCGAGCGCGCGCACCAGCTCGGCGGCCTTGGCGGCGGCCCCCGGCAGCACGAAGAACAGCATCCGGCGGTCCGGAGTGCGGGTGACCGGGCCGAGCGTCAGGTCCATCCGCTCCATCCGGGCCAGCGCCAGGAAGCCCGCGGACTCCGGCACCTCCAGCGCGTCGAAGGCCCGGCCGGTCGGCAGCAGTACCGAGGCGCCGGGCCGCCGGGTCCACATGCGCCGGGCCGCGGCCCCGCTGCCGGTCGCCTGGCCCGCCCAGTCCGGCCGGTCCGCGTGGGCCCCGGGCAGGGCGCAGCCGGCGTCGCCGCACGAGCACCGCTCCGCGCCGCCCACCGCCTCCAGCCAGGTGCCGGGGAACACGTCCCAGTGACGCTCTTCCGCATACCGCACCGCGGCGTCGAGCAGCGGCTCGCTCCGCTGCTGAGGGACCTGTGCGGCTTCCGTGACTCCGATGGGCTCTTCCACGTCCAGCACAACTCCCGCCGTCACCAGGGGTTACGGCCTGCCCTGAACCGGGGCCCGGCGCATCGATCCTGCACGCGGGGCGCATCGGTGCATGGGCGGGGGCGCGCGTGCGGCGTCGCACCGAAGGAGGGGTAACCACCTCCAGGACCGCCGCCCGGGACCGTGCTCGGGCCCCCGCGACGGTGCAACGCGCCATGTCCGTACCGAATGCCGATGGAATATGCGCATTTCTTGTGTATGTGCCGGGCAGTGATCCCTTCCACCGATCACTGCACATAACCGATGTTTCAGGGGGACATATGGCTGCAAGGCCTCTCGTAGCCCGCCAGCCCAACGAACGGCTCCAGACGCTCATCCAGGAAGCCGCCTGTTCCAACGCGGGCCTCGCCCGCCGCGTGAACATGGTCGGGGCCGAGCGCGGTCTCGACCTGCGCTACGACAAGACCTCCGTGGCCCGTTGGCTGCGCGGACAGCAGCCCCGGGGCCGGGCCCCGGGGATCATCGCCGAGGCGCTGGGCCGCAAGCTCGGCCGTACGGTCACGATCGACGAGATCGGCATGGCCAACGGCAAGAACCTGGCCTCCGGCGTCGGCCTCCAGTACGCACCGACCGTCGCCGGGGCCGTCGAGCAGGTCTGCGAGCTGTGGCGCAGCGACGTGGGCCGCCGCGATCTGCTCACCGGCTCGGCGGTCGCCGCCTCCGCGCTGGTCGAGCCCAGCCGGGACTGGCTGATCTCGGGCCCGGACGCGCAGGTCGAGCGGGCGGCGGGGGCCCGGGTCGGGATGTCCGACGTCGAGGCGGTGCGGGCGATGACCACCGCGCTGACCGACCTCGACCACCGCTTCGGCAGCGGCCATGTGCGGCCGGTGCTCGTGCACTACCTCAACAGCGTGGTCTCCGGGCTGCTTTCGGGCGCGTACCGCGAACAGGTGGGGCGGCAGCTGTTCGGCGCGGTGGCCCGGCTCACCGAGCTCGCCGGCTACATGGCGGTCGACACCGGCCAGCCCGGTCTCGCCCAGCGCTACTACATCCAGGCGCTGCGGCTCGCCCAGGCGGCGGGCGACCGGGCGTACGGCGGCTATGTGCTCGCCGCCTCGATGAGCCATCTCGCCGCCCAGCTCGGCAACCCCCGCGAGATCGCCCAACTGGCCCGCGCCGCGCAGGAAGGCGCCCGGGGCCAGGTCACCCCCCGCGCCCAGGCGATGTTCTACGCGGCGGAGGCCCGGGGCCACGCGCTGCTCGGGGACGCCCGGACCTGCAACGCGGTGGCGGGGCGGGCGGTCGCCGCGCTGGAGCAGGCGGGGCCGGACTCCGGCGACGACCCGGCCTGGATCCGGCACTTCGACGCGGGCTACCTCGCGGACGAACTGGCCCACTGCCACCGGGACCTGGGGCAGCCGGAGCCGGCCGCCCGGCGGGCCAAGGAGGCGCTGGCCGCGCTGCCGGAGACCCGGGCCAGGCGCCGGGGCATCGCGCTGGTGCTGCTGGCCTCGGCCCAGGTGCAGCAGCGCGAGGTGGAGCGGGCGTGCCACACGGGGACCCGGGCGATGGAGCTGCTGTCGACGGTGCGTTCCAGCCGGGGCGCCGAATATCTCGACGATCTCCAGCAGCGGCTCACGCCCTTCGCCGAGGAGCCCGCGGTACGGGAGTTCGGCGAGCGGCTGGAGCTCCAGGCGGCCTGAGGGAAGGCCGTCGCCGACGCGGTCCGGGCCGTGTCCGCGACGGTCCGGCCGCCCGGCCACCCCTTAACAGCGTCGTCGGGCCGCCGGATGTTACCGGCCCTGTGAAGGGGTCGTGAGGGGCACCACGCGCTTGGCGGAGGCGGGCGACCACCCGATAGCGTGAGCCGACGATTCCGTAGGTTCACACGTAGGAGTCCCGGTGACGCAGAGCGGACAGGGCGGACAGGGCGGCGAGCACCAGCTCCCCGCCGCACGACCCGCGCACGAGGGTGTCGTGCTGCCTGCCGACGGCGGCGCCCCCTGGACCCCGGGTGCGCCCGCGGCCGGGCAGGGCGGACAGCAGGGCGAGCAGGGCGCGCCCGCGGGCGGTCAGCCGTGGGGCGGGCAGTGGGGGCCGCAGTCCGCCGGACCGCCGCAGCCGGACCAGCAGGCGCAGGGGCACTACGGCTACCCGCCGGCACAGCCCCTGCCGCCCGCGCAGCAGCAGTCGCCGGGTGCCCCGGAGCCGTACCAGCAGCCCGGGGCGTACCAGCAGCCCCAGCAGCCGGGCGGGTACCTGCCGCAGCCGCAGCAGTCCCAGCAGCCCGGTGCGTATCAGCCGCAGCCGTACGGGCAGCAGGAGCAGCCGCACCAGCAGGCCCAGCCGCCGCAGCCGTACGCGCAGCCGCTGCCGCCGGAGGCCGGGCCGGCCGGTCAGGGGGTTCCGGGCGGTCCGGGGGCTCCCGGTGTTCCCGGCGGTGACGCGGACGCCACGCAGTACATCGCGCCCATCCCGGGCGGCCCCGGCCCCGTGGCCCCCCAGCCGGGCGGCGGGGACGCCGACGCGACCCAGTACATACCCCCGGTGCCCGGAGGAGCCCCGTACGGGATCAGGCCGGGCGCGCCGGGGGACCGGCAGCCGCCCGCGGAGTTCGACAACCTGTTCCGTTCGGAGGAACCGGCGGGCGCCACCCAGCAGATGCCGCAGTTCGACGCGGGGCAGCAGCCCCCGCAGCCGTACCAGCAGCAGCCCCCGTCCCCGTACCAGCAGCAGGGCTACCCGCCCCAGCAGCAGCCCCAGGGCGGCGCGCTGCCGCCGCAGGCACCCGGGGGCTACCAGTCCGGTCTCCAGGGCCTCCAGGGCCGCGCGGAGCAGGACGGGCCGCCGCCGCAGCAGGACGAGGCTCCGCGCCGGCGGGGCGCACACGTGCCGCTGATCGCCGCGGTCGTCGTCGGCTGCGCCGTCATCGGGCTCGGCGCGGGCGCGCTGATGAGCGGCGGCGACGACTCCGGCAAGGACGACAAGCAGCCGGTCGCCGCGCAGAGTTCACCGGCCGGGGCCGAGCCCACCGCCAAGGCGGCGCCGGACCCGGCGAAGCCGCAGGCCGAGGCGTTGGACAAGCTGCTGGCCGACAGCAACAACAGCCGGGCCGCGGTGATCAGCGCGGTCGAGAAGATCAAGTCCTGCAAGGAGCTGGACCAGGCCAACACCGATCTCAAGGGCGCCGCCCAGCAGCGCCGTGACCTGGTGACCCGGCTCGAAGGCCTGACCGTCGACAAGCTTCCGCAGCACGCCGAGCTGACCGCCTCGCTGAACCGGGCGTGGAAGGCCTCGGCGGCCGCCGACGAGCACTACGCGACCTGGGCCCGGCAGGCCAAGAAGAACAAGTCCGTCTGCAAGGGCGGCCAGGCCCGGTCGACGAACGAGACGGCCAAGGCCAACCAGCAGAGCGGGGTGGCCACCCAGGCCAAGCGCGAGGCGTCCAAGCTGTGGAACGCCATCGCGGTGAAGTACGGCCTCACCAAGCACACCTACGTGGAGCTCTGAGCCCACGGGCTCTGACGGGCGCCCCGGAGGCCCACGACGGACCTCAGCCGCGCGGGGCGTCCGTCAGGGCGTCGGCGACGTCCACGAAGCCCTTCTTCTGGGCGGTGAGACGGCCCTCGCGGACCACCTGGAACGTCACCTTCGTGTTGACGATGCGCGGGTAGCTCAACGTGCCGACCAGGTCCTTGAAGCGCCAGCGGAGCTTCGGCGTCAGGCCGCCGGTGTCCACCTCGACGCCCCGGTTGAGGGCGGCCACGACCCGCCCCGAGGTGACGTCCTCGTCGCCGAGCGCCCGGACGGCCGCCCGCAGTGCCGTGTACGCGATCCACGTCGTCTGCACGGCCGTGTCGTCCACGTCGATGCGGTTGTCGCCGAAGGCGTACTTCCCGACCACCTCGCGCATCTCCGTCCAGCGCGCGTTCTTCGCGTCCGGGTACCAGCCGGTGACGTACGCGCCCTCGAAGGGGCTGTTCCGGCCGCCCGTGCGGTCGATGAGCGGCTGGCTGACGCTGCCCAGCACGGAGGAGATCCTGACCTGCTCGCCGTCCGGCTCCAGCCGGCGGAAGGAGTCGAAGAACGTCTCCGTACGGGACCCGAGCACCGCCGTCACACAGCTGCCGTCGGACCGCTCCAGCGCCTGCGTGGCCTGATCGTCGTAGGACGTGGCGTCCAGGGGGGCCACGATGTCGGTGGAGGCGGGCCGGCCGGCGGCCATCAGCCCGTTGTTCAGGAGCGGCGGCATGCCGTCGCCGCCGATCGAGTCGGGCCGCACCAGCGAGACCCGCTCGCAGCTGCCGCCCAACTGCCGCCCGTGACCGGCCAGCAGGGCCGGCTGGCCGCCGTTGACCGGGTACGAGAGATAGCTGCTGAACTCCTCGGTGGAGGCGCCGTAGCCGCCGATGTACGGGACGCCGCCCGCCTCCAGCGCGGGCATGAAGCTCTGCCCGTGGCGGCTGTACGAACCGACGACGGCGGCCACCTTCTTCTCGACGGCCTCCCGCGCGCACCGCTCGGCGCCGATCGCGGTGTCGCCCTCGTCGCAGACGACGACCCGCAGCTCGCGCCCGTCGATGCCGCCGGTGTCGTTGACCCAGCGGGCGTAGGCCTGGGCCATCGCCGGCACCCCGGACATCTTCACCGCGTTGATGTCGTCCGACCGGTCGGGCGCCCACGTCATCACGGTGACGGGCTCCCTGGAGCCCCCCGAGACTCCAGGGAGCACACCGCAGCCGGACAGCAGCACCGCTCCCGCCGCCGCCGTACTGATGACGCCCGGGAAGGGGCGGGGAAAGGTGGGGCGTCGCCGTCCGGTCATGAACCAGGACACTTCCGGGCCCCGGGTAACGGCGCGGTGTGCCGTTCTCAACGCACGGTGACGTCCAGGTGAATTACGGGGGCCCGTGCGGGGGCGGTGTGAAGGAACGTACGATCGAACATCGTGCAGCAAGGTTCGGAGAACTCTTCCCGTCGCGGCCGTCGCTCCTCCACCATGGGCGGCATGCCGCTCACTGACATGCCGTGGTGGCGCTGGCGCACCAACGTGCGCTCGGCGCTGCACATGCTCTCCGACCCCGTCTTCCACCACGAGTGCTGGCTCGCCGGCCGGGAAGGGTACGGGGACGTCACCGACGCCGTGTACCGCCTGGTCGAGGACACCTGGCTCGACAACTGGTCCGCCGAGAAGTACGTCGGCACCATATTCAGGGACTCCGCCGAGGCCGCCGCCGTGGACGCCGCCGCCCTGCGGGTGCTGCGGATCATGCACCAGGTCGGCGCGGACGCCCCCGTCTCCGCCTATCTGGAGCACCACGGCTGGCCCGAGGCCGTCCAGTCGGCCCGCGAGGCCCATGTGATGCTCGCCACCAACGACGCGGAGGATCCGGACATACCGCCGCGCTCGCTGGACGTCATCCGCATCATGACCAGGGCCGCCTAGGGAGCGGCGGGTGTGGCACCCTACGAGGATGACCGCGCCGCAGCCCGCCCCCTCCGCCACCTCGGACGCCGCCGCGACCGAGCAGTACGTCCTCACGCTCTCCTGCCCCGACAAACAGGGCATCGTGCACGCCGTGTCGAGCTATCTCTTCATGACCGGCTGCAACATCGAGGACAGCCAGCAGTTCGGGGACCACGACACGGGCCTGTTCTTCATGCGCGTCCACTTCTCGGCGGACGCCACCGTCACCGTGGACAAGCTGCGCGCCAGCTTCGCCGCGATCGGGGAGGCCTTCCGCATGGAGTGGCAGATCCACCGGGCCGCTGAGCGCATGCGGATCGTGCTCATGGTCAGCAAGTTCGGCCACTGCCTCAACGACCTGCTGTTCCGCTCCCGTACCGGCGCGCTGCCGGTCGAGATCGCGGCCGTCGTCTCCAACCACACGGACTTCGCCGAGCTCGTCGCCTCGTACGGCATCCCCTTCCGGCACCTCCCGGTGACGAAGGACAACAAGCCGGAGGCCGAGGCGCGGCTGCTGGAGCTGGTCCGCGAGGAGGACGTCGAGCTGGTCGTCCTGGCCCGCTACATGCAGGTCCTCTCCGACGACCTGTGCAAGCAGCTGAGCGGCCGGATCATCAACATCCACCACTCGTTCCTGCCGAGCTTCAAGGGCGCCAAGCCCTACCACCAGGCGCACGCGCGCGGGGTGAAGCTGATCGGCGCGACCGCGCACTACGTCACCGCCGACCTGGACGAGGGCCCGATCATCGAGCAGGAGGTCGAGCGCGTCGGTCACGACGTCACGCCGGACCAGCTGGTCGCCATCGGCCGGGACGTGGAGTGCCAGGCGCTGGCGCGCGCGGTGAAGTGGCACGCGGAGCGGCGGATCCTGCTCAACGGCCGCCGTACGGTGATCTTCGCGTAGGGCCTTCTGTCCTTCAGAGCCTGCTGAGCGAGGCCGTCGCGAAGAGCACGTCGCGGATGGCCTCGCGGTCGCCCTCCTGGCCCGCGGCCGCCTCCACCGGCGAGATGTGGCCCGCGACGAGCCGGCACAGCTCGACCCCGTCCAGGGCCACCTGCGCCACCGCGCGCTCGGGGGAGCCGACGGCGGCGGGCGAGTCCAGCGCGATGTACCAGTCGCCCCCGCCGTGGCCCTCGATCTCCAGATGGAGCGAGCGGCCCGGCGCCCCGGCCGTGACGAGGTCCTTCGCCGGTGCGGCCAGCCCGGCGCGGCGGCGCTTCGCGAGCGCGGCCGGAAGCATCCGGGCCGCCAGGTCGATCATCCGGTGCAGATGGGCCGCCGACGGGTCCTGGTACGGGTAGTCGACGGCGTCGGCGATGTCCCCGCCGTGCACCCAGCACTCGAAGGACCGCTCCAGCAGGGCGTCCTGGAGCGGCAGTGCGAAGGCCCCGTAGGAGACGGAGGTCTCGGCGACGTTCCGCCCGGCGAAGGACGCCGTACGGATCAGCTCGTGGCTCTGCGCCCGCCAGGGCTCGCGGACGGCCCGGGTGGCCGGCGGTCCGTCGGCCGACCAGTACGTCTCGGTGCGCTCGGTCGGGTCCAGCGGCACCTCGCCGCCGCCGAGCGGGTCGTCCAGGCCGAGCGCGGCGGACAGCAGCCCGTCGACCGCCAGCAGATGGCCGATCACCCCGGCGACCGTGGTCCGGCGGCTGACGTGGTGCTCCTCCTCGAACCACTGGAGCCGCACCGGGGCGTGCCACTCGGAGTCCCCGATGTCCCGGAGCAGCGCGTCGAGCCGGGCGGTCTCGGCGTCGTACGGGGCGGCCCACTCCGGCACCGGGATCCTGGCCGGGCGGCGGCCCAGGCAGCCGTCGATCACCCGGGTACGCAGGGTCGGATCGAGGTCCAGCGAGCCGTCGGTGTGCAGCAGCCCCACCGCGTCCCGCAGCCGCAGCGCCTCGTCCGCGCACGCGGCGCACGCGGTGAGGTGGTCCTCCACGGCGGCGGTCTCCTCCGCCGAGCACGCGGACAGCGCCCAGGCGCCGAGCAGGGCCTGGAGGACGCGGTGCGGGAGGACCGGGGCGGCGGAGGTCATCAGCGGCTCCGGGGCGTCCGTGTCGGAGGGGTCCGGCGCATCGTCCGGCACCGCCCGGCCCTCCGCCGCCCCGGCCTGCTCCGGCACGGTCTCGGCGGAGGCGTTCCGGGAGGCGCTTCCGGAGGCGTTCCCGCCGGGCGGCGGCAGCGGAGGCAGCGGCACCGACTCCAGGTCGAGGTCGTCCGCCGCCCCGCGCGGTCCCGGTATCCGGCGAGCGCCGCGCACCTCCTCCTCGCCGCCCTCGCTCTCGCGTCCGTCGCCACTCACCGGACCCGTCCGTAACCGGGTGGCGAGGACCCTTCGAGCGGGCGGGCGTTCGCGGTGGACAGCAGCTGGAGGCCCAGCCGGAGCCGACGGCGCGCCTCGTCCTCGGTGACCCCGAGATCGACGGCGGTCTGCCGGTAGTCCCGGCGCTGGATGTACGCCAGCTCCAGGGCCTGCCGCAGCGGTGCGGGCATCGAGGAGACGATGTAGTCGGCGCGGGCGGCGGCCGTGGCGCTGCGCACCCGCCGCTCCAGCTCCTCCGGGTCGGGCGCCGTGCCCTCGCCGTGCTCCTCCTCGTAACGGGAGGCCGCGGCGCGGCGCAGCCGCTGGACGGACCGGCGGTGGGTGAGACGGGCCACCCAGGAGCGCATCGAGCCCTGCTTCGGGTCGTACGCCTCGGGGTTCTCCCAGACCTGGGCGAAGACCTCGCGGGTCACCAGGTCGGCGGCGTCCTCGTCGTCGAGCATCCGGTGCGCCTGGCTGTGGACGAGGGCCGCGAACCGGTCGTAGAGCTCGCCGAGCGCGGCCGCCTCGCCGCGGGCCAGCCTCTGCTGCATCCTGCGGTCCCAGCGGGGTGCCGTGTCCTTCGCCATGAACCCCCCAGCCCCCGGCCTGTCTGCCCAGCTCCGTGATCCACCCTGTGCCCGTGAGGACCGAATGTAGTCCGCCCGGTGTGCGACGCACGCGCCTTTGCGTCAACTCCCTTTCCGCTCCCCTTCCGCGACGCGTGGCCGACGACGGTAGTCGATTTTCGGCCCGGATGCCTCCCCGGCCGCTCTGATCAGCGGAAACAGGCCGAACTGTGCCTTTCCACCGGAAACCTCCTGGGCCTGGACGGGCGCGTCGGTGTTTCATGGAGGCGCGGTTGGGCAGCCGCGAGGAGGAACGGAAACTTCCGGATTTGCCGGAAGCCCCGGAACGAGAGGTCCAGTCGCGTGACGCTGAAGGTGGACGAGGCGGAGCAGGGCTCCTGGACCGTGCTGCGCATGAGCGGCGAACTCGATCTGGTGACGTCACCCGTCGTGCGCCAGTCCGTCCACGAGGCGGTGGCGGAGGGGCAGCACGATGTGGTGCTCGATCTGTCCGAGGTGTTCTTCTGCGACTCCAGCGGCGTCGGTGTGCTGATCGCCTCGCGCCGGCTGATGAAGTCCTGCGGCGGCCGGCTGCGGCTGATCCTGCCGGCCCGGGGCGCGGAGGACGGTTCGCACGTCAACAAGGTGCTCGGTGCGCTCGGCGTGCGCCGGCTCTTCGACGTCTATCCGGACGCGCTGTCGGCCACCGACGAGGAGTGCAGGCCGCTCAGCGCCTGAAGCCGCGGGCGCCGATGCGAGGTTGTCACACAGGAAGAGCCGCGCGGTGACACGTGACCGCTCCGGGCGTCGTACGCTCCCCGCATGGACAGCGCAGAGTACGAGCGAAAGATCGCGCACCGCTTCGCCGCCTTCGACCAGGACGGCAACGGCTACATCGATCGCGCCGATTTCAACGCCGCAGCCGCCCGTCTGCTCACCGAGTTCGGTACGACGGCCCGCTGCGACAAGGGGCAGGCGCTCTACACCGGGGCCGAGGCCTTCTGGCAGGGCATGGCGGGCATCGCCGACGTGGACGGGGACCAGCGGGTCACCCGCGAGGAGTTCGTGGGCGGGGCGGTGAAGCGGCTCCGGGACAATCCCGAGCGGTTCGCCGAGATCGCCCGGCCGTTCCTGCGGGCGGTCATCGCGGTCGCGGACGGCGGGAACGACGGCAGAGCATCGGTCGCGGAGGTGGAGCGGGCGCTCCGGGTCCTCGGCGCGAGCCCCGAGATCGCGGGCATCGCCGCCCAGAGCCTGGACACGGACCGGGACGGCCGGGTCGCGGAGAGCGACGTGGTGGCGGCGTTCGCCGTGTACTTCACGGTGATCGAGCCGGACGCGTAGCCACTCCCGGCGTTACGGGGGCGGCGCGACCGCCCCCGTAACGCCTCGCTCATCCGCCGAACCGTTCCCGCAGCCGGTACTTGAGCACCTTGCGCAGCGTCTCGTTGCGGGGCAGAGCGTCCAGCAGCTCCAGCCGCTCGGGCACCTTGTGGACGGACAGACCCGCTTCCCGCAGGTGGGCCGAGAGTTCGGCCAGCGTCAACGGCGGGGCGCCCGGCGGCTGTTCGACCACCGCGCAGACGCGCTCGCCGCGTTCCGGATCGGGCAGGCCGATCACCGCCGCGTCGGCGACGGCCGGGTGGGTGTGGAGCAGGTCCTCGATCTCCTTGGCGGAGATGTTCTCGCCCTTGCGGATGATGATGTCCTTCAGCCGCCCGGTGAGCGTGAGGTGCCCGCTCTCCCGGACCCGGCCCAGGTCACCGGTGATCAGGAACCCCTCCGCGTCGAAGGCCGCCGCGGAGGCCGCCGGGTCCAGATAGCCCCGGCAGACCGCCTCCCCGCGCAGCCGCACCTCGCCCTCCACTCCGTACGGCAGTGGCTTGCCGTGCTCGTCGGTGATCCGGATCTCCATGCCCTGCGGCGGCCGGCCCTCGGTCAGGGCCAGGTGCTCCGCGGTGTCGTCCGGGGCGCCCATGGTGATCATCGGGACCTCGGTCATGCCGTAGCCGTGGGTGAGCTGGACGCCCATCTCCCGGACCACCGCGTGGTAGACCTCCGGCGGCTTCGGCGCGCCGCCGCCCGCGAGGAGGCGGAGGGAGGGGATGAGCGGCCGGTCCGGGGCCTTGCGCTGCTCGGCCAGGAACATCGCGTAGAACGCCGTCGAGCCGCCCGCCACGGTCACCCCGTGGAGCCGGTACTCCGCCAGCGCGTCCGGCAGCGCGAACTGCTCGAACATCACCGCGGGGAACCCGTACAGCAGCAGCATCACCGTGTAGTCGGGCCCGGCGACATGGGCGTACGGGAACGCCATCGAGCCCACGTCGTCCGCCGAGAGCCGCAACGCGTGGGCCAGGCAGGAGCCGCCCGCGATCAGGGAACGGTCGGTGTGCAGCACACCCTTGGGGTCGGAGGTGGTGCCCGAGGTCCAGTAGATCCAGCGGACCTCCTCGCCGCAGGCCGGTTCCGGCGGGGGCGGCAGGACCGCCGGGTCGCCGTCGGGCAGGGCGTCGTACGCCTCGAAGACGCGGGGCGGGTCCGGGAGTCCGGCGGCGATCCGCTCGGCCATCGCGGTGTGGTCGAAGCCGCGCCACACACCGGGCACGGCGAAGAACGCGGCCCCCGACTCGCGCAGCGCGAACCGCACTTCACGGTCCCGGTAGAACGGGATGACCGGACTCTGGACGGCTCCGAGCCGGGTCAGGGCGAAGGAGAGCAGGGCCGTCTCCAGCCGGGTCGGCAGCTGCCAGGCCACCACGCTGCCCGCCCGTACGCCCATGCCGTACAGCCCGGCGGCCACCCGCTCCGCGCGGTCCCGCAGCTCGCCGAAGGTCAGGCTCCGGTCCTCCTGGAGCAGGACCGGCCGGTCCGGGGTGAGGGCGGCGCGGCGTTCGATCAGCTCCCAGAAGGTGCGGGAGGAGCCCAGGGCGTGGGCGGTCGCGGTCACGTCGTTCACGGCGGTCACAGGGATCCCTCCGAACTGACGACCAGTCAGATATTGCGCAGAGCGTAGGGCTCCGCGCCTTGTCGGTCCAGGGGTGCGGGGCTAGCCTGAGTTCCGCAATCGCATCTGACGGACCATCAGAAAGCGTCCGGGGCCTGGGGTTCGCCGGGCGCTCCCGGGTGCGCGGAGGGGACGGCACACACCATGACGGACACGGAACTGCCTCGGATCGTCAGCGTCGACGACCATGTGATCGAGCCCGCGCACCTCTTCTCCACCTGGCTGCCCGCGAAGTACCGCGAGCGCGGCCCGCAGCCGCTCACCGCGGGCATCGGGGAGCTGGCGTACACGGGCGGGAAGTACGTCATCACGATGGACCCGGACGGGCCGCCCACCGACTGGTGGATCTACGAGGACCTGAAGTTCCCGTACAAGCGGAACATCGCCGCCGTCGGCTTCGACCGCGACGACATGACCCTGGAGGGCATCACCCGGGCCGAGATGCGCCCCGGCTGCTGGGATCCGGCCGAACGCCTCAAGGACATGGACCTCAACCACGTCGAGGCCTCCCTCTGCTTCCCGACCTTCCCGCGTTTCTGCGGGCAGACCTTCGCCGAGGCGCACGACAAGGAGGTCGCCCTCGCCTGTGTGCGCGCCTACAACGACTGGATGGTCGAGGAGTGGTGCGGTGACAGCGGCGGCCGGCTGATCCCGCTCTGCATCATCCCGCTCTGGGACATCGGCCTGGCGGTCGCGGAGATCCGGCGGAACGCGGCGAGGGGCGTCCGCGCGGTCACCTTCTCCGAGATCCCGACCTACCTCGGGCTGCCGTCCATCCACACCGGCTACTGGGACCCGTTCTTCGCCGTCTGCCAGGAGACCGGCACGGTCGTCAACATGCACATCGGCTCCAGCTCCCAGATGCCCGCAGCCTCCCCGGACGCCCCACCCGCCGTGCAGGCCTCGCTCTCCTTCAACAACGCGATGGCCTCGATGATGGACTTCCTCTTCAGCGGGGTGCTGGTGAAGTTCCCGACGCTCAAACTGGCGTACAGCGAGGGCCAGATGGGGTGGATCCCGTACGCCCTGGAGCGCGCCGACGACGTCTGGGAGGAGCACCGGGCCTGGGGCGGGGTGCGCGATCTGATCCCCGAGCCGCCGTCCACGTACTACTACCGCCAGATGTTCTGCTGCTTCTTCCGCGACAAGCACGGCATCTCCGCGCTGGACGTCGTCGGCCGCGACAACGCCACCTTCGAGACCGACTACCCGCACGTGGACTCGACCTTCCCGCACACCAAGGAGGTCGCCCTCGACCACGTCAAGGGACTGGACGCGGAGACCGTCCACAAACTGATGCGCGGAAACGCGATCCGCATGCTCGGCCTGGACCTGGACAAGTAGGCGGGGACGGCGGTGGATCTCGCGTACACGGAGGCCGAGGAGGAGTTCCGGCGGCGGCTGCGGGAGTGGCTGGCCGCCGTCCTGCCCGGACTGCCGCCGAAGCCCTCGCCCGACGACTGGCCCGCGCGCCGGGCGTACGACACCGCCTGGCAGCGGATGCTGTACGACGCCGGGTACGCGGGCCTGCACTGGCCGGCCGACGCGGGCGGGCGGGGCGCCACCCCGACCCAGCACCTGATCTATCTGGAGGAGACGGAGAAGGCCGGGGCGCCCTACGTCGGCGCGAACTTCGTCGGGCTGCTGCACGCCGGGCCGACCATCGCCGCCGAGGGCACGGCCGGGCAGCGGGCCCGCTGGCTGCCGCCGGTGCTGCGCGGCGACGAGATCTGGTGCCAGGGGTTCAGCGAACCGGACGCGGGCTCCGACCTGGCCGCGCTGCGGACACGGGCGGTGCGCGACGGCGACGACTACGTGGTCAGCGGGCAGAAGATCTGGACCTCGCACGCGGAGGTGGCCGACTGGTGCGAGCTGCTGGTGCGGACGGACCCGGACGCGCCGAAGCACCGGGGGATCAGCTGGCTGGCGATGCCGATGGACGCGCCCGGCATCACCGTCCGGCCGCTGCGCACGCTCGCCGGGTCCACCGAGTTCGCGGAGGTCTTCCTCGACGAGGTCCGGGTGCCGGTACGCAACCGGGTCGGGGCCGAGAACGACGGCTGGCGGGTCACCATGGTCACCCTCTCCTTCGAACGCGGCACCGCCTTCGTCGGCGAGGTCGTCGCCTGCCGCCGCACCCTGGACGCCCTCGCCGACGCGGCCCGGCGCAACGGGCGCTGGGACGACCCGGTGCTGCGCCGGCGGCTCGGCCGCCTGAACGCCGAGTTCCGGGCTTTGTGGCGGCTCACCCAGCGGAACGTGGCGGAGTCGGAGCGTACGGGCGGCGTCCCCGGCATCGGCGGCTCGGTCTTCAAGCTGCGCTACTCCGGGGCCCGCCAGGAGCTGTACGAGGCGGCGGCGGAGGCGCTGGGCGCGGCGGACGCCTTCGACCTGGACCGGGAATGGGTGCTGGACCGGCTCTCCTCGCTCTCCTACACGATCGCCGCCGGCACCTCCCAGATCCAGCGGAACATCGTCGCCGAGCGCATCCTCGGCCTGCCGAAGGGGCGCTGAGGCCACCGTGGACTTCCAGCTCTCGGACGACCAGCGGGCCCTGCGGTCCGGCATGCGCGACCTGCTCGGCGCGGTGTTCGACCGGGACCGGCTGCGGGCGGCGGTGGACCGGGGCGGGGCCCTGGACCGGACGCTGTGGCGGGAACTGGGCGCGGCCGGGTTCTTCGCGCTCCGGCTGCCGGAGGAGGCGGGCGGGGTGGGCCTCGGGCTGCCCGAGGCGGTGCTGCTCTTCGAGGAGGCGGGCCGGGCGCTGCTCCCGGGCCCGCTGGTCGCCACGCACCTCGCGGCGGGCCCGGTGAAGGGCGCGGCCGAGGGCGAGGCGGTGGTGACGGCGGTGGACGGGCGGCTGCCGATGGCGCACCTGGCGGCGGCGGACGCGGTGCTGGTGGGTACCGACGCCCTCGCCGGGGAGCCGCTCACCGGGGAGGCGCTGCGGGACTTCGTGGCCGCCGCCCGGCCCGTACGGTCGACGGACCCGCTCACACCGCTGCACCGGGCGCCGGCGGACGCGGAACGTGCCCCGGCCGCGACGGAGCGCACACCGGCGCACGCCGGGCGGTTCCGCATCGAGGCCGCGCTGCTCACCGCCGCCGAACAGCTCGGCAGCGCCGCCCGGACCACCGAGGCGGCCGTTCAACACGCCGGGGACCGCGAGCAGTTCGGATCGCCCATCGGATCGTTCCAGGCGGTCAAACATCTCTGCGCCGACATGCTCGCCCGCACCGAACCGGCCCGCGCCGCCGTGTACGCGGCCGCCCTGACCGGCGATCCGGTGGAGATCGCGGCGGCCAAACTGCTCGCCGACGAGGCCGCCGTACGCAACGCCCGCGACTGCCTCCAGATCCACGGCGGCATGGGCTTCACCTGGGAGGCAGATGTTCACCTCCACCTGAAACGGGCCTGGCTCCGGGCCGCCTCCTGGCTCACCGGGGCCGAGGCGGAGGAGCTGCTGGCCGCCGCTCTGGGGGCCGCGCGGCCGCTTCCCGGCAGTTCGGCGGCGTACGGCCCGGAGGCCCCGGAAGCAGGGGGCGGAGGGTGACGCAACGCATCCGTGCCGTGCCGATACCGGCTTGTGTCCTTTGCGTGATTCGTCACCGGGTGGAGTCGGGGCCCGGCTCGGGTACGCTCCGTGGGATGCGAGTGGTTCTGGAACCGGGCGATCCGGGGGCGGCCTGTGCGGCGGCTCCGGTCCGGGGCGAGGGCGCTCGCCGGAGATGTGCCGGGCCTGCCCGAAGAGCGTTTCTCGCAGTCTCTGCGCGCTCCTGTTCGACTCTCCGCAGCGTGCGTCGCACAGTATGCACCACGCGTACTCCTTCGCGCTGGAATATGCCCGAAGCGCTTGTTGCGGTGACTGTACGTCAACCATGCTGTCGCGTAAGGGAATCACGTTCCGTGACCCTGAGGAGGCGCGAGGCGATGTGTCCGCCGGTTCGGATGGTGTGAGCGGTGCAGGTGCTTCAGGTTCAGCTGGAGGTCGGTCCGGATCCCGCGGAGGTGGGGCGGGCCCGTAGGTGGGCGCGGTCGCGTCTGGTCGGATCCGGGATAGGGGATGACGAGCCGCTCGCCGAGACGCTCATCCTGCTGATCTCGGAGCTGGTCACCAACGCCGTCGTCCACACGGGCTGTCCCGCCGTGCTGCGGATGCTCTTCGGCGGGGGCGGGTCCTCCGGTGCGGCCGGGACCGTCCGGGTCGAGGTCGCCGACGCCAGCGACCGCCCGCCGCTCCAGCGGCACGCGGAGGGCGAGGACACCAACGGGCGGGGCCTGGAGCTGGTGGACGGCCTCGCGGACCGCTGGGGCTGGCTGCCGGAGGGCGCCGGGAAGCAGATCTGGTGCGAGGTCGACCGGAGCGGTCCGGTGCGGGGCGCGGAGCCGCCCGCGGTGGTCGTCCGGGGCGGCGGCGAGGTGTGCGAACCGCCCTCGTGCGTCTTCACCGACCACCTGGGCTGAGACCCGCCTGGGCTGAACCGCTCGTCGTTCTCCTCTACAGGACCGCGACCGGGGCGACCGGCGACCCGGTGGCCCCGGTGAACGGCTCCGGTGCGGCGGTGAGGAGGAAGGCGTACCGGCCCTCCTCCGCACACGCTGTGGACAGCGCCTCCAGGTTCCAGTTCTGGCCCTGGAGCAGGCCCATCTCGACCAGATGCAGCGCGTGCACCGGCAGCCACAGGTCCTCGATCTCCGGCGGGAAGATCTCGAAGGTCAGGGTGTCGTTGGCGACCGCCGCCACGTCCCGGGCGTGGAACCACTCGGGCGTGCGCACCGAGAGCCCCGGCGACGGGTAGCCGTACGCGTTCCGGTCCCCGGCCAGCGCGAGCTGCACCTGCCCCGTCCGTACGAGCACGATGTCCCCGGCCCGTACGGTCACGCCGCCGAACTCCTCCGCCGCCGCCAGGTCCTGTGGCGTCACGGCGTGATCGCCCGGCAGCCGGTCCATGCCCCGGGCGCGGGCCACGTCCAGCAGCACGCCGCGCGAGACGAGGTGCTCCACGGCGGCGATGGAGGAGAACCGGGCCCCGCCGTGGGCGGTGACCGTGTCCGCCGGGCGGCCGTTGTAGATCTTCCCGCTGTGCGAGACGTGGGGCAGCGCGTCCCAGTGGGTGGCCGCCTGGAGCCCCATCGTGACGGCGTCGTCGCTGGTGGCGACCGTACCGGGGCCGAAGAGCTCCTGGTTGATCTGGACCATCGTGTGCAGCGGATTGATCCGGCCCGGGATGAGCCCGCTCTGCACTCCGTCCTGCCGGAGCGGCAGTGCGAGCGGTATCCGGCGGCCGGTGCGGACGGCTCCGACGGCCTCCCGTACGACGGCGTCGGTGATCAGGTTCAGCGTGCCGAGTTCGTCGGCCTCTCCCCAGCGGCCCCAGTTGTTGACGCGCTTGGCGATCTCGTGGAACGCGGCCGGCAGGGACATGGGGACCTCCTGGGTCTTGTGCCGGGGTATCCGACTGCCCGTAAAATCTAACGGTCCGTCAGAAATCACGGGAAGGGGCCGGGCATGGGGAACTTCTTGGCAGGCAGGGTGGTCGCCGTGACCGGGGCCGGCCGGGGTATCGGGCGGGCGGTCGCGCTCGCCGCGGCGGCGGAGGGGGCGCGGGTCGTCGTCAACGACTACGGCGTCTCCGTCGAGGGCTCCGAACCCACCAGCGAGATCGCCCGGTCCGTCGTCAAGGAGATCGAGGCGGCGGGCGGCGAGGCGGTCGCGGTGGCCGACGACATCTCCACGATGGCGGGCGGGCAACGGATCGTGGACACCGCGCTGGCGGAGTACGGGCGGCTCGACGGGGTGGTCTGCGTGGCCGGGATCCTCCGTGAGCGGATGCTGTTCAACATGTCGGAGGAGGAGTGGGACCCGGTCCTCGCGACGCACTTGAAAGGGACGTTCACGGTGTTCCGGGCCGCGTCGGCGGTGATGCGGAAGCAGGAGGGCGGCGGCACGCTGATCGGCTTCACCAGCGGCAACCACCAGGGCAGCGTCTCGCAGGCCAACTACAGCGCGGCGAAGGGCGGAATCATCTCGCTGGTCCGCAGCGCGGCGCTCGGCCTGCACAAGTACGGCGTCACGGCCAACGCGGTCGCGCCCGTCGCCCGGACCCGGATGTCGGCCGGTGTGCCGATGGAGCTGAAGGAGATCGGGGAGCCGGAGGACGTGGCGGCGCTGGTCGTCTATCTGCTGAGCGAGCGGGCGCGGGCGGAGGGGATCACCGGGCAGGTCTACACGATCGCGGGCCCGAAGATCGCGGTCTGGGCCCAGCCGAGGGAGCTGCGGGCGGGGTACGCGGAGGGGGCGGCCTGGACCCCGGAACGGATCGCGGACTTCCTGCCGGGGACGGTGGGGGTGGATCCGATGCCGATGCTGGCGCGGGTGGCGGAGATGGCGGCAGCGGCGAAGTCGGGGACCCGGCCGAACGCACCCTCAAGCCCGTCCGGCGATTGAGGACCGGGCTCGCCCAATACAGCCCCTCCGGCGTGCCCGCGCGGGACGACCGGGGCAACTCCAGCCCCTCCGGCGATTGAGGAGCGGGGGTCTGGGGGCGGAGCCCCGGGGCGCTGCCCCGGACCCCGGTCCTCAAGCG
>MUNB01000422.1:21684-23448 GCA_002154345.1 Streptomyces griseus
TCAAGCGCCGGACGGGCTGGACAGGTGGAGCCCCCAGGAACAGGAGGCAGCATGGACTTTCGTACCGAGGTGCGCGCATGGCTGGCGGGCCGCCTTGCCGACACCCCCGCCCCCCACCCCCGCGCGTGGGAACGCGAGCTGGGGAAGGCCGGCTGGATCGGGATCGGCTGGCCCGGCGCTGACGGCGAGACGTACGGCAACCGCCGCGCCACCCTCCCCGAACAGGTCGTCTGGGCCGAGGAGTACGCCCGCTCCGGAGCCCCCGCCCGGATGGGCCACATCGGCGAGAACCTCCTCGCGCCGACCCTCATCACCTACGGCACCGAGGAGCAGAAGCACCGCCATCTGCCCCCCGTCGCCCGGGGCGAGACCCTCTGGTGCCAGGGGTACAGCGAACCCGGCGCGGGCTCCGACCTCGCCGGGATACGGACCACGGCCACCCCGGACGGCACCGGCGGCTACGCCGTGACCGGGCAGAAGATCTGGACCTCGCTCGCCCTGGACGCCGACTGGTGCTTCGTCCTCGCCCGGACCGACCCCGGCTCCACCCGCCACCACGGGCTGTCGTTCCTGCTGGTGGAGATGGACCAGCCCGGGCGGATCGAGGTGCGGCCGATCCGGCAGCTGACCGGCACCAGCGAGTTCAACGAGGTCTTCCTCGACGGGGCGCGGGCCACCGAGGCCGTCGGCGGCGAGGGCAACGGCTGGCAGGTCGCCATGGGCCTCCTCGCCCTGGAGCGCGGGGTCTCCACCCTCGCCCAGCAGGTCGGGTTCGCCGCGGAGCTGGAGCAGGTGGTCGCCGCCGCCGTGGCGAGCGGGGCCGCGGACGACCCGGTCATCAGGGCCAGGGTCGTCCGCCAGTGGGCCGAGCTGGACACCATGCGCCGCCACGCCCTGCGCACCCTCGGCACCACCGGCGACCCGGGCGCGCCCAGCGTGGCGAAGCTGCTGTGGGGCGGCTGGCACCAGCGGCTGGGGGAGCTGGCGGTGGAGGTCGCGGGCGAGGCGGGGGCCGTCGGCCCGGAGCCGTGGACGACGCGGAGACCGTACGAACTCCACCCCGCACAGCACCTGTTCCTCTTCAGCCGGGCCGACACCATCTACGGCGGCTCCGACGAGATCCAGCGGAACATCATCGCCGAGCGGGTGCTCGGCCTACCGAGGGAGCCGAGATGAGAGGCGTCGTCTTCGACGGCACACGGACCGAGGTCGTCGACGACCTGGAGATACGCGACCCGGGCCCCGGCGAGGTGCTGGTGGCGGTCGCCGCCGCCGGACTCTGCCACAGCGATCTGTCGGTGATCGACGGCACGATCCCCTTCCCGGTCCCCGTCGTGCTCGGCCACGAGGGCGCGGGCGTGGTGGAGGCGGTCGGGCCGGGCGTCGGCCACGTACGGCCCGGTGATCACGTCGCGCTCTCCACCCTCGCCAACTGCGGGGCCTGCGCCCAGTGCGACCGGGGCAGGCCGACCATGTGCCGCAAGGCGATCGGGCGGCCCGGCCGGCCGTTCTCGCGGGGCGGGAAGCCGGTGTTCCAGTTCGCCTCCAACTCCGCTTTCGCCGAACGTACGGTGGTGCGCGCCGTCCAGGCCGTCAGGATCCCGGCCGACCTGCCCCTCACCTCCGCCGCCCTGATCGGCTGCGGGGTGCTCACCGGTGTCGGCGCGGTCCTCAACCGGGCGAAGGTCGACCGGGGCGACAGCGTCGTGGTCATCGGCACCGGCGGCATCGGCCTCAACGTGCTCCAGGGGGCCCGGCTGGCCG
>MUNB01000423.1 GCA_002154345.1 Streptomyces griseus
CCTTGGGCTACGATCCCCGCCCGTCCGGCCCGACCCCCCCGCCCCCCCTTGGAGCCGCCGAGATGTTCCATGGCTCAATCCCGTCCGATATGTGCCGCATCGTCAGAGAGCACGTTTCCCTGTGGACTGATGTGACCGACGTCTACAACGTGTGCTGCGGCAACTTCACCGTGGAGAAGACCCTCGCCTCGGTGGGGAAGAAGCTCCACTCCTGCGACGTGCTGATGTACTCGACCGCGATCGGCCGGTACCTCGCCGGCGACCCCATGCCCCTGGTCCTCACGGAACCGGCCCTGGCCGAGTTCCCGTGGATCACCGAGGAGCACACCACCCCGGAGAAGCAGCTCGCGACGATGCTGCTGTGCACTCGGCTCGCCCCGCTGATGGGGAAGAAGTCGAACCCGTACTGGGACAAGATGCGCCGGGCTTACGAGCAGCAGTGGCCCGACCTCCACGCGAAGACCACGACGAAGATCCTCGCGGCGGCCGAAGTCCTCAAGCTGGAGTCGTACGCCTGCGAGGACGCCCTGACGTGGGTCGACAAGATCCCCGACGGCGCCGGCGTCGTGTCCTACCCGCCGTTCCACGGCGCGGGGGCCGCGTTCGTCCGCGACTTCGCGAAGCTGGAGGAGATGTTCGAGTGGACACCCCCCGAGTTCACGATCATGGAGGACCCGGAGCTTGAGTACCTGATCAAGCGGATCACGGACCGGGAGCACTGGCTCCTCGGCACCAACGAAGAGGTCCCCGAGCTGGAGCCGTTCCTCCGGGGCCGGACGCGGACGACGAACCGCGGTATCCCGATCTACGTCTACGCCAACTCCGGGCCGATGCGCCTGGTCGAACCGCGGCAGCGCACCGAACCGTGGCCGGGCCCGCACCTCGCGGACGAGGAGATCGGCAGCGAGTGCACCCTCGCCGTCCTCTCGGGCGGGCAGTTCGCCGCGCTGCGGTCGGCGTACATGAACGCCAACATCCGGCCCGGGTCGGAGTCCCTGGGCGTCGCGGTCCTCGTCGACCAGAAGCTCGTCGGGGTGTTCGCGTACTCGTGGGCGCCGACCCTGGGGAACTGGGGCGCGCACCTCCCGCAGCAGCCCACGGTCTACATGCTGTCCGACTTCCCCGTCTCCACGAGCCGGTACGCGAAGCTGTCGAAGCTGATCGTCATGGCCTCGATCAGCCGCGAGGCGCAGCTCCTCACCTGGCGGTACGGGCACCGCCGGTACCAGTCCCTCGCCACCACGGCGTTCACGAAGCGCCCCGTCAGCATGAAATACCGCGGCGTGCTCCGCCTCCTCAAGCGTGATCAGAAAGACGTCCTGGGAGAGGCCTGGGCGAAGGGCATCGACCCCACGGACTCCTACTACGCCCAGCAGTACCAGCTCCAGTACGGGGCCCCGTTTTCCGGCAAGCCGCTCGCCGACGTCCTCGTCGAGTGGAAGAAGCGCTACGGCAAGGACGTGAAGAAGTGAAGATCGACATCCGGACCGGCGACCCCCGCGGCCTCAAGCTCCTCGACCTGAACGCCCGCTTCATGCGCCACGAGCAGTACCAGCAGCTCGTCTCGAACCTCCGCCGCGACGAGGCGCTGACCAGCACACCGTTCGTGTGGCACGACGTGGAGACCGGCGACCGCATCGTCCTCTCGGGGAACCACCGCACGAAGGCGGCGATGGAGGCCGGGATCGCCGAGATCACCTGGCTGGAGACCAGCGACCCGCTCACCGAGTCGCAGCGCCTCGCGATCCAGCTGTCCCACAACAGCATCGCCGGGGAGGACGACCCGGCGATCCTCAAGACCCTGTACGAGAAGATCGACGACCTCGACCTCCGCCAGTACGCCGGCCTCGACGACGCCACCCTGGAACTCCTCGCCGAGCTCGACAGCCCCAGCCTCGGCGAGGCCAACCTGAGCTTCCAGACGTTGGCGATCGTGTTCCTCCCCGACGACCTCAAGGACGCCCAGGACGTCATCAAGGACGCCCTCGCCCTCTCCGCCTCCGCCGACGCCGCATGGGTCGCCCAGCTCCGCCAGTACGACCAGACCATGGCCGCACTCGACCTCGCGTCCAAGAGCTACGACGTCACGAACGTCGCCACCGCCCTCGGCGTCATCCTCCAGGCGTTCACCGCCAACGCGGACCAGCTCACCGAAGGCTGGCTCGACAAGGAGTCCGGCGAACCCCGCCACCACGGCATGGCCCCCCTCCTCACCCTGTTCCACACCGAGGCCATCCCCACCAAGGCCGCCGCCGTCGTAGAGCGCGCCCTCCAGCAGGCCGTCGCACGAGGAGACGTCCCCTCCGAGCACCGCCACCGGATGCTGGAGCAGTGGGCCCGCACCTACCTCGACACCCCCGCCGCGTAACACCCCGGCACGTAGGGACAGCACCCCATGACGAACATCAAACCGATCACCCTCGACCCCGCCATCGACCCCTGGGAACGCCAGCCCCGGGAGTCCCAGAAGCGCTACGCACAGTTCTGCCACTACCGCGACCAAGGCCGCACACGCACCCTGCGCAAGTCTGGCGACGGTCTGTCCCTGGCCTATGGCTACGTGCGCGAGGTCGCAGGGGCTTTCAAGTGGCGTGACCGGGTCGAGGCGTGGGACCGGTACATGGACCGGCTGTACGAGGCGAGCTGGGTCGAGGAGCGGCGGAAAGCAGCCGAGAACGACGCGAAGATCCTCGGTGCGGCGGTCGGGAAGGTCGCCCAGCGGCTGACGACGCTGGACGCGAACTCGCTGTCGAACGCGGACTTCATCAAGCTCACGGACGTCGTGATGCGGCACCGGCGCGGCCTGTTCGGAGACCCGAAGTCGACGATCGAGGTCACCGGGCAGGGCGGTAGCCCGCTGGCGGTACACCTGGCCGAGTTCGGCGAGATGCCGCCGGAGCAGCGGCGGGTGAGGCTCGCTCACCTGACGGCGTCGGTCGACCGGCGCCTTCGGGCGGTCAACGGCGAGGACGACGACGGAGACGAAGGGCTCGACGACCCGGGCGACGACGGTGAGGAAGGGGGCGGTGGAGCATGACGGCCGGCCTGGTCATGGATGAGCTGGAGCACCTGGACGACGTCGAGGTGTACGCCCGGCTCCAGGCCGCCCAGGAGGCGGTGGGCCGTGACCTCGTCCGTGACCCGGCCACGCTGGCGCGGGGCCTGGACGCGAAGTACCGGCCCCGCCCGCACCTCACGGTCATCAGCGAGGCCCTGGTGGGGCTGGAGAGGGGCGACTACAACCGGCTGATGATCTTCACCCCGTCGCAGGTCGGGAAGTCGACCATGGTCGCGGAGTGGTTCCCGTTCTGGTGGCTGTGCCTCCACGGCGAGGACCGCGTCGGTGTCACCTCGTACTCGGATGACCTGGCGATCCGGCGGGGGAAGACGATCCGCCGGTACATCGCCGAGCACGGCCGGGAGTGGGGGCTGGAGATCCTGGCGGGGTCGGGGGCGGCGCACGACTACGAGCTGACGGCCGGCGGCGGTGTCCGCTCGGTGTCGATCGGGTCTGGGCTCACCGGGTTCGACCTGAACGTCCTGGTCGTCGACGACCCCCACAAGGACCGTGCCGATGCCGAGTCGCCGGCGTCGCGGCAGAACGTCCACGACTGGTGGTCGTCGGCCGCGTTGAAGCGTCTCCAGCCGGACCGGAACGCGGTGGTGGGGATCCAGACGCGTTGGCACCCGGACGACTGGGCCGGGCGCCGACTGGAGGAGGAAGGGCGGCTGGAGGAGGGCGGCCGGTGGAAGGTCGTTCACCTCCCCGCCATCGCGAACCCGTCGAAGTTCGGCCCGGACCCGTTGGGCCGTGAGAACGGTGACCCGCTGCCGCACCCGAAGATCCCGACGAGGAGCCGGCGGAAGCTGCTGGGCTGGTGGGCGGAGGTCAAGGCCACGTCGTCGGTGCGGGACTGGCACGCCATGGCGCAGGGAGACCCGCAGCCGTCGGAAGGAGCACTGGTGTCGAGGGACCTGCTGCGGATGATCCGCGACCCCGGCCTGGAAGTGGAGCCGCAGAAGGTCGCCGTGGCGATCGACCCGTCCGGCGGCGGCCGGGACACCGCCGGCGTGATCGGCGGGTTCCTCGGTGACGACAAGCGGGTGTGGATCACCCATGACCAGTCGGGGCCGATGTCGTCGGCGGAGTGGTCGACGACGGCCTGTCTCCTTGCCCACGAGACGAACGCGAGCGTGATCTATGTCGAGTGGAACTTCGGCCGGGACATGGCCGTGCTGGCGCTCACGACGTCGTGGGAGACCCTCCAGCGGGAGGGCGTGATCCCGCCGACGGCGCTGATGCCGCTGATCGACCCCGTACGGGCCAAGCAGGGCAAGCTGTTGCGCGCGGCCCCCGTGGCGCAGCAGATGGTCCAGGACCGGGTCCGACTGCGCGGTGCGTTCACCGACCTCGAGAACGAGTGGGCGACCTGGCAGGACACCGACCCGGACAGTCCGGGTCGGATCGACGCCTCGGTCATCCTCGTGTACGGGCTGATCCCCGAGGCGAACAAGGGCGCGATCGTCCACGCGCCCCGCCCGTCTGCCCCGTCCCCGACGTCCGGTCTGGGCCGGTCGATGACGCAGGCGGGCAGCATGTACGGGCGGAGGCTCGGGAAGTAGGTCAGCTTTCGAGGACGGCGCGCGGCACGAACAGCGTGCCGCCGTCCGCGTACTGGTCGTCGCCTTCAGGCGCGTAGAACATGACGTGCAGGCCGTCGCCGTCCTCGATCTGCACAGTCGATACGGTCTCGGCGCCCGGGGAGCGGAGGGCGGCGGTCATCTCGCGCTGGAACTCGTCAGGGGTCATGGGGGGCGATCCTAGGCCCGCCATGACCCGGCCGTCGGCCCTGTACGGTGCCCGCCCATGAGCAGCAGCTACACGGCTATGTGCCTGTCCCATGACCCGGGCATCGAACTGCCCACCGAGTACACCGGCCATGACGCCGCCCTCGACGAACTCCGCCAGGGCGTCCCCGGGCACCCGCACTGCGACCTCGTCGTCGCCACGTTCTCCGGTGCGTTCACCACGATGACGTGCCCTCCGTCGAAAGACCGCCCCGGCGGGGCGTCCTGCGTGCACGCCGCCGCAGAGCCGATGGACGCCGGCGTGCTGCGGCTCCTCGCCGCCGCCCACCAGTCCGACGACCCGGCGATGCACGCAGCGATCAAGGCAGGCCATTTCATCTGCTGGCCGTGGGACCGCCTACGCCGCCTGAGCGGCTTCCTGACCCGGCCCACGTTCTGACCTGCCGCCCCAGGTCGCACACGGGCCCGCCACGGCTCGTGGCCAGTCCGTTACGGGCCGTGCCACACTGCGCCCATGCCTCTCCTCGACGGCGAAAGCCTCATCCGAGCCCACCTCGACGCGAACCCCGACGGGCACCGTGCCGCCCTCCACGACCCCGAGTACGCGGCGACCGCCCACCGGCTACGCACGGTCCTCGACCGGCTCGGCCACGCCCTGGCCGCCGAGGGCGTCACCGACGAAGACCTCGCCGCCCGGGTCGGCGCCCGCCTCGTGACCGACCTCCTCGGCACCGACGAGGCCAACGCCCGCATGGCCGCCCGCGCGCAGGCCGTCAAGGGCCTGTACGAGCAGGGCCTGGTCCGTATGCCGATGCCCGCCGACCTGCTGGGGTCGCCGTGACGACGCTCGCCCCACCGCACCGGCAGTACAGCTTCCCGGCCGTGTCCCTCGCCGACATCGAATGGCACATGCGGCGCGCCCACGTACGGAGCGTCGTCGGTGACGACCTCGGCCCGCTCGCCCACCGGGCCGGCCTGACCCCCGAGGCGGCCCTCGACCTGCTCACCGCGGGCCCCCGGTGGCTCCTGGACGGAAGGACCACCCCGTGATCGTCACCGGCGTCGCCGCCGTCCTCGACAAGCCCATGCGCGACCGGCCCGTCACGTTCACCCGGCCCCGCCCGTTCTTCGCCGCCAAGGGCGCGCCCGTCGTCCACGACGGGAAGCAGGTCGGGGAAGTCTTCCGGGCCTGGGTCGACGGGAACCTGGTGCACTGGGAAGGGGTCCTGCCGCCGCCGATGCTCACCTGGGATGACACCCCGGACGAGCCGCTGGTGCCGCAGTTCGACCCGCCGCCGTCCTCCCTCGTCGCCGCCGGCTACGTCGTCGGCCTCACCGACCTCGTCCGCGCGCAGATGACGTACCGGTCGACGGGGACGCTCGTGTCGGACTGGTCGATCGCCGGGGTCACCCTCCTGCCCGTCGCCTCCCGCCCGTGGGACGAGCTGACCCTGACCC
>MUNB01000424.1 GCA_002154345.1 Streptomyces griseus
AGGCGCTCCTCGGTCCGCGAGAGCGACGCGTCGCCCTCGCGGGCCAGCGCCGCGTCGATGTTGACCTCGCTCATGTCGTTGACGATCACCGCCACGCGCAGGCCGTCACGGTTGCCGAGGACATGGTTCAGCAGGGTGGTCTTTCCGGCCCCCAGGAAACCGGACAGCACCGTGACGGGCAGGAGGTCGCGTGTCATGAGGGATCAGCCCTCGGGGCGCAGCAGGCCGCGTTTGTAGGCCTTCGCCAGCCGCTGCGGCACCCGGTACACGGAACCGTCGATGGTGACCGGCACCAACTGGGGTGTCACCGCTTTCCACTGGGCGCGGCGGTGACGGGTGTTGCTGCGGGACATCTTCCGCTTCGGGACTGCCATGGGACCACCTTCGTCGTTGGTGGGGAAACGCTATATGAAAACGATAGTCAACACCAAAAACGGCAGCCGCCGCCCGCGGCCGCGCGGTCGGCCGGTACGGGCCGTGGCTGGGCCGCCCGCGTCGAACCGGAGCGCGTCAGACGATGTCCAGGACCTCCGTGACGGGGCGTCTGGGCGTGGCCGGTCCGGCGGGTCCGTAGCCGAGTCGAAGAATCATCTGGACGTAGCCCATCCTGGAATTCGGGTCACGGGTGAGGTCGCGAAGCGCGGGCCACTCCAGAGGCTGCGAGATCAAGGAGGCCGCGAGCCCGTCGGCCGTGGCCTGAAGGAGTACGCGTTCCATGGCCTGCCCCGCCCTCAGCCAGTCCGGGGACAGGTCCGCCTCCGTTCCCAGCAGGGCTGTCTGCGGCCGCTCCTCGAACACGGCCGGCGTCCGGCCCGGCGAGCCGCCCGGTACGTCGAAGTCCCGTACCGGGGCGGTCGCACCGTGCTGACGGGGGCCGAAGGCGTACGAGGGAACGCCCTCGGCGGGCGGGCCCTCCCCGGCCTTGCCCGTGCGGGTCCAGGTGATGATCTCGGCCCGCATGGCATCGCTGGCGGATTCGAAGAGTTCCGCGTCGTGCACCAGATCCAGCACGGTGCCGGTGTGCCAGGCTCCGGGAACGGCCAGCCGCGCCCCTTCCAGCAGCGCGGCCGCGCTCAACCCGCCCAGGATCTCGGACGGAATCGGCTCGTCCGAGAACGGAAAGCGGCTGGTGTGCCGGAGCTTCACGGCAGGGTGCAGATCGGCGAGCCGCCGGCCGGCGATCCCGGACGCCTCCCACTCCTCCGGATCGGGCCGCTTCTCCTCCTGCTCCTCCAGCGTGATGTCGGCGAGGCGCCACGGGTCGCGATGGTCGGGCAGAAGCTCGCACTCGGCACTCCACCCGCGATGCGCGGCGGCCACCCGTAGATTCAGCAGCGCCGCACCGCATCCGATGTGCAGACCCCGGTGGTCCGGGTCGCCGACCGGCAGCACACGGTACGGATCGCCGTACAGCGAGAGAAGACGGGTTCCGGAGCGGTGGACGAACCTCCAGGGTTGCGCGTTGTGCATGGACGGTGCGGCCGCGGCCTCCTCGACGAGCGAAGGGATGACCGAGGTGACGCGTTGCTCGATCGTGAACATGGTCTGACCGGCTCCTTCGCGTTGGGCTTCTGTCATCACCCTCCGGCACCGCCCGCACCGGGCACAGGGGCCGAACGGCCCCGTCCGGGGCCCGACCGGTTCAGCCCGTGCCCCGCTCCGGCGCGGCCGACCGCCGGCATGGGCCCTTTGGCCCCCTGCTTGCCCCTGCGGCCCCTTTCGCGAGGAGGGGCAGGTGCCAAAACCTGGAAGAGAGCCGCCGCGTCCGTGCGGGCCGCAGTCCGTGCGGAGAGTCTCGCCCCGGGATGCCGCGGCCGTGCTCGGCCGGGGAGTCGAACATCGGGAGCAGGCCATGGACAGCACAGAGACCCGTCAGGAGATCGTGGTGGGCGTCGACCCTCGCGGTGGCTGGCAACCGGCCGTGGCCTGGGGGGCCGACGAGGCGCAGCTCCGGAGACTTCAGCTCCGCCTCGCCCTCTCCGTTCCGCCCCGGGGCGACACCCGGTACGCCGACGACAGCCCGCACCACCGGAGACTTGAGGAGGACGGCCGGCGAACGCTGACGGAGGCGATCTCGTGGGCACAGGCACGAAGTCCCGAGGCCGAGGTGACCGGCTCGCTCCTGGACGGCTATCCGGGGCGCCAACTGGCCCTGCTGTCCCGTGAGGTACGCCTGGTGGTTCTGGGGACCCGGCGTCTGCGTCGGGTGGAGGAGATCCTGAGCTCCGGTTCGGTGGTCGTTCCCGTCACCGCCCAGGCGGGCTGCCCGGTGGTCGTCGTGGGCGATGGCGACGAGGTCGGCCAGGATCCGCCGTACCTCGTGGTGGGCGTCGACGGCAGCGAGGCTTCCGGAGCCGCGCTGGCCCTCGCCTTCGAGGAAGCGGACCTCCGACGCTGCGCGCTGCACGCCATAGCCGTGTGGCAGCCGCCCGTGTTCACGCTCAGCTCCGGTGACACCCTGTTCCACGACGAGCGCCGTCACCTGTCCGAGACGCTCGCGGGATGGCGGGAGAAGTACCCCGATGTGGAGCTGCGCCCCGAGGTGCGGATCGGCTCCCCGGTCGAGGTTCTGGCCGAAGCGGGCGAACGGGCCCTGGGCATGGTGGTGGGCCGCCGGGGTCAGGGCGGATACACCGGGATGAAGGTCGGTTCCGTGGTGCACGGCCTCCTGCACCGGGCCCGTTGCCCGGTCATCACGGTGCCCGATCCGTGAGCCCTCATCGCCTGCCTATGCTGGGTGGGTGACACCGCGAACAGGGCAGGAGAAGGAGCTGAGGGCCGATGCGGCACGCAATCGCGCCCGCATTCTCCAGGTTGCCCGCGGGCAGTTGGCCGCCGGGGACAACACACTGCAGCTGAACGCCGTCGCCCGGCTCGCCGGGGTGGGCGTCGGGACGGTCTACCGGCACTTCCCCAACCGGCACGCGCTGGTGGAGGCCCTCTCGGCGGACCGCTTTCGCGAACTGGTCGAGGAGGCACAGGCCGCGGCCGCCGAGGAGGACCCGTTCACGGGCCTGCGCCGACTGCTGCGCTTCGCCCTCGACCGGATGCTGGACGATCCCGGCTTCGCGGCCGTGCTGGAGTCCGCGGGCGACACCGACGTACGGACGTCGCACATGAAGGCCGATCTCGACGGGACGGTCATGGGCCTGCTGGACGGCGCCCGCCTGTCCGGAGCGGTACGAAGCTCCGTCGACGCCGAGGACGTACGCCGTCTGCTGTGCGGCGTGGGACACGCCGTGCGCTCCGGGGGCGGCGGCGTCAGGGACCTCTATCTGGACGTCCTGCTGGAAGGCCTGCGCCCGCCCCGCTGACGGGGCCGTACGCGGTACGTCTGCGACCTCGCACCTCTGCGGACCCGTGCCGCCACACACTAAACGGATAGCTATCCGTATGTGCTAGCGTGCGCTCACCGAAACGGATACTCATCCGTTTAATGTGCGATGCGGCGGCGAAGGAGTGAAGGGGTGGCCATGAGTCGGCGGGCGGTAGTGACGGCGGGTACCGGGGGCATCGGCCTGGAGACGGCGAAGGGGCTGGCGCGGCGCGGCTTCGCGGTCACGGTGGTCGGCCGTGACCCCGGGCGGGGCGCGAGCGCCGTGGAGGAGATCGCGGCGGTCTCCGGCGGAGGCGAACCACGGTTCCTGGCCGCCGACCTGGCGTCGCTCGACCAGGTCCGGGCGCTGGCCGCGCGGCTGGCGGCCGAAGGACCGCTGGCGCTGCTGGTCAACAACGTCGGGGCGATGTTCGCCCGACGGCAACAGACCGTCGACGGCATCGAGGGATCGTTCGCCGTGAATCACCTCTCGCCGTATCTGCTGACCGAATTGCTGCTCGACCGGCTCCGGGCGGACGCGCCGAGCCGGATCGTCAATGTCTCGTCCGCCGCGATCAAGGCCGCGAAGCGCACCTTCGACGCGGTGGAACCTCCGGGCGGCTACTACGGCTTCCACTGGTACGGCCGGGCCAAGCTCGCCAACCTGGCCTACACCGTGCACCTCGCCGAACGTCTCCGCGGCACCGGGGTGACCGTCTTCGCGGCCGACCCCGGCGGTGCCGCCACGGGCATGACGGACGGCACCATGACCTCGCCGACGATCGTCTCCCCGCCGCTGCGCCTACTGTGGCCGCTGGTCCGCCGCACCTTCGAACGGTCCACCGCGGGCCCCGCCTCGGCGGCCGCCCGGCCGTCCGTCTTCGCCGCCACCGACGCCTCGCTCGACGGGCGGACCGGCCTGCTCATCGGCCCGGAGGCCCGGCCCGTCCCGCTCTTCCGCGGCGCCGCCGACCCGCGGGCCATCGAGAACGTACTCAGGCTCAGCCGGCAACTGGCACCCCTGGAGGGCGGCCACGGTCTTCAGCGCCGGTGAGCCCGGCCCCGGCGGGCGGCGGCCGGCTCACTTCGCCTCGGCGAGCCGGACCGCGTCGGGGCCGGCCGGGAACCGCAGCCGTCCGGTCGTGTCGTGCACGGCCCGCCACACCGTCTCGGCGACGTCGCTCTCCTTGGTGAACAGGCCCTGGCCGGTGAAGCCGCCCATGGCCTCCTTCGCCCACGCCGCGTAGGGGGCCGGGACCAGCTCGTCCGGCGAGGCGCCGTTCGTGGCGTTGGCGGCGAAGCCGGTCGTCAGGCAGGCGCCCGGCTGCACCGTCCTGGCCTGTACGCCGAAGGGCGCGAGCTCGAGTGCGAGGGACGCGGTGAATCCCTCGACGGCCATCTTGCTCGCCTTGTAGACGGCCGAGAGCGGCATATGGCCCAGGACCACACTGGAGGTCACGTTGACCACCACGCCGGAGCCGCGTTCGCGGAACTGGGGCAGTACCGCCTGGGTCGTGGCCATCACGCCGAACGTGTTGGTCTCGAAGACTTCGCGTACCCGCTCCAGGGGCATGCCCTCGAAGACGCTGATCGAGGGGATGCCCGCGTTGTTGACCAGGACGTCGACCGGTCCCGCGGCCTCGAACGCGGCGGTGATGGACTCGGGGTCGGTGACGTCGAGCCGGACGACGCGGAGCCGGTCCGACTCGGGCAGGATCCCCGCACGCGGGGTGCGCATCGTGGCGATGACGTTCCAGCCCTGTGCGTGGAAGTGCAGAGCGGTCTCGCGTCCGTATCCGGACGATGCGCCAGTGATCAGAACGGTCTTCATGCCGAGCTCCTCAGCGAGTTGACGGGATCCATGCGGTGCAGACACTTTCCTGCTCCGCGGAAGAACGATTGATTCCATTCAACTGCTGTGACCTGGGCATACGGTAGAACTATCCTCGCTCTCGCATGCACGATCCTCTCCGCTGCGCAGATCTCGTCAGGGAAGAGCGACCGCCGGGCCGGGTGCGGCGCCCCGCAGACGGGCCGCGTCCCGGCTCGGCGGCAGACCGAACTGGCGGCGATACTCGCGACTGAACTGCGACGGGTTGTCGTAGCCGACCCGGTGACCGACCCCCGTGACATCGCCCGGGTCGGTGGTGAGCAGCAGCCGGGCCTCCTGGAGCCGGATCTGCTTCTGGAACTGGATGGGGCTCATCGCGGTCACCGCCTGGAAGTTGCGGTAGAACGCGGAGACGCTCATGCCGGACCTGCGTGCCACGTCCTCCACCCGGAACGGTTCGGCGTAGTGCTCGCGGATCCAGCGCACGGCCCGCGAGACATGGCTCAGGCCGCTGTCGGCGAGTCCGAGCTGACGTACCGTCGCGCCCTGCTCTCCGGTGATCACGCGCCACAGGATCTCGCGCTTCACCAGGGGGGCCAGTACGGCGCGGTCGCGGGGTTCGTCGAGCAGGCGCAGCAGCCGGACCACGGCGTCGAGCAGCGCGGCCGGGGCGTCGCTGACGGCGATGCCCGACGGTGCGGCGCCGGTGCGGGGGACGTCGCCGGGGCCGGCCAGCAGCAGCAGTTCGGCGACGGCGGACGGTTCCAGCGTGAGACCGAAGCCCAGGGCCGGCTGCTCGGGCTCGGCCCGGGTGAACTGACCGGTGACGGGGAGGTCGACGGACGCGACGAGGTACTGCCCGGCGCCGTACTCGTAGACCCGGTCGCCCAGCGCGAGGCGTTTGGCGCCCTGGGCGATCACCGCGAGCACCGTGCCGGACGTCGAGGGCGCCGGCGGATCCGGCCGGTCGACCTTCGAGATGAGTACGCCGTCGATGGCGGTGGCCCAGTCGGGGCGGGCATGCCGGGCCAGCAGGGTACGGAGTTCGTCGAGGCACATGCGTCCATTGCAGCACCATGCCGACCGGATTCCCGCGCGGGCGAGGATTGTGCAAGCAACGGCGAGCATCGCTCTAACGTTTCAGCAGGTCAGCGGGGTTGTATGGAATCACCGCACTCCGATGCACGAAAGGTGATGACCATGAACCCAGCGCGCCCCTCCCTGGACCCCGAACTGCGTGAGCTGCTCGCCGGCATGCCGCTGATGTCCGGGCTCAGCAGGGAAGTCCTCGAGCAACTGCGCCGGCTGCCTTCGACGCCCGTCGAGCCGCTGCTCGCCCATCGGCAGGTCGTCCGGCGCGAGACCACCGTGCGCGCCGAGGACGGTGCGGCCGTACCTCTGTCGGTCTTCAGCCCCGCGAGCACGGACCGCACCACCGGCAGGCCCTGCGTCTACTGGATGCACGGCGGGATGGTCATGGGCGACCGCTTCTCGCAGATCGACATTCCGCTGGAGTGGCTCGACGCGTTCGGCGCGGTCGTGGTCTCCGTGGACTACCGGCTGGCACCCGAGGCCACCGGCACGACCCTCGTCGACGACTGCTACCGAGGGCTGATGTGGATCGCCGAGCACTCCGGGGAACTGGGCATCGACCCCGCCCGGATCGTCGTCGCCGGTGCCAGCGCGGGCGGCGGCCTCGCCGCCGGTGTCTCCCTGCTGGCTCGCGACCTCGGCACTCCGGCGATCGCCGGGCAGATGCTGATCTGTCCGATGCTCGACCACCGCAACACCAGCGTCTCCAGCCGCCAGTACTCCGGCGGGCCCGGGGTCTGGACCCGCGAGATGAACGAGTTCGGCTGGCGTGCCGTCCTGGGCGACCTCACCGGCGACGAGGTGTCCCCGTACATCTCGCCGGCGTCGGCCGAGGACCTGGCAGGTCTGCCGACCACCTACATCGACACCGGCTCGGCCGAGGTCTTCCGGGACGAGGACACCGACTACGCCGGCCGGATCTGGGCGGCCGGCGGTCAGGCCGAACTCCACGTCTGGGCAGGCGGCTTCCACGGGTTCGACGCCCTGTATCCGCAGGCGGACCTCTCGGCCACGGCCCGCCGGACCCGCACCGACTGGCTCGCCCGGCTCCTGAACAGGAGCGGTTCCGCGCGGCCGGCCCGAACGGACCTCGTCCCGTAGGCGGTTCGACCGGGCTCCGTCGACGCCGGGAAGTCGCCGTACGGCCCGGCTATGAGCCGCAGCAGCCGCCCGCCGGTGCGTGGACGTCGGTCACGGCCAGAGCTGCGGCCGAGGGGGCCGGGGTGTCGAAGAACCCGGCACCGCCGCAGACCCCGGTCTCGGGGAGGGCGAGTTCGACGCGGTCGGCGGCTTCGAGGTCGCCGGCGAGGGCGGCGGCGACGGAGCGGACCTGCTCGTATCCGGTCATGGCGAGGAAGTTCGGGGCGCGGCCGTAGGACTTCATGCCGACGAGGTGGATCCCCTTCTCCGGGTGGGAGAGCTCGCGGTGGCCGTGCGGGCGAACGGTGCCGCAGGAGTGCTGGTTGGGGTCGATCAGCGGAGCCAGCCCGGTCGGAGCCCGCAGCCGCTCGTCCAGACGGAGGCGGAGCTCGTCGAGGAAGCCCAGATCGGGACGGAGGCCGGTCAGCACGATGACTTCGTCGACCGCGTCCAGGCGACGCCCGTCCTCGCCGACCAGGACGAGGCGGCCCTCGGTGTCGCGCTCGATCGCCTCGGTGCGGAAGCCGGTGACCGCGTCCGCGTGCCCCTCGTCGACCGCGGCCTTCGCCGCGAGCCCGAGCGCACCACGGGCGGGCAGCTGATCGGCGCTCCCGCCGCCGAAGGTGGAACCGGAGATGCCCCGGCGCACCACCCAGACCGCCTTCGTCCCCGCGCCGTCGCCGCCGGACCCGGCGAGGTCGGCCAGGTGGACGAGTGCGGTGAAGGCGGAGGCCCCGGAGCCGATGACGGCGGTGCGACGGCCCGCGTAACGGGCCCGGACGGCGGGATCCCTGAGGTCGGGGACGCGGTAGCTGATCCGGTCGGCGGCCGCCTTCTCGCCGAGGGCGGGCAGGCCGCAGGCTCCGGCCGGGCCCGGGGTGGCCCAGGTGCCGGACGCGTCGATGACGGCTCGGGCGAGGACCTGCTCCTCGCTGCCGTCGGCGCGGGCGATCCGTACGACGAACGGCTGCCGGTCCCGGTCCGCGTCCACGATCCGGTCGCGGCCGGCGCGGGAGACGCCGGTGACCCGGGAGTCGAGGCGTACCCGCTCACCGAGGGCATGGGCGAGCGGCCGCAGATATCGCTCGGCCCAGTCGCCGCCGGAGGGGTACGAGGCCGGGTCGGGGTGGGTCCAGCCGGTGGGGGCCAGCAGCTTCTCGGCGGCACGGTCGACGACCTCGCCCCAGGTGGAGAACAGCCGCACATGGGCCCAGCCGCGCACCGCCGCACCGGCGGTGGCCCCCGCCTCCAGAACCAGGGGCTCGATGCCCCGGTCGACCAGGTGGGCGGCGGCGGCCAGGCCGCTGGGCCCGGCCCCGATCACGACGACGGGCGGATCGGTGGTGGCGGGTGCGTTCACGGCGGCGACTCCCTGCTCGTTGATTCGACGGCTGTCGACGTCCTGTGCCGTCGAGCCTCGCGCGTGTATCGACAGATGTCAATATTGATGGATGTCGAAGTCGGTGATGCTGGTTCGATGTGTGTGAACATAGACAGATGTCGAATGCGAAGGTGCTGCCGCTGATCGACCCCGCCGAAGGGCAGGGCGTGTCACCGTGTTGCCCGCCGCTCACCGAGCGCCCGATGACCGCCGAGGAGGCGCGCACGGCCGCCCCGATGTTCAAGGCGCTCGGCGACCCGGTGCGTCTGCGGCTGTTCTCCGCCGTGGCCTCGCACGAGGGCGGGGAGGCGTGCGTGTGCGACATCTCTGACGTCGGTGTCTCGCAGCCCACGGTGTCCCACCATCTGAAGAAGCTGAAAGAGGCGGGTCTGCTGACCTCCGAGCGCCGTGGCACCTGGGTCTACTACCGGGTCGAACCGTCGGTGCTCGCCGCGATGGGGAAGCTGCTGGCGCTGCCCGCCGTGCGCTGACCGCTCCGGGCGGCGGAGTAGCCGTGCGGGTGGACGAGGTGACGCCGAACGTGGCGACGGCGACGGCGATGCCAGTTGGACGTCATTGCCGGCGGCGGTGAACGCGAGGGTCGTGGTGCGCTCGTACGCGAGGCCGAGGCCCCTGCCGAGGAGGCGTGAAGAGCGGCCCGCTACGAGATCAAGGCCCTGGCCGAGGACCTGATCGCCGGGATCGTGCCGGAGACCACGGCCTGAACGCACCGCCCGATGCCGTCACCACGGCCCGGCCGGACGGTCAGACCGAAGCCGCGTCGGCTGGTGTGGGCACGGCGTGCGGGCGAAGGACCATCAGCGAGTCCTCCGCGGTCGCGACCATCGCGAACGGGAACCGATCCAGTTCGAGGCAGAGCGCGACGTCGTCGGGGTGGGCTCCTTGACGTACGCCCTCCGCCAGTTCGGCGGCGGCGCGGGACTCGGCCGCGCGGCGCAGGAACGGGGCCGCGTCCGGTCCGGCCCCGATGGACCTCCGTGCGATGTACTGGGCGCACGCCAGGTCCTCCTCGGCGCGCCCCTCCTCGCCGGTGACCACGAACGTAACGGCGTCGCACGCCCGTTGCCGCAGCAGCCGAGCCGTCGCCTCCGCCACCACGAAACCGGCGCACAGCACCAGCGACGCCTCCTTGACCGCGAGGGCGCCGACCGTTCCCGCCGTGGTCTTCTGCACGACGGTCCGTCCGCCGAGGTCCACCGACCGCAGCAGGGCCGGTGAGTTGACGGCGTCGAAGCCGGGCGCCGGCGGGCCGTCCTTGAGGGTCACCCACTCCGGGTGGCGGGCTTTGAGCGCGAGGGCGTCGTCCAGCGACTCGGCGAGCACGATCTTCTCGGCCCCCTGTCCGAAAGCCTGGGCGGCCACCGTGAAAGCACGCATGACGTCGACCACGACCGCCACGGAGGGGGCTTCGGTCAGTTCGGCGATGCCGAGGAAATGAGCGTCCATCCCGTCATGATCGCGTACGGTCGGCCCGCAGGGCCCGGCCGGTGAGGCGCTTCACACCGCGGCCCCGGGCCACCGACGTGACCATCTCCCCACTCGACCCCCTCACTCCCTACTCCTCCTCGATGCCCAGCAGTTCCAGGAAGGCCGTTGCGGCCGGGGTGCGGCTGTCCCGGCCCCACACCACGTACTCGACGCGGGCCGGTGCGTCCGTGACCTCGATCGTGGTCACCCCGGCCAGGCTCGCGACGTACGAGGGCGGCAGCAGGGCCACGCCCAGGCCCGCGCCGACCAGCCGGGCCAGGTAGTCGGCGTTGGTCACCTCGAAGGCCACCTCGCGGGTGAGGCCGGCGGCGGCGAAGGCGAGATCGGACTGCGCCCGGCCGGCGGTCTTCGCCGGGAGGTCGACGAACACCTCGCAGGACAGCCGGCGGAGATCGACCGAGTACGCGCCGGCGAGCGGGTGGGCCGGGGAGACCACGGCGATCAGGCGCTCCCGGGCCAGCTCCCGGGCCATGACGCCCCGAGGGCGGGCCGTGACCGGGACGCCGAGAAAGGCCACCTCGATCTCCCCCTGCCTGACCTGCTCGACCAGCTCGTCGCTGGCTCCCACGCTGAGGTTGACCCGGGCCTTCGGATGGCGCTGGTGGAAGTCCTTGAGAACGGCGGGGATGTCCACCGCGGCGACGGTGGGGATCAGGCCCACCGTGAGCCGTCCGCGTACCTCTCCGACGGCCGCCGCCACTTCGGCGGCGGCCCGCTCCGCCGCGTCCAGGCACTGGCGGGCGGCAGGCAGGAACGCCGCGCCCGCCGGGGTCAACCGGACCCGGCGGCTGGTGCGTTCGAAGAGCCTGGCGCCCAGTTCCTTCTCCAGGCGCGCGATCTGGTGGCTGAGCGCGGACTGGACCACCAGGCAGCGCTGTGCGGCCCTCGTGAAGCTGTTCGTCTCGGCCACGGCGACCACGTACCGCATCTGCTGAAGCTCCATCGATCCATCGTGAATCGAGATCCATCGCGTGACAAGCATGTGTTGGACTCATGAATGCCCCCGGACCGAGACTGATGGCCACCGCACACGGCAGAAGCCTCCGCGGGCCGGGCCACGCAGGCCGGGTCACGCGTCCGGGGCCTCTCCGGCGTGCCCGAAAGCGGGAGTCGGTCTCCGTGATTCCCCGGGAGTCCGAGGCGAGACGAGACGAGGACAAGATGACGAACGAAGACGTGACGACGCGATGACACGTGGGCCGAACATCCGCACGGCGGCCCTGACCGGGCTCGCTCCGGCGGTCTGGGGCAGCACCTATCTGGTGACCACCGAACTGCTGCCACCGGACCGCCCGCTCCTGGCGACCACGCTGCGGGCCCTGCCCGGCGGTCTGGTGCTGCTGGCCCTCGGCCGGAAGCTGCCGGCCGGCAGCTGGTGGTGGCGCGCGCCGGTGCTGGGCGTCCTGAACATCGGCGCCTTCAACTTCCTGCTGTTCTTCGCGGCCTACCGGCTGCCGGGCGGCATCGCCGCCATGATCATGTCGGTCCAGCCCATGGTCGTCGTGGTCCTCGCAGCTCTCCTCCTCGGCGACCGGATCCGAGCCCTCCACGCGCTGGCGTGTGCCCTGGGCGCCGGAGGTGTGGTGCTGCTCGTCTTCAAGGGCACGGCCTCGCTCGACGCCCTCGGCGTTCTCGCCGCGGTCGGCGGTGCGCTGTGCATGGCCCTGGGCATCACGCTGACCAAACGGTGGGGGCGGCCGGCCGGCGTCGGTCTGCTCACCTTCACCGGATGGCAACTCACGGCGGGCGGACTGGTCCTGCTGCCGTTCTGGCTGACGCTGGAGGAACTGCCCGACGGCCTCACCGGCACCCACCTCATCGGGTTCGCCCACCTCATCACCCTGGGCGCGGTCCTCAGCTACATCGTCTGGTTCCGGGGCATCGAACGCCTGCCCGCCGTCGCGGTCTCCTTCCTCGGCCTGGGCAGCCCGGTCGTGGCGACCCTGCTGGGCTACCTCGTCAAGGACGAGACGCTGTTCGCCCTCCAACTCGTCGGCATGGCCGCCATCCTCGGGGCGGTCGTGCTCGGCCAGCGCCCACCCGGACCGCGATCCGGAGAGGTTTCGCAAGACGTTCCCGCCGCTCCCGTACCTCCGTGAGAGCCTCGGTGTCTCCGGCCGACCCGGGGCATGCCGTGAGGCGGGGGTAGGCGGAAGCACGCCACGGCGAGGGCAGCGGACGGTCCGGCGCTACGCATCGAGGGCGTCGACTTCGCTCCCGTACGCCGCTCATGGGCCCGTCGGGTGTACGGCGGTGACCGCGAGGCGCGACGCGAGTTCGCCGACGCGGTACGTGCCTGCCATCGGGCGACCGTGGAGCCCTACTGGAATCAGGAGCGCTCCGAACTGGTCGATGCGTCCGCCCGGTTCACGCGTCTCATGCTCGACGGAGGCGTCGACCTCCTGCCGCGCTCGCTCTGCCCTTCTCTTCTGCGCCGGCGTCCGCCCGTCCTAGAGGTGTCCTGTCCGCGCCCCGTCGAGGTGCTGCTCCAGGGCCGGGGCCTGGTCATCACGTCCACGGTCTTCTCGTCGATCGCCGTCAGCCTGATCTGGGATCCGCTCGACACCACGCAGCCGCCGCGCCCGACCGTGCCGGGCCCTCCTCCGCCCGGCCCGCTGTAAGGCGTGACTTAACCGAGGCGTATCCGCGCAGCCGGCTCGCCGAGGTCGCCGACGACGCATGGCGGAACTTCTCCGACTTCTCCTGGACCAACATGACGGTCATGGGGCCGACCGCCCAGCGGGGCGGGACGAAGATCGGCGTCGGCGGATTCAGCCTGCCCGGCACCGTGGACCCCACCGCCTTCGAGCTGTGCGCACCGACCAAGGAACACTCCCTCGACACCACGGCCTTTCCGTGCGTACCGGTGAAGGCGCCCGACGACAGGAGGTGAACGGTCGCGACTGCGTGCCGACCGGCCGGCCGGCCGGTGGGGCCGGGCCCGGGTTCAGGGCAGTCTCGGCCAGGGTGTGGCCGGCGGACCGTACGCCTGAGCCAACGCGTTCCGGACGGCTTGTCGCCCCGCCTGGCGGAACGCGCGGGGATGGGTGTCCACCTCGTGCACCTTGACGGACCGCAGGACGACCGCGACGGCCACCGCGGTGCCGGGAACCAGAGCCGCCGGATCCGCCAACTCCTCACGTACGCCGACGCCGAAGGCCTGGCGCAGCTCGGCCACCTCGTCGGCCGACCAGCCCGGCACCGTACTCGTGTCCGCCGTCTCGAACTCCACCCCCTCCAGCCAGGGTTCGAAGTCCGCCACCGCCAGGGCGAAGGAGGACGGGCAGCCCGCCTGACGGGCGTACACGGCCTTGACACCGCGCAGGGGCCGGGGAGGGAAGGTCGTCCGGGTCTCGGTGGTCATGCGCCCACGGTAGCGACGGCCCGGCGGCCTCCCCACGGGATTTCCGCGGGGAGGCCGTCCGTTCAGGCCTCCCGGCGCAACTCCAGGGTGCAGCACTTCACGCTGCCGCCCGCCTTGAGGAGTTCGGAGAGGTCCACGCCGATCGGGTGGAAGCCGCGCTCGCGCAACTGCTCCGTCAGGTCCGTCGCGTTCTGCGGCAGGACCACGTTGTATCCGTCCGATGCGGCGTTCAGTCCGAACACCTCGGCGTCGCCGGGCGTGGCGAGCAGCGCGTCGGGGAACAGCCGCTCCAGAACGGCCAGGCTGCCGGGGGAGAAGGCCCCAGGGTAGTAGGCGACCGTCTTCTCGTCGAGCACGGTCAGTGCGGTGTCCAGGTGGTAGTAGTCGGGGTCGACGAGGGTCAGCCCGATCACCGGGCGCCCGAAGTACTCCTGAGCCTCGTCGTGGGAGCGCGGGTCGCTGCGGAACCCGGTGCCCGCCAGCAGCCAGTCGCCGGCCAGGAGATAGTCGCCCTCCCCCTCGTTGACGACCGACGCCGTGCGCAGATCCGGAAAGCCGTTGTCCCGCAGCCAGTCGTGGTAGGCGGGGCCCTCCGCGATGCGCTCGGCGTCGCGGAACCTGGCTACGAGGGCGCGCCCGTCGACGACGGTCGCGCCATTGGCCGCGAAGACCATGTCGGGGAGGCCGGGGACGGGGTCGATCGTGTCGACGGTGTGCCCTAGGTTCAGGTAGACCTCGCGCAGTCGCTCCCACTGGGCGATGGCCAGCGGAGTGTCGACCGGCTTCGCCGGGTCCATCCACGGGTTGATGGAGTAGACCACGTCGAAGTAGGTGGGCCGGCACATGAGGTAGTGCCGGGCACGTGCGGTACGCATGGGTAGGGTCCCGATCGTCAGGGGCGGCCGGTGAGATAGCCGCCCATCGAGGTGAAGTACTCGGTCGCGGGCAGCTCGTGGCCGTCCGCGGTCCGTACGCGCGTGATCGCCAGGCCGCGGTTGCGGCCCGTGCGGGCATCGGCTCCGGCGACGATCACGACGCCGTCGCCCTCGCGGTAGAAGACGCGCCCCGGGGTGCCGCCGTAGCGGCCCTGGGACACGACGGCGGAGACGACCTCCAGGCGCTGCCCCCGGTGGAACGTGAACGCGGCCGGATACGGCGCGGACTGGGCGCGGACCAGGCGCTCCAGGTCCTCGGCCGGCCAGTTCCAGTCGATGCGGATGTCCTCTTCGGCGCGCTTGTGGAAGAAGCTGGCCTTCGAACGGTCCTGCGGGGTGAACTCGGTCTGCCCGGAGGCGATCAGGCCGAGCGCTTCGACCGTGACCGGCGCGATCAGGTCGACCGTCCGGTGGAAGAGGTCGGTGGCGGTGTCCGTCGGTCCCACGGTCACCGCCCGCTGGACGACGATGTCGCCGGCGTCCAGTTCCTCGTCCATCATGTGCGCCGTGACGCCCACTTCCGGCTCGCCGTTGATGAGCGCCCAGATGATCGGCGAGAAACCCGCGTAGGCGGGCAGCAGCGAATCGTGGATGTTGAGCGTGCCGTGCCGCGGCAGGTTGTAGATCTCCGGGGGCATCCACGTACGCCAGTTGTTGGCCACGATGATGTCCGGGGCCACCTCCCTGAGCTGTTCCACGAGTTCGCCGTCCGGCCGGTTGCGGATGATCACGGGAACCCCGTGCTTCTCCGCGAGATCGGCGACCGAATCGCTCCAGATCTTCTCGTAGGCGTGTTCGCTCCGCGGATGCGTCACCACCGTCACCACGTCGTGCTCGGAGTCCAGGAGAGCTTGCAGGGTGCGGTGCCCCCAGGTCTGGTAACCGAACATGACGACCCGCATGGAGGTGCCTCCTTGGAAGAGCGATCAACCGGCGCCTCAGTAAAGCAAGCCTTACCTAATAGCACAACGGCGCTCGGTGGTCAGCCGGTTGAGCGTCCGGCCGGGGTGGGTGACCATGGAACTTCCGTACCTCCGCACCTCCGGTCTTCCCCACCTCAGACGGACGGACTGCCCATGCTCTGTACGCGGTTGACGAACGCGCGCATCCTCACGATGGACCCGCACCACCCCGTCGCCCACGACCTGGGCATCTGGCGGGGGAGGGTCGTCGGGGTGGACGAGGCCGTGACCTCGCTGCCCGCCCGCGAGGTCGTCGACCTGGGCGGCGCCACCGTGCTGCCCGGCTTCATCGACAGCCATGTCCACCTGGCCTGGGCCGGGTTGAAGGCCGGTACGCCGAGTGTCGCCCCGTGCGAGCGGATCGAGGACATCCTCGCCGTGGTGGACGCGGCGGCCCGGCGGACCGCTCCGTCCGGCGCCTGGGTGGACGTCGCCGGGTACGACCAGCGGGCCCTGGGCCGCCATCTGACCGCCGCCGAACTGGACCGGGTCAGCCATGGCCGCAAGGTCTTCCTGATGCACGACTCCGGGCATGCCTGCGTCGTCAACACCGCCGTGCTGGAGCTGTTGCCGGACGGTACGCCGCACGAGGACGGCTTCCTCGCCGAGAGCGCCATGACCACCGCCCGCCGGCTCCGGCTGCCCTACTCCCAGGACGAGCTGGCCGACGCGATCGAGCTCGCCGCCCGCGCCTGCCTCGACGAGGGGATAACCGCCTGCGCCGAGGCGGGCATCGGCGGTGGACTCCTCGGCCACAGCCCCGTCGAGCTGGGCGCCTACCAACTCCTCCGGGACCGCGGCCGACTGCCTCTGCGCATCCAGCTCATGGCGTCCGGCGACACCCTGCGCCCCCGCGCGGCCCACGCCGACGACGGGTTCACCCGGGCGCTGGACCTCGGCCTGCGCACCGGGTTCGGCGACGACTGGCTGTCCGTGGGCGCGCTCAAGATCTACACCGACGGCGGGATGATGGCGCGTACGGCGGCGCTCACCTCCCCCTATGAGGGCACGGCCGACAACATCGGCCGCTTCCAGGACGACCCCGACCGCATCGCCGGCCTCATCGTCGACGGCCACCTGGCGGGCTGGCAGCTCGCCGTCCACGCCATCGGCGACCGGGCCGCCGACCTCGCCCTGGACGCCCTGGAGCGGGCCCAGAAGCTCCGGCCCCGCCCGGACGCGCGCCACCGCATCGAGCACGCCGGACTGATCCGCCCCGACCAGCTGCCCCGCTTCGCCGAGCTCGGCGTCAGCGCGGTGGTCCAGCCCAACTTCCTGCGCTCCTTCGGCGACGACTGGCTGTCC
>MUNB01000425.1 GCA_002154345.1 Streptomyces griseus
CCCCACCCGTCCGCCGTCGAGCGGCCTCGGCGTCAGGCAGCGCTGCCGGGGGGCGTCGCGAGGAGCTGCTGCTCCCAGGCGTAGGCGATACCCGAGGCCCCGCCGTGCTGGGCCTGGATCTCGATCACGGCCGGCACGGTCTCCTCGCGGGCCCAGTCGCGCTGCCACTCGGCGAGCACGGCCACCCAGGTGATCGGCACGACACCCGCCTGGACCATGCGTCGCACCGCCGTCTCGTGCGACTCCACCGACGCGCCTCCCGAGGCGTCGACGACGGCATAGACCTCGAAGCCCTCACCGGCCGCCTGTATGGCGGGCATCGCCAGGCATACCTCCGTCCAGAGCCCCGCGAGGATCAGCTTCTTGCGCCCGGTCGCCTTGACGGCATCGACGACGCGCTCGTCCTGCCACGTGTTGACGAGGGTCCTGTTGATCGGCTTCTGCTCCGGGAACACATCCTGTATCCCCTGGAGGATCAGGCCGCCGCGCTCCTCCAGGACGGTCGTCAGAATGGTCGGGACGTCGAACGCCTTGGCCGCCTTGGCGAGGCCGACGACGTTGTTGACGACCATCGTCGGCTCATGGCTGTTCAGGTTGGCGACCTGGAACGGCTGATGGTCGATCAGCACCAGGACGCTCTCCTCGGGCGTCAGCAGCGCATCGAGTCCGGCCTTGTTCTGGGTGCTCATGGGGTTCCCCTTCTGGAGCGTCGCGCCCGTGGATCCGGGCGACGACCGGCATTCCGACATCATTTGGTTGACGCGTCATCCACATTAGGCACGGATGATTGACAGGTCAACCACCACTCCGGGCGGGCGACTTGGCGCCCATGCCGAGGATCCGGTGGAGACAGTCCGTACGGCCTCGCTACGCTCCTCGCATGAACGCGACGCCTCGCTGGCTCACCCCGGAGCAGCAGGCCGCC
>MUNB01000426.1 GCA_002154345.1 Streptomyces griseus
TTGGTGGGCTCGTCGAGGAAGAGGACGTTGGGCTCGTCCATCAGCAGCCGCAGGATCTGGAGCCGGCGGCGCTCACCGCCGGAGAGGTCGCCGACGGGCGTCCACTGCTTCTCCTTGGTGAAGCCGAACTGCTCGCAGAGCTGGCCCGCCGTCATCTCGCGGCCCTTGCCGAGGTCGACCCGGTCGCGCACCTGCTGGACCGCCTCCAGCACCCGGAGGTTCGGGTTCAGCTCGGAGACCTCCTGGGAGAGGTAGGCGAGCTTGACGGTCTTGCCGACGACGACCTTCCCGGCCGCGGGCTGCTCGTCGCCCTGCGTACGGGCGGCCTCGGCGAGGGCGCGCAGCAGCGAGGTCTTGCCCGCGCCGTTGACGCCGACCAGGCCGACGCGGTCGCCGGGGCCGAGCTGCCAGGTGAGGTGGGTGAGCAGGGTCTTGGGCCCGGCCTGGACGGTCACGTCCTCCAGGTCGAACACGGTCTTGCCGAGGCGGGCGTTGGCGAACTTCATCAGCTCGCTGGTGTCGCGCGGCGGCGGCACGTCGGCGATGAGCTCGTTGGCGGCCTCGATGCGGTAGCGCGGCTTGGAGGTACGGGCCGGGGCGCCGCGGCGCAGCCAGGCCAGCTCCTTGCGCATCAGGTTCTGCCGCTTGGACTCCTCGGTGGCGGCGATGCGTTCCCGCTCGGCGCGGGCGAACACGTAGTCGCTGTAGCCGCCCTCGTACTCGTGGACGGTGCCGCGCTGGACGTCCCACATGCGGGTGCAGACCTGGTCGAGGAACCACCGGTCGTGGGTGACGCAGACGAGGGCGGAGCGGCGGGCCCGCAGATGGCCGGCCAGCCAGGAGATGCCCTCGACGTCGAGGTGGTTGGTGGGCTCGTCGAGGACGATCAGGTCCTGCTCGTCGATGAGGAGCTTGGCCAGCGCGATACGGCGGCGCTCACCGCCGGAGAGCGGGGCGATGACGGTGTCGAGCCCGTGCTCGAAGCCGGGCAGGGCCAGGCCGCCGAAGAGCCCGGTGAGCACGTCGCGGATCTTGGCGCTGCCCGCCCACTCGTGGTCGGCGAGGTCGCCGATGACCTCCTGGCGGATGGTCTTCGCCGGGTCCAGCGAGTCGTGCTGGGTGAGGACGCCGAGCCGCAGCCCGCCGTTGTGGGTGACGCGCCCGGTGTCCGCCTCCTCCAGCTTGGCGAGCATCCGGATGAGGGTGGTCTTGCCGTCGCCGTTGCGGCCCACGACACCGATCCGGTCGCCCTCGGACACCCCGAGGGACACACCGTCGAGCAGGGCACGGGTGCCGTACACCTTGCTGACCTGCTCGACATTGACCAGATTGACGGCCATTTCACTCCTGCCGGGTGGGTTGATTCGACCGTTCTAGGGTACGGCGCGGCGGCCGGGCGCCGGTCCCGCGGCCTCTCCGTCCGGGCGGGAGGGGTCGCATACCCTCGTCCATGACGTGTGGCGGCAGAGGTGAATCGGGGGCGGACGGGTGGTAGTCGTCGCGACGGTACTGCGGTGGATCCTTCTCGCGGCGGCCCTGGGCATCCTGACCGCGTTCCTGGTCACCGCCGTCCGGGCCCGCCGCGCGGGCACCGGCTTCGGCGAGCTGGCCGACGTGCTGGAGGACCGGTGGTTCGCCATGAACCGGGTGTTCCTCGCCGTGCTGGCGGGTCTCGCCGGGTCCTGGGCCGTGGAGTGGGCGGGCGGCACCCGCGCGCCGATCACCGAGTCCGTGCCCGTCCTCGCCCCGCTGGGCATCGTCGCCGCGTTCGTCGTCTGCCGGGCCGCCGGGCCGTTCCGGGTGAAGCCGCTCGTGCTGATCGCCGCTCCGCTGCTGCTGGGCGGAGTGATGACGGGCTGGTGAGCGCGGGACCCCCATGGGCCCGCCCCTCTCCGTGACAGTCCGGGGACGTGCGGTAGCGTGCGCCGACTGATCATGGGGCCTGGGGGGTCGGAGTGGCGGCATCGGCGTGGGAACGGTTCATCGGTCACCGGGTGCTGCCGAAAGCGGCCGTGGTGGTGCTCGCCGCGGCGCTCGTGGCCGGGTTCCTGCTCGTACGGTCCGAGCGGCGCGACGACCGTAACGCCGAGGTCCTGGAAACGGCCTGCGGGGGTGCCCTGCCGCGTGCGACGACGCGGGACCTGCTGCCCGGGGACGAGGCCTGGGAGCTGTACGGCGACCTGGACCTGACCGGGCCGTCCGGGCACGGTCCGCGCACCCTGCTGCGGTGCTCGGTGGGGTGGGACGCGTTCTGGGGAAGCGCGTCCGGGAGTCTGAAGCTCGCGGCGGTACCGGTGCTGGACGTTCCGCTGTCCGGCGTACGGCTCGGGGACATCCTCTCCGCACGGACCGCGAAGGAGCCCGACCGGGCCACCGCGTACCGGACCGCCACCACCCAGGTCACCGCCGACTGCCCGGCCGGACTGCCCGGTTACCCGCGCCCGGTGACCCGCTTCCGGGTCCACGCCACGTCCTGGTCCGACGATCCGGAGCACGTGCGCACGGCGGAGGAGCTGAGCGACGCGGTGGCGGCCGTCGCCAACCACGTACGGGACCGGGGCGGCTGCGGGGGTCCGGCGGTGGAGCCCTCGGACGTACGGCCGCTGCCGAGGCCCGCGGAGAACGGGTCCGAGGAGTCCGACGAGGCCCCGCCCGCCTGCCGTTGGTTCCGGCCGGAGCTGCTCGACGCGAAGGAACCGGGCCCCGACGAGCGGGACGGCCGAGGCGTCACGGGCGAGGACGCGGACGCCTGCTCCCAGAGGGTGCCGCGGGCGAAGCCGGCGAACCGGCTGGACCACTTCGCCCAGGTGGATTCGGTGAGCTGGCGGGGCCCGCTGCTGCCCGAGGCGCGCACGGCGTACGGGTCCGAGCTGGCCGCCCTGTCCCGGGCCCCGGAACCGGTGGGCGGCGAGCAGTCGTACACGCTGGCCGTCTGGGCCGAGTCCTCGTGCTCGGGGGCCCGGACGCTGAGCCGGGTGACCGTGACGACGGCCGCGGCTTCTCTCGCCGCCTCCCGGGCCGACCGGGTCCTCGACGCGTATCTGACCTCGTCCGGCTGCCGTGCGGTGAAGGTTCTCGGAAAGGTGTGGAAGTGAGCGACGTCCGTTTCTGGCGCAGGCGACGGGTGCGCCGCACGGCGGCCTGGACCGTGACCGCGGCGGTGCTGGCGGGAGGGCTCTTCTGGGTCTCCGGCGGCTACGACTCCTGGCGCGACGACCGGGCCCTGGATTCGGCCTGCGACGGCGATCTGGCGGCCGGTGCGGTGCGGGAGCTGTTCGACGGCATCTCCCTGACCTCGTCGGGCCGTTGGAGCGACCGGCGGCGCTGCACGGTCAGCGCGTCCGACGACGATTCGGACATCGGCCTGGCGCTGTGGGTCGGGCAGACGGAACGCATGATGAATCTGGAGAACTCCGGCGGCTTCGACGCGCCTCTGGGGCACGGCTGGACCGGCTCCTTCCGGTACAACCCGGACAGCGAAAGCCCGGACGAGGCGGCGGCCGTCCTGCTGCTGAGCTGCGGCAAGGAGTCCGGTCACGGGCGGGTGATGACGGTGGACGCCAACCTCGGACGGGGCGCATTCGACGATCCGGTGGCCCGGGAACGGCTCGTGGCCGTCCTCACGGAGACGGCGACGGCGTACACGCGGCGCACCGGGTGCGCGGCACCGGCCGGCGAGCGGGTGAAGGACGTCGGCGTCTCGACGAACCGCAGGGACTACAAACCCGTCGCGTCGGCCACGGGAAGCTGCGCGGGCGTGCTGGACGAGAAGACCGCCGCCCGGTGGGGCGTAAGCACGGTGCAGGAGATCACGGCGGACCCGGCGCCTCTGGAGGAGTGCGTCCTGGGCGGTCTGCGCGGTGCGTTCCTGTACGGCTTCACCGCGTCCTACGGGCCGTCCGCCCGGTACGCCCGCATGCGGCTGGACGAACGGCAGGACAGCGCCGCCGCCGCCCGCAGGGGACCGGACGCGCTGAGCGGCTCCTACGCGCTGGGCGCCCGGTGCCCCGGAGCGGGCGGGTCGGCCCTGTTCGAGGTGGACACCCTCGGCGACGAGGACAACCCGAAGCTCGCGGCGCCGGTCGTGGACCACCGAGGGCTGCGGGCGGCGCTCCAGCGCTTCGCCGAGCGCTCGGCGAA
>MUNB01000427.1 GCA_002154345.1 Streptomyces griseus
CTACTGCCGTGAGAGGGCAGCGTGCTAGGCCGCTACACAACGGTGGCGTGGTTACTGCTGACTTGCGCTGGGCTACCAGGACTCGAACCTAGAATGACGGTACCAGAAACCGTAGTGTTGCCAATTACAGCATAGCCCATAGTGTGACGAGGACCCCCGACCGGATTCGAACCGGCGCTACTGCCGTGAGAGGGCAGCGTGCTAGGCCGCTACACAACGGGGGCGTGGTTACTGCTGACTTGCGCTGGGCTACCAGGACTCGAACCTAGAATGACGGTACCAGAAACCGTAGTGTTGCCAATTACACCATAGCCCATGGTGTGACAAGTACCCCCGACCGGATTCGAACCGGCGCTACTGCCGTGAGAGGGCAGCGTGCTAGGCCGCTACACAACGGGGGCCCTAGCGATCCTGCATCGAGAGCGATGGGTGCGACCCATGATGTTCTCGCGGGAAGGATCTGTACCCCCGACCGGATTCGAACCGGCGCTACTGCCGTGAGAGGGCAGCGTGCTAGGCCGCTACACAACGGGGGCTTGTCCTGCTGGTCTTGCTCGTACTGCTTGGTCTTGCGCTGGGCTACCAGGACTCGAACCTAGAATGACGGTACCAGAAACCGTAGTGTTGCCAATTACACCATAGCCCACTGAAATGCAACCCCTGGAGGGGGCTTCACTTCTGTCTGCGCTTCCCGGCCGGATCTTTCGGCCCGCTCGGGCGGCGCAGAAAGAACATTACCCGAAGGTGTCCGGCGCTCCAAAACGGGTATCGCCTGCCAGCAGGCCGGGGAGCTGGTCCAGCCCGGTGATCGTCACGAGGTCCGGTCGCCCGCCCCTCCCCCGCCGGTCGAGCCAGATCCCCGTCAGCCCGGCGGCCACGGCCCCGCTCGCGTCGATGTCGGGTTCGTCGCCCACGTACGCCACCTCGTGCGGCTCCAGCGCGAGCGCCTCGCAGGCCGCGTGGAAGGCGCCGGCCTCCGGCTTGGAGATCCCGAGCTCCACGGCGCAGACCATCGCCTCGAAGCGGTCCCGGACACCGAGCGCGGTGAGCTTGCGGTGCTGGTTGTGGCCGCTGGAGTTGGAGAGGATCGCGTGGCGGTAGGCGGGCGCCAGGCGGTCCAGGACCGGCAGCACGTCCGGGAAGAGCGTCCAGGCGGCCTCGTAGTGGGTCAGATGACCGGCGAACCAGGCGTCGGCCTCCGCGTCCGCCATCGTCCGCGCGAGGAAGTCCCGCACCCGGTCCCGGCGCTGGCCGAGGAAGTCCGTCTCCCCGGCGGCGACGCGCGCCCAGTGCACGGCGGTGATCGCCTTCCAGGCGGCCAGCGCCTCGTCCACCGACGCGTACGCCTCGGGCAGCCCCGTGCTCTCCAGGTGGAGCCGCATTCCGGTCCGGTCGGCGCCCGCGTAGTCGAAGATCGTGTCGTCGATGTCCCAGAGCACGGCGCGGATCGGCATGGATCTCACGGTAGCCGCCCGGAGGACCCCGAGGAGGGCGAAAGCCGAGGAGGGCCGCAGCCGGTCGGCTGCGGCCCTCCTCGGGGCGTTCGTGCTTGCTTACGCGGTCAGCTTCGCCAGCGCCGCGTCCACCCGGGCCAGGCTCTTCTCGCGGCCCAGGATCTCCAGGGACTCGAAGAGCGGCAGGCCGACCGTGCGGCCGGTGACGGCGACGCGGACCGGGGCCTGGGCCTTGCCGAGCTTGAGGCCGTGGGCCTCGCCGGCGGTGAGGACGGCGTTCTTCAGCGACTCCGGGTCGCTCCAGTCGGCCGCTTCCAGGTTGGCGCGGGCCGTGGTGAGCAGGGCCACCGGGTCGCCCTTCATCGCCTTGGTCCAGGACGCCTCGTCCTCCACCGGCTCGTCGAGGAAGAGGAAGTCGACGTTGTCGGTGATGTCGGAGAGCACCGTGACCCGGGTCTGGGCGTAGGGGGCGATCCGGGTCCACTTCTCCGCGTCGAAGGCCTCGGGGGCCCAGGGGGCGAAGGGGGCCTTCAGCCAGGGGCCGCAGGCCTCGGTGAAGGTCTTCACATCGAGCATGCGGATGTGCTCGGCGTTGATGTGCTCGGCCTTCTTCAGGTCGAAGCGGGCCGGGTTGGCGTTGACGTCCTTGATGTCGAACGCGGCGATCAGCTCGTCCATGGAGAAGATGTCGCGGTCCTCGGCGATCGACCAGCCGAGCAGCGAGAGGTAGTTCAGCAGGCCCTCGGGGAGGAAGCCGCGCTCCCGGTAGAGATTGAGCGAGGCCTGCGGGTCGCGCTTGGAGAGCTTCTTGTTGCCCTCGCCCATGACGTACGGCAGGTGACCGAAGGCGGGGGTGCCCTTGGCGATGCCCAGCTCGATGAGCGCCCGGTACAGGGCGATCTGGCGCGGCGTGGAGGAGAGCAGGTCCTCGCCGCGCAGGACGTGGGTGATCTCCATCAGGGCGTCGTCGACCGGGTTGACCAGCGTGTAGAGCGGGGCCCCGTTGGCGCGGACGATGCCGTAGTCGGGGACGTTCTCCGGCTGGACGGTGATGTCGCCGCGGACCAGGTCGGTGAAGGTGATGGCCTCATCGGGCATCCGGAAGCGGACGATCGAGGTGCGGCCCTCGGCCTCGTACGCCGCCTTCTGCTCGGCGCCGAGGTCGCGGCAGTGGCCGTCGTAACCGGACGGCTTTCCGGCGGCGCGGGCGGCGTCGCGGCGGGTGTCCAGCTCCTCGGTCGTGCAGTAGCAGGGGTAGGCGTACCCGCCGGCGAGCAGCTTCTCGGCGACGTCCTTGTACAGGTCCATCCGCTGCGACTGGCGGTAGGGGGCGTGCGGGCCGCCGACCTCGGGGCCCTCGTCCCAGTCCAGGCCCAGCCAGCGCATCGAGTCGAGCAGCTGCTGGTAGGACTCCTCCGAGTCGCGCGCCGCGTCGGTGTCCTCGATCCGGAAGACCAGGGTGCCCTGGTGGTGCCGGGCGAAGGCCCAGTTGAAGAGCGCCGTCCGGACCAGGCCCACGTGGGGGTTGCCGGTCGGGGAGGGACAGAAACGTACACGGACTGGTGCGTTAGCCACGCTTGATCACCTTGTTGGTGAGAGTGCCGATGCCTTCGATGGTGACGGCGACCTCGTCGCCGACGTGCAGGGGACCGACCCCTGCGGGGGTGCCCGTGAGGATCACATCGCCCGGGAGCAGCGTCATGGCCTCCGTGATGTGGACGACCAGGTCCTCGATGGAGCGGACCATGTCGCTGGTGCGGCCGAGCTGTCGCTGCTCGCCGTTGACCGTCGCCTGGATGGTGAGGTCGTGCGGGTCGACGTCGGTCTCCACCCAGGGGCCCAGCGGGCAGGAGGTGTCGAAACCCTTGGCGCGGGCCCACTGCTTCTCGCGCTGCTGCACATCGCGGGCGGTGACGTCGTTGGCGCAGGTGTAGCCGAGGATGACGTCCTTGACGCGCTCGCGCGGGACCTCGCGGCACATGCGGCCGATGACCACGGCCAGCTCGGCCTCGTGGTGCAGCTCCTTGGAGAAGGAGGGGTACTCGATCGCGTCGCCGGAGCCGATCACCGAGGTGGTGGGCTTGAAGAAGGTGATCGGCGCGTCGGGGACCTCGTGGCCGAGTTCGGCGGCGTGCTCCGCGTAGTTGCGGCCGATGGCCACGACCTTGTTGGGGAGCACGGGGGGCAGCAGCCGGACCTTGTTCAGCGGGACCTTGGTGCCCGAGAGCTCGAAGTCGGCGTACGGAATGCCCTTGATGATGTCGAGGACGAGGTCACCGGATTCCACGGTGCCCTGCCCCTCGACGGCGCCGAAGGCGACATTGCCGTCGATGGAGAACCTGGCGATGCGCACGGGATGCTGTCGCCCCTCACTTGCTGGCTGGCTGAAGACTGACGCTCCAGGCTAACTCCGCGGGAGGGGCACAGCTCGCGTATACCGGCGGTGGCTACTGGGCGGCCGCGACCGGGGCTTCCATCAGGATGGTGCGGCGCGGGTTGGCCGTCACGTTGGGCAGGTCGGCGGCGTGCTCCGGGGCCGGCGGCGTCTGCAGCGCTTCGGCGTCCTTGAGGTGCGCCAGCGTGGTGCGCCGGGGGTTGGCAATGTTGCGGAACATCGTCGTCGTCTTCATCTGCCGTCAGGACCCTGTCGGTGAGGGCGTCGCTCGTCGCGGCGCCGGCTTGTCGGATTCGCCATCCCTGTAAAGCGTCAGGCTAAACATCCGATTCCCCGCGCGAGCCGGGATGAGGCGACGATCATCATGTGAGTTTGCTCACGAACTAATCGACAATTCGCTCATTACGGACAGCCGATCGTGATCCAGAAAACGGACATTGCACCACTGAATCCACCATTCCGCTCCTGATCATCGCGACTGGGACACCCCCCACCCCTAGGTGACTCGCCCCCAATAGTCCGCTTTACCCACGATCACTCTCCACCGCTTGTTACTCCTTCATCACAACGTGTCACCCAGGTCACAGCCCGGTACATGGGCCTTGTTGGAGTTCCTGCACTGTGCTGGAATTCCACGCACCGCCGCGGGCTTCAGATCCGGCGCGCCGGGGCGCAACGCAGCGCCGAGTGGCGGCGGGAGGGGGAAGTACGCCGGTCACTCATACGACCACCATGGGGCGCGTCCAGCGCCCCACGACGCCGACACCGTTCTTGTCCGCATACCTGCGGGCGGGACGCCTGGTCCAGAGGTTGCGACGCTAGTGCAGGGACGTTTCAAGAGGGATGGCAGCGCTCCGGCGGAACAGGAGCCGCGCGGCGGGACCGACCGCGGTTCCTCGCCCCAGCACGCCCAGAGCCCCGGGCCGGCCGCTGCCGGCGACAACAGCGACCGTGCGCAGCGCCCGGGCTCCACGACGGGCGGCGGCGCCGAGCCGAACACGCCCGCACAGCCGCGTGGCCCGGTCGACACGGGTTCGCGAATAGCACTCCGTAACTGGCGCATCAGTACGCGACTGGTCTCGCTCCTCGCCCTCCCCGTGGTCGCGGCGACCACGCTGGGCGGTCTGAGGATCAACGAGTCCATGACCGACATGCAGCAGCTGGAGCACATGCAGCTGCTGACGAAGATGACCAAGCAGGCGACCTCGCTCGCCCAGGCGCTCCAGGTGGAGCGCGACCAGTCGGCCGGTCCGCTGTCGAACAAGACCAAGCCCACCGACTACAAGGTCGCCGGGCCCCGGGACAAGACGGACCGGGCCAAGGACGCCTTCCTCGACGAGACCGACTCGATCGGTGACTCCGAGGGAGACGAGGCGCTCGACAGCATCCACGCGAGCATCTCGCAGATCGCTTCCCAGCTCGGCACCATCCGTACGATCCGCAAGACGGCGTACGAAGAGGGCGCGCCGAGTCTCAACACGATCGACCAGTACAACCAGCTGATCACCTCGCTGCTGAGCCTCTCGCAGGACATGGCGCAGGCGACCAGCAACCCGGACATGATCAAGCGGACCCGGGCCCTGGCGGCGTTCTCCTCCGCCAAGGAGTACGCCTCGGTCCAGCGCGCCATCATCGCCGCGGCGCTGCCCGGCGGTTCGGTCAAGGAGCCGCACCTCAACCCGAACGACCGGCAGTTCGGCTCCAACGCGCTCGCCAAGGAGTCCCGCGCCCTCACCTCGTTCAAGACGATCTACGGGACGACCGGGGAGAGCGCCGAGGAGCTCATGGCTCCCCTGGACAACGGCAACCCGGAGATCAACGCCGGGAACATGTACGCCAAGCGGATCCTGGACACCACGAACGGGATCGAGGGCAAGCAGGTCCGGTCCTACCTCGACTGGTACGACCAGAGCAGTATCAAGATCAAGGCCATGGAGACGATCGAGGCCACCCTCCTCAGCGACATGGAGGCCAAGGCCCGCGAACTGCGCCAGGCCTCCCAGCGCGAGGCGATCGTCAACGGTGCGGTCATCCTCCTCGTGCTCGGCGTCTCGCTCGTCGGCGCCTTCGTGGTGGCCCGCTCCATGATCCGCTCGCTGCGCCGCCTCCAGGACACCGCCACCCGGGTCGCCCAGGACCGGCTGCCCGAGCTCGTCAAGCAGCTCTCCGAGACCGACCCGCAGGACGTCGACACCTCCGTCGAGTCGGTCGGTGTGCACTCCCGGGACGAGATCGGCCAGGTGGCCGCGGCCTTCGACGACGTGCACCGCGAGGCCGTCCGCCTCGCCGCCGAGCAGGCCCTTCTCCGGGGCAACGCCAACGCGATGTTCACCAACCTCTCGCGCCGCTCCCAGGGCCTCATCCAGCGCCAGCTCTCGCTCATCTCCGAACTGGAGTCCCGCGAGGCCGACCCGGACCAGCTCTCCTCGCTCTTCAAGCTCGACCACCTCGCGACCCGCATGCGCCGTAACGGCGAGAACCTCCTCGTCCTCGCGGGCGAGGAGCCGGGTCGCCGGTGGACCCGCCCCGTCCCGCTGGTCGACGTGCTCCGTGCCGCCGCCTCCGAGGTGGAGCAGTACGAGCGCATCGAGCTCTCCGCGGTGCCCGCCACCGAGGTCGCCGGCCGGGTCGTCAACGACCTCGTGCACCTGCTCGCCGAGCTGCTGGAGAACGCCACGTCGTTCTCCTCGCCGCAGACGAAGGTCCGGGTCACCGGTCACGCGCTGCCCGACGGCCGGGTGCTCGTCGAGATCCACGACACCGGCATCGGCCTCTCGCCCGAGGACCTCGCCGCGATCAACGAGCGGCTCGCGCAGCCGCCGACGGTGGACGTCTCCGTCTCCCGCCGCATGGGTCTGTTCGTGGTCGGCCGTCTTTCGCTGCGTCACGGCATCCGGATCCAGCTGCGCCCCTCCGACTCCGGCGGTACGACCGCGCTGGTCATGCTGCCCGTCGACGTCGCGCACGGTGGCAAGCAGCCGCCGTCCAAGCAGGGTTCCGGGCAGCAGTCCGGCGCACCGGGCGGACTGCTCGCGGGCAACGGGAACGGCGCGGGCAGCGGCCAGCGCGCCGGTCTCGGCAGTGGTCCGGGCGGTCCGGGTGCCAAGAGCCTCGGCGGTGGGCCCGGCGCCCAGCGCGGCCAGGTCGGCGCCGGCGCGGGTCCCCGGGCGGCGCTGCCGTCCCGGGACGGTTCGGCGGGCCGGCAGCAGGGCCCGCAGGGCGGCGGCCAGCCGAACAACGACGGCCCGGGTCAGGACTTCCCGGCCCAGGGCCAGGCGCCCCAGCGCCAGGGCGGCGGTCTCTCCGGCGCCTTCGGCAACAGCGCCCGGCTCGGCGCCCGCGGCGCCCAGGGCGGCTCCCCGAGCGAGGCCCCGGCGCAGCCCAACCTGTTCGGGCACGGCGCTCCGCCCTCCCCCGGGCAGAACGGCCGCCCGGGCCCGTTCGCACCGCAGAACCAGCAGAACCAGCAGGCCCCGTCCGGCTGGCAGAACCAGCAGGGCCAGCAGAACCCGTCGAACCAGCAGGGCCCCGGGGCGCAGCAGCCCCAGGGACGGCCGGGACAGAACGGCCCCGCCCAGGGCGGTTTCCCGCAGTCCGGCGGCCCCGGCCGTCAGCTGCCGCCGCCCGGTGGACCGCGTGCCGAGCTGCCCGGGGGCAACCCGCAGCCGCAGCGTCCGGCGGCCACCAGCTGGGGCGCCGACACCCCGCGCGGTCACGAGGAGCACGACACGACCGGGCAGTTCGCCCGGCCGGCGGGCCCCGGCCAGGACCCGTTCGCCCCGCCGAACCAGCGGCCGGCGGACGACCGGCAGGGCCCGGGCGCGACCTCCGAGTTCGCCCGTCCCGACTTCTCGGCTCCCGGGGCTCCGCAGGACCGCTCGTACCCGCAGCAGGCTCCGCAGGGCCAGGACCCGGCGAGCACCGCGCAGTTCGCGCGGCCCGACTTCGGTGTCCCGCAGCAGCCGCACCAGGACCAGCAGGGCCAGGGCGGCAACCAGCAGGGCCAGGGCGGCTATGACCAGGGCCAGGGCGGTTACGACCAGGGTCAGCAGCAGCTGCCCGCGCCGCGTCGGCGTGGCCCGGAGGGCAACGACTTCGGCGCCCCGCGTCCGGCGCTGCCGTCCCAGCCTCAGCAGCCGGAGGCCCTGCCGCCGGCCGGTCCCGGGGACGGGCGTACGCCGCTGTACGACACGCTGGAGACGAACTGGTTCCACGGTCCGGGCCAGGGCGGCCAGCAGCAGCCCGCCGAGCCGCAGGCGCCGGCCGCTCCGGAGCCGACCGGTGTGCCCGTTCCGCCCATGCCTCAGCGTGGTGCGGCCGACCCCTCGGTCACCAGTTCCTGGCGGGCCTCGCCCAACGACGAACTCGTACGCCAGGCCGAACGGGTCAAGAAGCCCGCGGCCGGCGGTGTCACCACTTCCGGGCTGCCCCGCCGTGTTCCCCGCGCCAATTTGGTTCCGGGGACCGCACAGCAGCAGAATCACCAGTCCGGACCTCAGGTTTCGCGTGCGCCCGATGACGTGCGCGGTCGTCTGACCAATCTCCGCCGGGGCATCCAGCAGGGTCGGCAGGCCAACAACGGCTCGCAGACCGGCAGTATCCATCTCGGCCCCACTCACCAGCAGGAGCGTTAGTTGAGCCCCATGAGTCAGGCCGCGCAGAATCTGAACTGGCTGATCACCAACTTCGTGGACAACACCCCAGGGGTGTCCCACACGGTGGTGGTCTCCGCGGATGGCCTGCTGCTGGCGATGTCCGAAGGATTCCCGCGCGACCGCGCCGACCAGCTCGCCGCTGTGGCGTCCGGGCTGACCTCGCTGACCGCGGGCGCGTCCCGGATCTTCGAGGGCGGCGCCGTCAGTCAGACGGTTGTGGAGATGGAGCGGGGATTCCTCTTCCTCATGTCCATCTCCGACGGCTCGTCCCTCGCCGTTCTTGCCCACCCGGACGCCGACATCGGTCTGGTCGGGTACGAAATGGCCCTCCTGGTCGACCGTGCGGGCACCGTCCTCACGCCCGACCTCCGCGCCGAACTCCAAGGCAGTCTGCTCCACTAGACGGCCATCCAGCGGATTCACGACACGATCCCCCCAGGTAATGCCCACAACCCTCACCCGACAGGCCGCTTTAGTCCCCTCACCGGCCCCTTGCAGACGGCAAGCCGAGAACCTGCTGTCACGCCCGGAGGATTCATGACCCCGCCACCCGCCTCACCCGATCCGTACGGCGCACTGCACCACGCGTCGTACGACGGGGAAGGCGACCAGCCGCTGGTACGTCCTTATGCCATGACCGGCGGCCGGACCCGGCCGCGCTACCAGCTCGCGATAGAGGCTCTGGTCAGCACGACGGCAGACCCGGCGCATCTGGGGACCCTGCTCCCCGAGCACCAGCGGATCTGCCACCTCTGCCGTGAGGTCAAGTCGGTGGCGGAGGTGTCGGCACTGCTGTCGATGCCGCTCGGCGTCGCCCGAATCCTGGTGGCGGACCTGGCGGAAGCCGGCATGGTGGCCATCCACCAGCCGGGCAACGGAGAGGCCGGCGGCGCGCCGGATGTGACACTGCTCGAAAGGGTGCTCAGTGGACTTCGCAAGCTCTAGCGGCGGTACGGGCCGCGCCACCACCTCGGCGAAGATCGTGGTGGCGGGCGGCTTCGGCGTGGGCAAGACCACGTTCGTCGGGGCCGTGTCGGAGATCAACCCGCTGCGCACCGAGGCCGTCATGACGTCCGCGTCCGCGGGCATCGACGATCTGACCCACACCGGGGACAAGACGACGACCACCGTCGCCATGGACTTCGGCCGCATCACGCTCGACCAGGACCTGATCCTGTACCTCTTCGGTACGCCGGGTCAGGACCGTTTCTGGTTCATGTGGGACGACCTGGTCCGCGGCGCGATCGGCGCCGTCGTCCTGGTCGACACCCGCCGTCTCGCCGACTGCTTCCCGGCCGTCGACTACTTCGAGAACAGCGGCCTCCCGTTCGTCATCGCCCTCAACGGCTTCGACGGACACCAGCCCTACACGCCCGACGAGGTACGTGAGGCGCTCCAGATCGGTCCGGACGCGCCCATCATCACCACGGACGCCCGCCACCGCGCGGACGCCAAGAGCGGCCTGATCACCCTGGTCGAGCACGCTCTGATGGCACGCCTGAAGTAGTCCTTCCACCAGGCGTAAGTCGATATCGGTATACGGAAGTTGCAGTAGTCACGCGGGGGCGGCCTGTGTCGTTTGACACGATCCGCCCCCGCGTTCATAACGTTTCGACAGAGAATTGACTCCACTCCGCCACCCGATGCATCCATTCGGTGCCACTGCGCTCACATGAGCCCCGCCTTTTGACGGGGCTCACTCTTTATGTCCGTTTTATCTGAGGCCTGGGCCACTCGGAATCAACGATTCCGAGTGTTTGGAACGGGGCCGGTACCCGTGCTGCAATTCGACGAACTCCCCAGTAGTACGGCCCTGAACGAAATAATCCGGCACAGCGTAGGTGCCGACGCCGAGAGGTTGTTGGTCGAGTGAGGCGAAGCAACGAGGGCTCCGCGGCGCAGCCCGAGCGGGGCAACTTCACCCCGCCCTCGCGCGCTGCGGCGTCCCCTGCGGATGTGCCCGGCACGGAGCCCGCCGAGGGCGGCAGCACCAGTCGGCTGTCCCCGCGCAACTGGCGCGTGGCCACCCGGCTGAACGCGATCCTCCTGATCCCGGTGCTGGTCGGCCTGGTCATGGGCGGTTTCCAGGTGAAGGGCTCCATCGACACCTGGGGCGAGGCGCAAGAGGCCGAGAAGATCGCGGTTGTCGTGCGTGCCGCGTCCGACTACGGGCAGGCGCTGCTGAACGAGCGCGACCTCACCGCGGAGCCGCTGCTCTCGGGCGACCGTGACGCCGATGTGGTCGAGCAGACCCGGGCCACCACGGACGAGGCGGCGCGGAAGTTCGACGCCGCGGTCAAGGACATGCCGTCGAAACCGGGCCTGGAGCGCCGGCTGAAGCTGTTCAAGGGCGAGGAGCCCAAGCTTCCCGAGCTGCGCAAGGCCGCCTACTCGCAGGCCCTGGACCCGGTGAAGACCGAAGAGGGCTACGTCCAGGTCCAGCACTCGCTGATGGAGTTCTCCAACGAGCTCGGCCTCGGCACCGGCAACATCACCAGCTACGGCCGTACCGTCTACGCGATCGAGCTGTCCAAGGCTGCAGAATCGCTTCAGCGCTCGATCGGCATGCACCTTCTGGTGCGCCCGAGCCAGAAGCCGGGCACGTACAACGACCAGGTCAAGGCCTTCGGCTCGTACAACTACCTGGAGCAGATCGCCCTCGGCGAGTTCAACTCCGGTGGCACCCAGGCGGACGTCGACCGGCTCAAGCAGGTCATGACGGGCAAGGCCGCCGAGGGCGCCAAGCAGCTCAAGGCCGCCAAGGAGCAGGCCGAGGCCGCGGGCAAGCCCTTCGTGGCGCCGCCGAGCATCGACGGTTCGGTCTTCGACGGCATGGCCCAGGAGATCGGCAAGGGCCAGGACCCCAAGGACCTGGCGGCCAAGGGCATCACGCCCGAGACCTGGATGGCGGCGGCCACCGCGAAGTTCGAGGGGTACGCCACCGTCGAGGACGAGCTCGTCACGAAGGCGGTGGACGAGGCCGCGGACATCTCCTCCGACGCCAAGACCGACGCCATCGTCGACGGCCTCATCGTCGTCATCGCGCTGCTGGCCGCGTTCATCCTGGCCGGGCTCATGGCCCGCCAGATGAGCCGCTCGATGCGCCAGCTGCGTACCGCCGCCTTCGGCATCGCCGAGCAGCGGCTGCCCTCCCTCGTCGACCAGCTCTCGCGCACCGACCCGGGCCGGGTCGACACCCGGGTGCAGCCGATCCCGATCACCACGCAGGACGAGATCGGCGAGGTCGCCCGCGCCTTCGACCAGGTGCACCGCGAGGCCGTCCGGCTCGCCGCCGAGCAGGCCATGCTGCGGGGCAACGTCAACGCGATCTTCACCAACCTCTCGCGCCGCAACCAGTCGCTCATCGAGGGCCAGCTGACCCTCATCACCGACCTGGAGAACAACGAGGCCGACCCGGACCAGCTGGAGAGCCTCTTCAAGCTGGACCACCTGGCGACCCGTATGCGCCGCAACGGCGAGAACCTCCTCGTCCTCGCGGGCGAGGAGCCCGGCCGCCGCTGGGACCAGCCCGTGCCCCTGGTCGACGTCCTGCGCGCCGCCTCCTCCGAGGTGGAGTCGTACGAGCGCATCGAGCTGTCCGGCGTTCCCGAGGCCGAGATCCACGGCCGGGCCGTCACCGACCTCGTGCACCTGCTGGCCGAGCTGCTGGAGAACGCCACCACGTTCTCCTCGCCGCAGACCAAGGTCAGGGTCACCGCGACCCGGCTGCCCGACGGCAGGGTCATGGTCGAGATCCACGACAAGGGCATCGGCCTCACCGCCGAGGACTTCGCCGACATCAACCACAAGCTGGCCAACCCGCCGACCGTGGACGCCGCGGTGTCCCAGCGCATGGGCCTGTTCGTGGTCGGCCGGCTGGCCGACCGGCACGGGATCCGGGTCCAGCTGCGCCCCTCGGGCGAGCAGGCCGGGACCACCTCGCTGGTCATGCTGCCGGACGCCATCACCCACGGTGGCGGTGGCGAACCGGGCGGCGGCCAGGACGACTTCACCGTCTCCTCGATCATCCCCGAGCAGCAGCAGGCCTTCGAGCCGGCGCCGCAGCAGGCTCCGATGCGTACGGCGGCGGAGCTCGGCTTCGACGACTCCCGCTACGAGATCCCGGCGGACCCGGGTCAGCTGGACCCGGTCAACCGCTCGCTGATGCGCGAGGAGCGCAGGGCGGCCCTGGAGGCCCAGACGGGCACCGGCGGCCCGTTCGGCGACAACTCCCAGGAGCAGCAGGGCTACGCAACGGATCCGTACGCGGGCGACCCGTACGGCGGGCAGCAGCAGCCGCAGCAGGGGTACGCCGACGAGCAGTACGGCCAGGACCAGTACGGGCAGCAGCCGCAGCAGGACCAGTTCCAGGGCTCCTACGAACAGCAGCAGCAGTACGGCGCCGGGGACGGCTATCCGCAGCAGGAGCAGCAGCCGCAGCAGGGTCAGCAGCGCCCCGGAGACGGCTTCCAGGAATCGGCATATGCAGTGCCCGACGACCGGCAGGGCCCGTACGCCGACGCGTACGCGGCTCCGGCCGCCGACCAGTCCCACCAGGACGACTGGCCTGTTCAGAGCGGTTTCCAGAACACTTATGAGCCGATTGCTCCCGCCGCATCGGAATCTGTTCCGAGCACGCCCGCGGAGCCGTCGGAGCGCGTAGGCTTCGACCGTCCGGGACCCACCCCGAACGTCGGCCACGAGCTGACCGAAGCCGGTCTGCCGCGCCGCGGCGGTCAGCAGCACTGGCAGCCCGGCCCCGGCGGCCGCGCCGACGACCAGCCCGCTCCGACTCCGCAGCGCCGGCCGCAGCAGGAACAGCGGCAGGACCCGCAGACGGACGGGGACGGCACCGACGACTGGCGCTCGACGAACGACGAGCGCTGGGAGCGGGCCGAGAAGCTCCGTGAGCCGAAGGCGGGCGGAATCACCCCCTCCGGTCTCCCCCGGCGCGTACCCAAGGCCAACCTGGTCGAGGGCACGGCGGAGCAGACCCAGCAGGGCGGCCCACAGGTCTCCCGCGCTCCCGAGGACGTCCGCGGCAGGTTGAGCAACCTGCGGCGGGGGATCCAGCGGGGACGCAGCGCGGGGTCGGACACCAGTACCACCTACAACCAGGAGCGTTAGTGTGAGCCCGATGAGCCAGGCGGCGCAGAATCTCAACTGGTTGATCACCAACTTCGTGGACAACACCCCCGGGGTGTCGCACACGGTGGTGGTCTCCGCCGACGGACTCCTGCTGGCGATGTCCGAAGGTTTCCCGCGCGACCGCGCCGACCAGCTGGCGGCCGTCGCCTCCGGTCTGACGTCGCTGACCGCGGGCGCCTCGCGGATCTTCGAGGGCGGCGCCGTGAATCAGACCGTTGTGGAGATGGAGCGGGGATTCCTGTTCATCATGTCCATCTCCGACGGATCCTCGCTCGCCGTTCTGGCCCACCCGGACGCCGATATCGGTCTGGTTGGGTACGAAATGGCCCTTCTGGTCGACCGCGCGGGCAGTGTCCTGACTCCGGACCTCCGCGCCGAACTTCAGGGAAGTCTTCTTAACTAGTAGACAGACAGTGCGTTTCTCGCCACCGCGCCATAAAGTGCGGTGGCGCGGCCCCACTGGGATCGGCGACCGGCAGTCGGAGGAGGAAACGTGGCAGCACCCACAGGCGGGCACCCATACAACGGTGACCAGAGGGTTCCGGGTGAGCACGGTGACAACCGTTTCGGCTTCCCTGCCGCTCCTGGCGGGCAGGGCCCCGGGCAGTATCAGCCATATCAGCAGCCGCAGCAGCAACAGCCGCAGCAGGGTGCTCACGGCGCGCAGGGGTCCGAGTGGCCTCCGCAGCAACCGGGGTCGGGGTGGCCGCAGCAACCGCAGCAGCCCCAGCGGTACGACGCGCCCCAGCGGTCGCGTATTCAGCCGGTGCAGCAGCAGCGGCGGGCTCCCGAGCCCGAGAAGCCCGTCGCCCACAACCCGTTGGTCCGTCCGTACGCCATGACCGGCGGCCGGACCCGACCGCGTTACCAGCTCGCCATCGAGGCGCTGGTCAGCACCACGGCCGATCCGTCCCGGCTGCAAGGGCAGTTGCCCGAGCACCAGCGGATCTGCCGGCTCTGCATCGAGATCAAGTCGGTCGCCGAGATCTCGGCCCTTCTCTCGATCCCCCTCGGCGTTGCCCGGATCCTCGTCGCCGACCTGGCCGAGGCCGGACTCGTCGCTATCCATCAGCCCGGCGGCGACGAGGCCGCCGGCGGCCAGCCAGATGTGACACTGCTCGAAAGGGTGCTCAGTGGACTTCGCAAGCTCTAGCGGCGGAGCGGCCCGCTCCACTACCTCGGCGAAGATCGTGGTGGCAGGGGGCTTCGGCGTGGGTAAGACCACGTTTGTCGGTGCCGTTTCGGAGATCAACCCGCTGCGCACCGAAGCCGTGATGACGTCCGCCTCGGCGGGCATCGACGATTTGACCCACACCGGGGACAAGACCACCACGACGGTGGCCATGGACTTCGGACGTATCACCCTGGACCAGGACCTGATCCTGTACCTCTTCGGTACGCCGGGTCAGGACCGTTTCTGGTTCATGTGGGACGACCTGGTCCGCGGCGCGATCGGCGCCGTCGTCCTGGTCGACACCCGCCGTCTCGCCGACTGCTTCCCGGCCGTCGACTACTTCGAGAACAGCGGCCTCCCGTTCGTCATCGCCCTCAACGGCTTCGACGGACACCAGCCCTACACGCCCGACGAGGTGCGTGAGGCGCTCCAGATCGGTCCGGACACCCCGATCCTGACGACGGACGCCCGACACCGCGCGGACGCCAAGAGCGCGCTCATCACGCTGGTCGAGCACGCCCTGATGGCACGGCTGCGCTGAGCCTCCGGGTTACGGCACGACGGAAGGGCCCCGCACTCCTGAGGAGTGCGGGGCCCTTCCGTATGAGGTGGAGCGGGCGGGTGGTCAGCCCTGCCAGCTGTGCGGGGCGCGGAAGCCCGGCGTGCGCTCCAGACGGCGCCAGCCGGCGGTGTCACGGCCCCGGTGGGCGGGGGCGGCGGGCTGGGCGGCGGCGCGGGCCATCAGGACGGCGGTGATGGCCGCCAGCTCCTCGGGGTCGGCGTGACCCTTCTCGACGCGCAGGACGGACTCGGCGGACGTCAGGCTCATGGTGGGGTGTCTCCGTCTTCTCGGCAGGATGTCGTGGACCGTGCGGCGGATCGCGCCGCTGCGGCGGAGGACTACTGCGGGGGGTTGCCGTGCTTGCGCGACGGCAGGTCGGCGTGCTTGGTGCGGAGCATGGCGAGCGAGGCGATGAGGACTTCGCGGGTCTCGGCGGGGTCGATGACGTCGTCGACGAGGCCGCGCTCGGCCGCGTAGTAGGGGTGCATCAGCTCGGCCTTGTACTCCTTGACCATGCGGGTGCGCATGGCCTCGGGGTCCTCGGCGTCCGCGATCTGGCGGCGGAAGATCACGTTGGCCGCGCCCTCGGCGCCCATGACCGCGATCTCGTTGGTCGGCCAGGCGTAGGTGAGGTCCGCTCCGATGGACTGGCTGTCCATGACGATGTACGCGCCTCCGTAGGCCTTCCGCAGGATCAGCGAGATCCGCGGCACCGTGGCGTTGCAGTAGGCGTACAGGAGCTTCGCACCGTGGCGGATGATCCCACCGTGCTCCTGGTCGACGCCCGGCAGGAAGCCGGGGACGTCCAGAAGGGTGATGATCGGGATGTTGAAGGCGTCGCACATCTGGACGAAGCGGGCGGCCTTCTCGGAGGCCTCGATGTCCAGGACGCCGGCCAGGGACTGCGGCTGGTTGGCGACGATGCCGACGACCTGGCCGTCGAGGCGGGCCATCGCGCAGATGATGTTGCGGGCCCAGCGCTCGTGGATCTCCAGGTAGTCGCCGTCGTCGACGAGCTCCTCGATCACCTGGTGCATGTCGTACGGACGGTTGCCGTCCGCCGGGACCAGGTCGAGGAGGACGTCGCTGCGGCGGTCGGCCGGGTCGTCGCTCTGAGCGGTCGGCGGGTTCTCGCGGTTGTTGGAGGGCAGCATCCCGATGAGGTACCGGACCTCGGCAATGCAGGTCTCCTCGTCGTCGTACGCGAAATGCGCCACGCCCGACGTCTCGGCGTGCACGTCCGCGCCGCCGAGGCCGTTCTGGGTGATCTCCTCGCCGGTGACCGCCTTCACCACGTCCGGTCCGGTGATGAACATCTGCGAGGTCTCCCGGACCATGAACACGAAGTCCGTCAACGCCGGGGAGTACGCCGCACCGCCCGCACACGGGCCGAGCATCACGCTGATCTGCGGGATCACCCCAGAAGCGCGGGTGTTGCGCTGGAAGATACCGCCGTAACCCGCGAGCGCCGAGACGCCCTCCTGGATACGGGCGCCCGCGCCGTCGTTCAACGACACCAGCGGCGCACCCGCCGAGATCGCCATGTCCATGATCTTATGGATCTTCGTCGCGTGCGCC
>MUNB01000428.1 GCA_002154345.1 Streptomyces griseus
CCCGGCCGGCCGGGCGCCCGGATCAGGTCCGGGCGCCCGTGGCGTTCAGCCGGCGAGCGACTGCGTGAGGGCGGCGAGGCCGTCGGCGTAGATGCCGTGGAAGAGGGCTGCGGCCTCGTCGTCGCCGATTCCGTCCGGGGTGAAGGTCCCGGACCATTCGACGCGTGCCCGGTCCGGTGCCGAGCCCTCGCGTACGGCGATGGTCGACAGGTAGCCGGTGACCGGGAACGGGGCGCGGAGGATGGAGTAGCTGTAGCTGCGCGCCGCGTTGTCGAAGGCTTCGAGGCGTTCGACGATGACGCCGCCCTCCTCGTTGACGAGGGTGCGGACGCGGCCGCCCTCGCTCAGCTCACTGGTCGGGATGTACGGGAGCCAGTCGGGCAGCGAGTCGAAACCGCCGATGAGCTGCCAAACGCGGTCGGCGAGGACGGGGACTTCGGTGGAGGCGGTGGCGCTGGTCATGACGTGACGTCCTTGATGTGGTGGGGCGCGTGTGGTTCAGGCGGTGGGGACGGGGGCGTCGGCGGAGATCAGCTTCTCCTCGCGCAGGGCCGTCCAGAAGGGCGCGGGGACCGTCTCGTCGAGGGCGGCGAGGTCCTCGGCGATGCGGCTGGGCCGGGTGGCGCCGGGGATCGCCGCCGCCGTGGCCGGGTGGGCCAGGGCGAACTGGAGCGCGGCGGCCTTGATGCCGATGCCGTGCCGGTCGGCGAGTGCCTTGAGGCGCTCCACCTTGGCGACGATGTCCACGGGCGCCTTCTGGTATTCGAAGTGCGCGCCGCCCGCGAGGATGCCGGAGCTGTACGGTCCGCCGACGACGAGGTCGACGTCGTGCTCGGCGGCCGCCGGGAGGAGCCGCTGCAGGGCGCGGTCGTGGTCGAGGAGGGTGTAGCGGCCGGCGAGGAGGAACGCGTCGGGGCGCGGCTCGTCGAGGTCGAGGGTGAGTTCGAGCGGTTCGACCTTGTTGACGCCGAGGCCCCAGGCCTTGATGACGCCCTCCTCGCGCAGCCGGGTCAGGACCCGGAAGGCGCCGGTGCGGGCGCTCTCGTAGGCGGCGAGCCACTCGTCGCCGTAGAAGTCCTGGGCGACGTCGTGGACCCAGACGATGTCCAGGCGGTCGGTGCGCAGCCGCTTCAGGCTGTCCTCGATGGAGCGCAGGGTGGCGTCCGCACTGTAGTCGTTGATCATCTTGTTGGGGCGGCCGTGCTCGAAGAGACCGCCCTTCTCGCCGAGGTCACGGGCGGCCGGGTCCTCGGCCTCGTCCAGGATGACCCGGCCGACCTTGGTGCTGAGGACGTAGGCGTCGCGCGGGTGCTGGGCGAGGACGTCGCCGAGCCGGATCTCGGAGAGGCCGGCGCCGTAGAAGGGGGCGGTGTCGAAGTAGCGGATGCCCTGGTCCCAGGCGGCCCGCACGGTGGCGGCGGCCTCGTCGTCGGGGATGGCCCGGAACATGTTGCCGAGCGGCGCCGTGCCGAAGCCGAGCCGGCCGGGGAGGAGGTGGGTGATGCTCACGTGTGCGTCCTTGACTCTGCGAAGGAGCCGACAATCAGCATGGTTTCGCCCGGTAATGATCCGGTTGCGCATGCTCTGTCGGCCTTACACATTCGAGGTTAGGATCGAATGTTGAGACTGTCCAAGACTTGTTTGGGCTGACTTGAGTCTCCATAGGTCTTACAAGGACGTGACATGCTCGAACTCCGCCAGCTCCGCTATTTCGTCGCCGTCGCCGAGACGGAACACGTCGGCCGCGCCGCCGAACAGCTCCATATCTCCCAGTCGCCGCTCAGCCGGCAAATCGCCCAGCTGGAGAAGGAGCTCGGCCTGGCCCTGTTCGAGCGGGACCGGCAGCGGATCCGCCTGACCTCCGACGGCCAGGTCTTCCTCGCCGAGACCCGGGCCCTGCTCACCCACGCCGGGCGCCTGGAGAACCTGGGGCGCCGACTCGGCCGGGGCGAGGAGGGCGGCCTCTGCGTCGGCTATGTACCGGACGCCATGCACACGGGGCTCCTGCCCGCAGCGCTGCGCACGCTGCGCCGGGAGCGGCCGGGGATCCATGTGGCGCTGTACGGACAGCACAGCACCGAGCAGTTCGAGGGGCTGCGGCAGCGCAGCCTGGACATCGCCCTGGTCCAGGAGCCGCCGGCCGAGGACGACCCGGATCTGCGCTCGGCGCTGTTGCTGGAGGATCCGCTGCTGCTCGTGCTGCCCACCGGGCATCCGCTGGCGGAGAAGACGGACCTCGTGCCGGAGGACCTGGACGGGCAGCCGTGGATCGCGGTGGAGAGCAGCCACGACCCGGGCCGGCACGACGCGTTCGTCGCTTCGTGCGTGGCGGCGGGCTTCACCCCGGACATCACGCTGGACGCCGCCGAACCCCTCACCGCGCTGGGGCTCGTCGCCTCCGGGTTCGGGCTGGCGCTGGTGCAGCGGAGCATGGTGCGAGGCACGGAGCCCGGCGTGGCCGTACGCGAACTGCCCTGGCACAGCGGGTCCGCACGGCTGTGGGCGGCCTGGCACCGCGTCGATCTGCGGCCCGTGGTGGGCGCCTTCCGCGCCACGGTGCTCGACTCCGTGCCCGCGTAAACCTGTTGGCGCGGACATCGGGGCGTGTCAGGCTTCACCCGTAACCGAAGGGGCGTAGCTCAGCGGCCAGAGCGGCGGTCTCCAAAACCGTATGTCGCAGGTTCGATTCCTGCCGCCCCTGCCCTGCCGACACCACCCGGTCGGTCACCGCACGTCGCCGCGCCAGTCCCATTGGTGGCTGTCCGGCGACCGGGGGCCGTACTCCGCCCGTCCGCCCGGCCCGTAGGCGCCGATCTCCGTGACCAGCCCGACCCCGTCGCGCAGGTCCGCGTCGTCCCAGCCGGTGACGTCGAGCAGCAGCCCGTCGAGCGGGCCGCCGACCAGCTCGCGGTAGTCATGACCCGGCCTCGGCCCCGGGTGGGGGTCGTCGTGATCGGTGCCGTACACCCGTCGCAGCCTCATCAGCTCGTCCATGCGGGCAGCATCCCACCGGGCACTGACAACGGCTCGGTACGAGGGTCCATCCGGCCACCTCTCGCCGTCCCGCCCACCCGTCCGGACCGGCGGGGGCCGAGGCGCCGAAAACGGGCGCGCGCCCGTCCCTC
>MUNB01000429.1:0-13220 GCA_002154345.1 Streptomyces griseus
AGATGTGAATAAGAGCCAGCCCCCAACTGACCGCACTGGCCCGCGAGATCATCGCCCGGGGACCATAGGCGCGCGACGAGGGCGCGGATCGTCCGGCGGATCGGCCTCGTCGACTCCCGTACGGCACAGGCGCCCGGCTACGGCCCGGGCGCTCAGCCGGCGACCGGAGTGCCGTGCGGGTGGTCCAGGAGGGCGAGGCCCTTCGGAGTGACGGTGTGCAGCACATGCCGGCCCCGGCGGACGCTCAGGAGCAGGCCCGATCCGCGCAGCACCGCCGTGTGCTGGCTGACGGCGGCCGGGGAGATGCCGAGCCGTCGGGCGAGGTCGCCGGTCGTGCGCCCGTTCACGACGTCCTCCAGGACGGCGGCGCGGGTGCAGCCCATGAGCGCTCCCAGCCCGCCGCCACGACCGTCCGGGCCCTCCGTGCCGTCCGCACCGCAGGACGTGTCCCGGTCCGCCGCCCAGCCGAGGCTGTGCTCGACCGGGTAGACGATGACCGGCGTCAGCTCCTCGCAGGCCAGCGTGATCGGCGTCCGTACGCAGAAGAAGGACGGTTGCAGCAGCAGTCCCCGGCCGTCCAGCCGCAGGTCCTGGTCGACGGGGTAGTCGGCCTCCAGCACCGGGGGCCGCCACCGCAGCACCGGACGCAGGCTCTGCAGCAGCGCTTCCGTGCCCCCGCTCAGCACCGCCCGGGCCCGGACCGTCAGATCGGCGTCGAGCTGCTCCCGGATCCGCGGTCCGAACGGCGCCAGCGCCTGCCGGTGGTAGCCGAGCAGCGCCTCTCCCAGCCGGCGCAGGTCCCGCGGTCTCCCGTCGGCGAGCGCCCGGGTCTCGGCGGGCAGCGGCCGTGACCGGGGGCGCGCGGCGGCGAGCCGCCGCAGATCGCCGCGCAGCACGGTCCGGGTGGTGCCGAGCACGGTGTCGACCGCGTGCGGCAGGTCGAGGTCGCCGCGCAGGTCGGGGGTGAGGAAGTCCGGGAAGAAGCCGCGCGGCGGAAGCAAGGGGCCCAGGGGCCGGATGGCCGGGGGCGGCCGGCGCAGGACGCGCCGGCGCCAGTCGCCGAACACCAGCGGCTTCGCCCCGGTGAGCAGGACATGGAAGCTGTTGACGATCTCCCACAGGGGGTCGGGGCCCGTGGCGACGCGGACGCGTGCGATGTCCTCGGTGGTGAAGTGCACCCGCAGCAAGGGGATCTCCTCTGACGACGGTGGTTCACGCGAGGAGACACCCGAGCGCGCCGAAGCGCTGCGGCACGTACGACCCCCCGTGGTCGGACCGGCCCTATCACCCTCGGTTCCCGCCACGACGGCAACAAGCAGGAGTCTCGGGAATGTCCGAAAAGTATGCCCTCGTCGGCACTTCTTCGACGCGCGGACCGCCCTGCCGCCGCTCGTTTAAGCGGGAGCTTCACCGTGTGGCGCGGACCGCGCCCGTGCCGACACCTTGGATGGCGTACGGGGCGCGGGGAAGCACCGACGCTCCCGTACCCACCGGCGTGCGGAGCCCGCGCGCCGTCGTCCACCAGGGGGATTCACACATGCGCAAGCACCGTTCGACCATCGGCGCCCTCGGCGCCCTGTCCATCGTGCTGCTGGCACCGTTCGTCGGCACCGCCCAGGCCGCCGCACCCGCCGACCGGGGCGCGGGCGAGCGGATCCTGACCGCCCCGGCCGCACCCGAGGGCGCGGAGACCGCGACCGCCCGGGGAGCGGCCGCCGTGGCGCCGACCCTCTCACCCAGCGCCGACTACCAGCACGTGGCGCCCGGCGGCACCTTCGGCTGCAAGGCCGGCAACCTCTGCGCGTCGGTCTGGGACCCGACCAAGTCGAAGTGGAAGATCTACTTCCTCTACACCTGCAACCGGTACTACCTCTCCAACTGGGAGGGAACCGGCCAGTACTGGAACAGGCAGACGGGCACACCGACGTCGACCTTCTACGGCCAGAGCGGCAACACGATCAAGAGCTTCAAGCCGTTCTCCGGGAAGCGCGACCAGAGCTGGTCCCCCGTCTGGTCCATCCGCAACTGCTGATCACACCGGATCGGCCGCCTCACACGCCGGGCTCCAGCTCCTCCGCGATCACCTCCGCGAGGTGCCGGGCCCGGCGTCCGGCGAGCTGGTCCAGCTGGGTGCGGCAGGAGAAGCCGTCGGCGAGGAGTTCCGTGCCGGGCTCCGCTTCCCTTACGGCGGGGAGCAGTTGCTCCTCCGCGCAGGCGGCGGACACCTCCCAGTGGCCTTTCTCGAAGCCGAAGTTCCCGGCCAGTCCGCAGCACCCGCCGCTGAGTTCGCCGGTCAGACCGAGCCGTTCGCGCAGTCGGCGTTCCGCCGCGTCGCCGAGGACCGCGTGCTGGTGGCAGTGCGTCTGACCGGCGGCCGGCCGGTCCAGGCGCGGCGGGGTCCAGTCGGGGGCGTGCTCCTCCAGGTACTGGGCGAACGTCCTTACGGAAGCGGCCAGTTCGGCGGCGCGCGGATCGTCGGGAAGGAGCTCGGGCAGATCGGTGCGGAGCGTCGCCGCACAGCTCGGCTCCAGGACGACGAGCGGGTGGCCGGGCAGGAGGTCGAGTCGGTCCAGGGTGCGGCGCATCACGCGGCGAGCCGCGTCGAGCTGGCCGGTCGACACATAGGTGAGGCCGCAGCACAGTCCGGGGACGGGCGGCAGCACCGTACGCCCCGTCGCCTCCTCCAGCACCCGCACGGCCGCCCGGCCCACCTGCGGTGACAGGTGCTCGGTGAAGGTGTCCGCCCAGAGGGCCACCACCCGGTCCGAGGAGAGGATGTGCGTCCCGCCGCCCTGGTGGCGGCGCAGCCAGCGGCTGTACGTCTCCGTCGCCAGGACCGGGATCGTGCGCTCGGGCGCGATCCCGGCCAGCCGTTTCGCGAGCGCGGCGAGCGGCCGCAGCCGGGCCAGGGCGTTGAGCGGGCGGGCGAACGGGGCGGCCAGCCGCAGCCACCGCGGGAGGCGGCCCATCGCGTAGTGGGCGGCGGGCCTGAGCCTGCCCTTGTAGTGGTGGTGCAGGAACTCCGCCTTGTACGTGGCCATGTCGACGCCGACCGGGCAGTCGCTGCGGCAGCCCTTGCAGGAGAGGCAGAGGTCGAGCGCGTCCCGCACCTCCGTGCTCCGCCAGCCGTCCGTGATGACCTCGCCCGCCAGCATCTCGTGCAGCAGCCGGGCCCGGCCCCGGGTCGAGTGGGCCTCCTCGCCGGTCGCCCGGAAGGACGGGCACATGACGCCCGCGCCGCTCGCCTTCTCCGTACGGCACTTGGCGACGCCGACGCAGCGGCGGACCGCGCCCGCGAAGTCGCCGCCGTCCTGCGGGTAGCCGAACTCCACGTCCACCGGGCGTTTCGGCAGGACCGCGAAGCGCAGGTTCTCGTCGAGGCGGGCCGGGCGGGCGAGGATGCCCGGGTTCAGGCCGCTGGACGGGTCCCACAGGTCCTTGAACTGTCCGAACAGAGCGACGAGTTCGTCTCCGTACATCCGGGGCAGCAGTTCCGCGCGCGCCTGGCCGTCGCCGTGTTCGCCGCTGAGGGAGCCGCCGTGCGCGACGACGAGGTCGGCCGTCTCCTCGGAGAACCGGCGGAAGCGGGCCACTCCTTCCGGGCTGATCAGGTCGAAGTCGATGCGGACGTGGATGCAGCCGTCGCCGAAGTGGCCGTACGGGGTGCCGCGCAGGCCGTGTTCGGCGAGCAGCGCCCGGAAGTCGCGGAGGTACGCGCCGAGCCGGGCGGGCGGCACCGCGCAGTCCTCCCAGCCGGGCCAGGCCTCACTGCCGTCGGGCGTCCGGGTCGCGGTGCCGGCGGCGTCCTCGCGGATCCGCCACAGGGCCCGCTGCCCGGCCGGGTCCGTGACGACCGTGCCGTCCACGGCGTCGGCGGCCCGCAGGACGCGTTCGGCGTGCGCTCTCGCCTCGGCCGGGGTGTCGCCGCCGGTCTCGACGAACAGCCAGGCGGCCCCGCGCGGCAGCCCGGCCGCCTCCCGTACGAGGTCGGCGGCCATGCCCTCGACGGTGAGCGGGCCGTACGGGAGGAGGCCCGGGGCGGCGTCGGCGGCGGCGGACTCGTCGGCGTATCCGAGGACGGCCAGGGCGCGGGCGCGCGGGGCCTCGACCAGGCGCACGGTGGCCTCGGTGACGACGCCGAGGGTGCCCTCGCTGCCGCAGAAGGCCCGGACCGGGTCGGGGCCGCCGGGGTGTTCGGGGAGCAGGGCGTCGAGCGCGTACCCGGAGATGCGGCGCGGGAGGTCGGGGTAGCCGGTGCGGAGGAGGGCGAGGTGGGAGGCGATCAGTTCGGTGACGCCTTCGGGGCCGTGGGCCGTCGCCCCGCGCGTGCCCCGGGCGCCTTCGGGGCGCGCCCCGCTCCCCTGCTCCAGACGCAGCGCCTCGCCGCCGTAGCGGACCACCGACAGCGCCCGCACGTTGTCCGCCGTGGTGCCCCAGGCCACCGAGTGCGCGCCGCAGGAGTTGTTGCCGATCATTCCGCCGAGGGTGCAGCGGCTGTGGGTGGAGGGGTCGGGGCCGAAGGTCAGACCGTGGGGTGCGGCGGCGGCCCGCAGGTCGTCCAGGATCACTCCGGGCTGGACGACGGCGGTGCGGGTGGCGGGGTCCAGGTCGAGGACCGTGCGCAGATGGCGGGTCAGATCGAGGACGAGGCCGGTGCCGGTGGCCTGTCCGGCGATGGACGTGCCGCCGCCGCGCGCCACCACCGGCACCCCGTGCTCCCGGCACACGGCCAGGGCGGCGGCGATGTCCTCGGCGTCGCGCGGGGCGAGCACGCCGAGCGGGACACGGCGGTGGTTGGAGGCGTCCATGGTCGCCAACGCCCGTGCGGTGGCGCCGAAGTCGCTCGTGCCGCGTACGGCGGAGCGGAGCGCGGCGACGAAATCCGGGGAAGCGGCGGGGGAAGCCGGGGAGGCGGCGGGGGAAGGTCCGGTACGCGGTCGATACTGTTCGGCCATTCCTTCAGCATGCCGTCGGCACAGGTGAACTCTTGGGATCCGCGCGGACGAAAGTGGGTAAGCCGCACAAAAAAGCCCACAAGATCTTCCCAAACAGACCGTCAAGTCTCCTATAGTGACCAAGACTTGCGCAGGAACTATCAGCTCCAGTTGTGCATGATCGCCCGCACCCGTACCGAACTGTCCTGAATTCGACTGGTCGGTTTCGCTCGATCCGCACTGCCCGCACGACCCGTACCGCACGCACCGCCCCATACCGCCCGCACCGTCCGCCACCGAGGACTCCGATTGCGCCCCTCACACCGGCCCACCGCACTCGCCCTGCTGATCTCGGCAGCCGCAACCGGCACGCTGACCCTGTGGGGCGTCGCCGCGGCCCCCGACACGGTACGGACTCCGCTGGCCTGGGGCGCGGGCGCGGCCGCCGTGCTGCTGAGCGTCTGCGTGGCCGTCACCGTCCACACCCTGGGGACCGCGCGGACGCTGCGCGCCCTGCGGGCGGCCGACGCCCAGCGGTTCACCTCCGAGACCTCGCGGCTGGTCTCCTCCTCCGCCGTCGAGGCCCAGCGGTTCACCGCGGAGACGGCCAGGATCAAGGGCGCCGCCTCCGCCGAGACCGCCCGGGTCGCCGCCGAGGCCCGTGCCGAGAACGAGCGGATCGCCGCGGACGCCGCCGCCGAGCAGGCCCGGCTCCAGGTCACCGTGGACCGGCTGACCGCCCGCGCCACCCGCGCCGAGACCGAGCGCTCCGCGGCCGTCGCCGCCTGCGCCAACGCGGCGGGGCGGATGCAGGCCCTGGCCACCAGCATGCTGGCCGACCTCCGCGAGATGGAGCACCGGCACTCCGACGAGTCCGTGCTCGGGGACCTGCTCCACCTGGACCACCGCACCGCCCAGGCGGGCCGCCTCGCCGACTCCATCGCCGTGCTGACCGGGGCCCGTTCCGGGCGGCGCTGGGCCAAGCCGATCGTCATGGAGTCGATCCTGCGCGGCGCGATGGGCCGGATCGGCAGCTACCAGCGGGTCCGGCTGCACTCCACCAGCGATGTCGCCATCGCCGGCCACGCGGCCGAGGGCGTCATGCACGCGCTCGCCGAACTCCTCGACAACGCGGCCAACTTCTCGCCGCCCACCGCCGAGGTCCATGTGTACGTGGAGGAGGTCCCGGCGGGCATCGTCATCACCGTCGAGGACAGCGGGCTCGTGATGAGCGAGGTGCAGCTGCGCCGTGCGGAGCGGGCCGTCTCGGCCGAGAACCAGGACCTCACCAACCTCTCCGGCACCCGCCTCGGACTCGCCGTCGTCGGCCGGCTGGCCCGTAAGCACGGCCTGACCGTCTCCTTCCGGCCGTCCGCCCGGGGCGGCACCGGCGCGCTGATGATGCTCCCGCAGGAGCTGATCTCCCGCGCGACCGCACCGGCCGCGGCGGCAGCCCCGACGGCGACGGCGGCGATCCCGGCCCAGACGGGCCCGGACCAGGCGCAGGACCGGGCCGGCACCACCGCGCCGGCCACCGCCACCGCCTCCACACCCGCCGAGCCGGAGCCCTCGCACGCCTCGGCCGCCGGAACGGACACCTCCGACGCCGCCCCCACGGCCCGGAGCCTCGCCGAGGACGACGCCTCCACGCCCCCGACCCCGGCCGCGGAGTCGGAGTCGGAGTCCACCGGCGCCGTGCCCGCGTTCGGCGAGAGCGGCCTGCCCAAGCGCCGCCGCGGCCGCACCCTGGCCGCCGCCGAAGCCCGTACCGGCAACGCCACCCCCGGCGGAGCCGACACCCCCCGGGCCCGTACCACCGACCCGAAGGTCCAGGCCGCGCGCTTCAGCACCTTCAGCAAGGCGGTACGTGCCAACTCCCCGCACCCGGAAGGCAACACCCGATGACCGCGACCACCGACGAGAAGCTCAACTGGCTGCTGGAGGGGCTGCTCGACCGCACCCCTGGTACCCGTCACGCCCTCGTCCTGTCCCGCGACGGCCTCAAGCTGTGCCGCACCCCCGAGCTCTCCGTCGACCAGGCCGACCAGCTGGCCGCGATCTCCGCCGGGATCCAGAGCCTGTCGCACGGGGCCTCCGTCGAGTTCGGCGACGGCACCGGCGGCGTACGGTCCGCGATGGCCGAGTTCTACGGTGGCGTGCTGTTCATCGTCGAGGCGGGGGCCGGGGCCCACCTGGCCGTCGTCGCCGACGAGGACTCCGACGTCGGCCTCGTCGGCCACAACATGAGCGAGCTCGTCGAGCAGCTCGGTGAGCACCTGGTCGCCCCGCCGCGCTCACCCGTGGCAGAGAGTTCGGCCGTATGACGACGGCACCCCGCCCCCGACCGGGCCGCGACGACGATCCGGACCGGCTGTACACCCTCACCGGGGGACGCAGCCGTTCCGACTCCGCCGCCTTCGACCTGGTGACGCTCGTCGTCGCCGAGTGCGATCCGGCCCCCGGGATGCAGTCCGAGCACGTCGCGATCCTGCGGATGTGCCAGGGCCCCACCGCCGTCGTCGAGATAGCCGCGAACCTGAACCTGCCGGTCAGCATCGTCCGCATCATGCTGTGCGATCTGCTCGACACCGGCCGGATCAGCGCCCGCCACCCCCGTACAGCCCGAGTCGCGGACCGGCTCCCCGACCCCGACATCCTGGAACAGGTGCTCGTTGGACTCCGCAACCTCTGACCGCGCCGCCCTGAGCGCGACGGCCGACAACGGACTCAAGATCGTTGTCGTCGGCGGCTTCGGGGTCGGCAAGACCACCATGGTCCGATCCGTGAGCGAGATCCGTCCGCTCAACACGGAGGAGACCATGACCCGCGCGGGCGAGGCCGTCGACGACCTCGACGGCGTCCAGGCCAAGACGTCCACCACGGTGGCGTTCGACTTCGGCCGGATCACGCTCGACGAACGCTCCGTGCTGTACCTCTTCGGCGCGCCCGGACAGGAGCGCTTCTGGTTCCTGTGGGACCGGCTGTTCTCCGGCACGCTCGGCGCGGTCGTCCTCGTCGACACCCGCCGGCTCGCCGACTCCTGGTACGCCATCGACCGCCTGGAGCACCACGGCACCCCGTTCATCGTGGCGTGCAACGACTTCGGCGGCCCGCTCCACAGCGAGCAGCAGATCCGGGAGGCCCTGGACCTCTCGGAGGACGTGCCGCTGGTGGAGTGCGACGCCCGCGACCGGTCCTCCAGCAAGTACGTGCTCATCACGCTCGTCGAGCACCTCGCCGCGCTCTCCGCCGCCCGCCTCCAGGCCACCGGAACGACCACATCCGGAACGACCGCACCCGCTGCGGCCGCTCCCGCTGCGGCCCTGGCGGCGGCCGGCCCGACCCCGGAGTCCGCCCCGTGACCACTGTCTCCGGCTGCCCCGTCACCCACACGTCCGTACCCCTGTCCGGGCCCCGCTTCCAGATCGACCCGGTCCAGCTCTACCGGGACCTGCGACGCGAACACGGGGCCATCGCCCCGGTCGTGCTGGACGGCGACGTGCCCGCCTGGCTCGTCCTCGGCTACCGCGAGCTGCACCAGGTCACCGGCGACCCGGTCCTCTTCAGCCGGGACTCCGACCTGTGGAACCAGTGGGACCGCATCCCGGACGACTGGCCGCTGCTGCCGATGATCGGGCGCAAGCAGAACTCGATCCTCTACACCGTCGGCGAGCGCCACAGCGTCCGCGCCATGATGATCAGCAACGCGCTGGAGGGCGTCGACCCGTTCTCCCTGAAGCGGTACGCGGAGGAGTTCGCGGACGAGCTGATCGACCGGTTCTGCACCAAGGGCTCGGTCGACATCATCGCGGAGTACGCCAAGCTGCTGCCCGCGCTCGTGCTGGCCAGGATCTACGGCTATCCGGAGGAGGTCATCCGCCCGTTGGTCGGCTCGATCAACGACATCACGGACGGGCTGGAGCGGGCCATCGCGGGTTCCCAGCACCTGGGTGAGGCCACGTTCCAGCTGCTGGCCGAGAAGCACGCGACGCCGGGTGACGACGTCGTCAGCCGCATGATCGCCGACGAGGGCGGGTTCACCGACGAGGAGATCGTCCAGGACCTGATGGTCATGATCGTCGCCGGCCACCAGCCGACCGCCGACTGGATGGGCAACTCCCTGCGCCTGATGCTCACCGACGACCGGTTCGCCGCCTCGCTCTCGGGCGGCCGGCACAGCGTCGCCGAGGCGATGAACGAGGTTCTCTGGGAGGACACCCCGACGCAGAACGTGGCGGGCCGCTGGGCCGTCCGCGACACCCACATCGGCGGCCGCCACGTCCGCGCCGGCGATCTGCTGCTCCTCGGCCTGGCCGCTGCCAACGGCGACCCGCAGGTGCGCACCGACGGCTCCGCGCTGACCGGCGGCAACAACGCCTTCCTCTCCTTCGGCCACGGCGAGCACCGCTGCCCGTTCCCGGCCCAGGAGACCGCCGAGGTCATCGCCCGTACCGGCGTCGAGGTCCTGCTCGACCGGCTGCCGGACGTGGACCTCGCCGTCCCCGCCGAGCAGCTCACCCGCCGCCCGTCACCGTGGCTGCGCGGTCTGACGGACCTGCCGGTGACCTTCACGCCCACGCCCGCCCTCGGCAGACCCGGAACCTTCGGAGGCCCCGCATGACCCGCATCGCGCTCGACCCCTTCGTCAGAGACCTCGACGGCGAGAGCGCCGCGCTGCGGGCCGCCGGTCCGCTGGCCGAGGTGGAACTGCCGGGCGGTGTACACGTGTACGCGGTCACCCGCCACGCGGAGGCCCGCGCGCTGCTCACCGACAGCCGGGTGGTCAAGGACATCAACGTCTGGGGCGCGTGGCAGCGCGGCGAGATACCGATGGACTGGCCACTGATCGGCCTGGCCAACCCGGGCCGCTCGATGCTGACGGTCGACGGGGCCGACCACCGCAGGCTCCGTACGCTGGTGGCGCAGGCGCTCACCGTGAAGCGGGTCGAGCGGCTGCGGGCAGGGATCGAGGCGCTGACGAACGCGAGCCTGGAGAAGCTGGCGGCCCTCCCGGCCGGGGACCCGGTGGACCTGAAGGCGGAGTTCGCCTATCCCCTCCCCATGAACGTCATCAGCGAGCTGATGGGCGTGGACGCGGCGGACCACCCGCGGCTGAAGGAACTGTTCGAGAAGTTCTTCTCGACACAGACCCCGCCGGAGGAGTTCGTCCAGCTGATGACCGATCTCGACATCCTCTTCCGGAGGATCATCGAGGACAAGCGGACGAACCCCGGCGACGACCTCACCAGTGCGCTGATCGCCGCCTCCGAGAACGGTGACCACCTCACCGACGAGGAGATCCTCAACACCCTGCAGCTGATCATCGCCGCCGGACACGAGACCACCATCAGCCTGATCGTGAACGCGGTGAGGGCCCTCCAGACCCACCCCGAGCAGCGCAAGAAGGTGCTGAACGGGGAGATCGGGTGGGACGGCGTGATCGAGGAGACGCTGCGCTGGAACACCCCGACCTCGCACGTCCTGATCCGCTTCGCGACGGAGGACATCGAGGTCGGCGACAAGGTCCTGCCGAAGGGCGAAGCACTGATCGTCTCGTTCGCGGCCCTGGGCCGGGACGAGCGGCAGCACGGCCCGACGGCGGGCGAGTTCGACGCCACCCGCACCCCGAACCGCCACATCGCCTTCGGCCACGGCCCGCACGTCTGCCCGGGCGCGGCGCTGTCCCGCCTGGAGGCGGGCATCGCGCTCCCCGCCCTCTACGAGCGCTTCCCGGATCTGGACCTGGCGGTCCCGGCGTCCGAGCTGCGCAACAAGCCGATCGTGACGCAGAACGATCTGTACGAGCTGCCGGTGGAGCTGGGCTGCCCGTTCGGCGGCGACAAGAAGTAGCCCCCGCGCACGCGGTCCACGGGCCGGAGCACACGTCTCCGGGTGACGTCCACGGGCCGGAGCACACGTCTCATCGGACGGACACGGTTACGAAGCCGTGCCACCGAGGGACTACGCTCCGTCCCGTGGCCGACATCCAGATTCCCGCTGACATCAAGCCCGCCGACGGACGCTTCGGCGCCGGTCCTTCCAAGGTGCGGACGGAGGCGCTCGACGCGCTGGCCGCCACCGGCACCTCTCTCCTCGGTACGTCCCACCGCCAGGCCCCGGTCAAGAACCTGGTCGGCGAGGTACGGGACGGTGTGCGCGCGCTCTTCTCCCTGCCCGAGGGTTACGAAGTCATCCTCGGCAACGGCGGCTCCACCGCCTTCTGGGACGTGGCGACGCACGGTCTGATCGACTCGAAGTCCCAGCACCTGAACTTCGGCGAGTTCTCGTCGAAGTTCGCCAAGGCCGCGAAGCTCGCGCCCTGGCTGTCCGACCCCACGGTCATCGCCTCCGACCCGGGCACCCACCCGGACCCGCAGGCCGAGGCGGGCGTCGACGTCTACGCCTTCACCCACAACGAGACGTCGACGGGTGTCGCGGCCCCGGTCAAGCGCGTCGCGGGCGCCGACGAGGGCGCGCTGGTCCTGGTGGACGCCACCTCGGGCGCGGGCGGCCTGCCGGTCGACATCACCGAGTCCGACGTCTACTACTTCGCCCCGCAGAAGTCCTTCGCCTCCGACGGCGGCCTGTGGATCGGTGTCTTCTCCCCGGCGGCACTGGAGCGCGCGGCCCGGATCCACGCCTCGGGCCGGCACATCCCGGAGTTCTTCTCGCTGCCCACGGCGATCGACAACTCCCTCAAGAACCAGACGTACAACACCCCGGCGCTGGCCACCCTCTTCCTGCTGAACGAGCAGCTGAAGTGGATGAACACCCAGGGCGGCCTGGACTTCACGACCGGCCGCACGGCGGCTTCGTCGGGCCACCTCTACGGCTGGGCCGACGAGTCGAAGTACGCCACCCCGTTCGTCACGGACCCGGCGAAGCGCTCGCAGGTCATCGGCACGATCGACTTCGCGGACGAGATCGACGCGGCGGCCGTCGCCAAGGTGCTGCGCGCCAACGGCATCGTGGACACCGAGCCGTACCGCAAGCTCGGCCGCAACCAGCTGCGCGTGGCGATGTTCCCGGCGATCGACCCGGCGGACGTGCAGGCACTGACGGCCTGCATCGACTACGTGATCGAGAAGCTGTAGCTCTTCGGTTCTGTACGGCTGTACGGCTGTACGGAGGCGGCCCGGCACCCACGTGGGTGCCGGGCCGTTTCTGCTTCACTCGACCGGGTGGCATAGGCCAGGAGCGCGATCTCGGGCAGTCCCGCCCTACGATGATGCTCTCGACACCAGCCCGTTCCAGGAGGCCCGCAATGTCTGCAGCAGCCGAGCACCCCTGTGACGATGAGCCGGAAACGCTGCTGGAAACGGCCAACCGTCTCATGGAACAGCTTCCGGGGCATCGCGTCGAGATCATCGGAGGCCTCGTCACCGTGGCACCACCCCCGGACGGCCCGCATGCCAAAGCCCTGACCACACTCATGGTCCCCTTCCTCTCCGCCGGTCTGCACGGCGAGGAGTCGAATGTCCTCCAGGGCATCGGCCTCTGGCTACCCAGTGGCCCCGAGGACTACGTGATCCCCGACCTGGCGATCGTGGACGCCGACTTCGACGAGCACCTGATCGAAAACAACTGCTACGACCCCGCCTGCTTCCGCCTGGTCCTGGAGGTCACCTCCGGGAATTACCAGACCGACCTGCGCCACAAGGTCGCCGCCTACGCCCAGGCCAAGATCCCGGTGTACGTCATCGTCGACCGCAAGCACGGCCGGGTCCACGTCCTGACCGACCCCCTCCCCGCCGGCTACGACCGCCACGAGGTCTACGCCCCCGGCCAGAAAGCCCCGCTGCCCACCTCCATCGGCGCCGAAGTCTCCCTGGACGTCGAAGAACTCGTACGCGCGGGCAGCCCGAAACGCTGAGAGTCCTCGGAGGTCACTCCCCCGGCGCACCCGCCAGCACCGCCCGCAGCGCGGCTATCCCCGCCAGCCACTCCTGGTCCGCGCCGGCCTCCGCCCACAGGTCCAGCGGCTCCGCGTTCTTCGCGGTGAGGCGGTCCAGGGCGCGGACGGCCAGCGGGCGCAGGTCGGCGGGGAGCGGCGGCAGGGGCTCCTTCGGGCCGTACGCCGTGGTGACGGGCTCGCCGCCGGGGCACTGGGCGGCGACCAGCGCGGCGGCGGCCACCGCCTCCTCACCCTCGTCCGCATAGTCCTCCGGCCCGGTGTCCGCGACGGCGGTCAGGACGGCCCGGAGCACATCCGCCTTCTTCGCCGCCTCCGCGTCGTCGACCCGGCCACCGAAGTCGGCGGCGGTGTCGTTGTCGAAGTGGCCGATG
>MUNB01000429.1:13244-13518 GCA_002154345.1 Streptomyces griseus
CCTCCAGGCCCGCGTCCCGCAGCAGTTCGGCGATCCTCTCCGGCTGCCGCCGGTGGAAGACGAGGGAGATCTCCGCGCCCAGCGCCTCCGTCATACGCAGCGGCTCGTCGCCGACCTGGAAGCCCAGCTGTACGTGGGCGCCGGGCGCCAGGACGCGGTGGAACTCCGCGAAGACGCGCGGCAGTTCCTCGTCCGGGACGTGGATCGTCGAGTACCAGGCGAGCAGTCCGCCCAGCGAGGCGTCCGGCAGGTCGAGGGCGAGCATGGAGCCCTC
>MUNB01000043.1 GCA_002154345.1 Streptomyces griseus
TTCTTCGCGGGCGGCCGCCCGGCCGAGGTCTCGGGCCGGGTCCTCGGCGAGGTCCTGGACGTGATGCTCCGGCTGCTGCACCCGATCGTCCCGTTCGTCACGGAGGCGCTGTGGACCGCGCTCACCGGGCGCGAGTCGATCGTCATCGCCGAGTGGCCGGGCGACTCCGGCTTCCGCGACGACGCGGCCGAGAAGGAGATCGAGCTGGTCCAGCAGGTCGTCACCGAGGTCCGGCGCTTCCGCAACGACCAGGGTCTCCAGCCCGGCCAGAAGGTCCCGGCCGAGCTGACCCTGACCGGCACGGAGCTCGCCCCGCACGAGGCGGCCATCCGCCAGCTCCTGCGGCTCCAGCCCGCCGGGGACGGCTTCCAGGCCACCGCGTCCCTCCCGGTCGCCGGGGCCACCGTCGCCCTGGACCTCTCCGGCACGATCGACGTGGCGGCGGAGCGCAAGCGCCTCACGAAGGACCTGGAGGCCGCGCAGAAGGAGAAGGCCCAGGCCACCGGCAAGCTCGGCAACGAGGCCTTCCTGGCCAAGGCCCCGGACAACGTGGTCGACAAGATCCGCGGCCGGCTCGCCAAGGCCGAGGCCGACATCGAGCGGATCGGCGCCCAGCTGGCGGGCCTCCCGCAGGCCTGATCAGCTGAGCACGAAGCCCCCGTACCCCGACCGACCGGGGATGCGGGGGCTTCCCCGTACGCCTTCCGGACCGTTCGCCGGGCGCTGCGTGCGTTGTCGGTGCCCATCCGTAGACTGGGGCCCGTGAGTGAGCCCCGCCCTTCAGACCGGCACGACGCGTCCGATCCCGACGACACCTTCGAGGAGATCGTCGACGAGGCGACCCAGCGCGACCCCGACCTGGCGGTGATCGAGGCCGGGAGCCGCACACTGCGCACCCACTCGGGCCAGCCGCAGGGCGAAGTGGTCCCGGCCCGCCCGGCCGACCCCGAGACCGACAAGGCGCTGCGCGCGGTGGAGCAGGAGCTCGCCGGACGCTGGGGCGAGACCAAGCTGGAGCCGTCCGTCACCCGGATCGCCGCGCTGATGGACGTCCTCGGCGAGCCGCAGCGCGCCTACCCCTCCATCCACATCACCGGCACCAACGGCAAGACCAGCACGGCCCGCATGATCGAGGCCCTGCTCAACGCCTTCGAGCTGCGCACCGGCCGCTACACCTCCCCGCACGTCCAGTCGATCACCGAGCGGATCAGCCTCGACGGCTCGCCGATCGCGCCCGAGCGGTTCATCGAGACGTACGAGGACATCAAGCCGTACGTCGAGATGGTCGACGCCCAGCAGCCCTACCGGCTCTCCTTCTTCGAGGTCCTCACCGGCATGGCGTACGCCGCCTTCGCCGACGCGCCCGTCGATGTGGCGGTCGTCGAGGTCGGCATGGGCGGCACCTGGGACGCGACGAACGTCATCGACTCCACGGTCGCCGTCGTCACCCCGATCTCGCTGGACCACACCGACCGGCTCGGCACCACGCCCGCCGAGATCGCCGGCGAGAAGTCCGGGATCATCAAGGAGGGCGCCACGGTCATCCTGGCGCAGCAGCCGGTGGACGCCGCGCAGGTGATGCTGAAGAAGGCCGTCGAGGTGGACGCCACCGTGGCCCGCGAGGGCATGGAGTTCGGCGTCACCTCGCGCGAGATCGCGGTCGGCGGGCAGCTGCTGACGCTGCGCGGACTCGGCGGCGAGTACGAGGACATCTTCCTTCCGCTGTACGGCGCCCACCAGGCGCACAACGCCGCCGTCGCGCTCTCCGCGGTCGAGGCGTTCTTCGGCATCGGCGCCGAGCAGGCCCGCTCCCTCGACATCGACGCGATCCGCAAGGCGTTCGCCTCGGTGCTCTCGCCGGGACGGCTGGAGGTCGTGCGCTCCAGCCCGACCGTCGTGCTGGACGCCGCGCACAACCCGGCCGGCGCCAAGGCGGCCTCCGACGGCATCTCCGAGGCGTTCAGCTTCTCCCGGCTGATCGGCGTGGTCGGCACCAGCGGCGACAAGGACGTGCGCGGGCTCCTGGAAGCCTTCGAGCCGATCTTCGCCGAGATCGTCGTCACGCAGAACTCCACCCCGCGCGCGATGGACGCGGACGAGCTGGCCGCCATCGCCGTCGAGGTCTTCGGCGACGACCGGGTGCAGGTCGAGCCGCGGCTCGACGACGCGCTGGAGGCGGCGATCACGCTGGCCGAGGAGGACGACGAGTACGCGGGCGCCGGGGTGCTGGTGACCGGGTCCGTGATCACGGTCGGCGAAGCCCGGCTGCTGCTGGGAAGGGGCTGAGACACCGATGCGGACGCTCTGCGCCTCGACGCTGATCGGCGAGTTCTTCGTGATCGGCTTCGCCGGTCTCGTCGCGATGAAGCTGGACGACGCCTCCATGGCCCTGGTCTGGACGGTGTGCGGCATCGGCATGGCCCTGTCCGTGCTGCTGTGCGGAATGATCACCCGGCCCGGCGGCGTCCAGCTGGGCTGGGCGCTCCAGGTCGCGCTGGTCCTCAGCGGTTTCGTGGTCCCGATGATGTTCATCCTGGGCCTCGCCTTCGGCGGACTGTGGTGGGCCTCGATCCACTACGGCCGCAAGATCGACGAGGCCAAGGCCGCCTGGGCCGCCCGGCAGGAGACCGGCGAGGCCGCGGCCTGAGGCCCGGATCCGCCCGGCCGGATCATGCCGGGGCCCGTCCGACACGCGCGGCCCGCCTTCGGACCCCGGAAAACCGGGGCCCGAAGGTGACCCTGGGTGAACCCGGGCGCAGACCCGTCTCCGTACCCCTGTAATCTCGCCCTCACCGCACCCGTATGCCTGGCCTTGCAAGGAGCCGTACATGACTCAGCGCACTCTCGTCCTGCTCAAGCCCGACGCGGTCCGCCGTGGCCTGATCGGCGAGATCGTCGGCCGCATCGAGCGCAAGGCGGACTGGCGGATCACCGCGCTGGAGCTGCGCACCCTGGACCACGAGACGCTGGAGCAGCACTACGGCGAGCACAAGGGCCGCCCGTTCTACGAGCCGCTCATGGAGTTCATGGCCTCCGGCCCCGTCGTCGCCCTGGTGGCCGAAGGTGAGCGGGTCATCGAGGGCATCCGCACCCTGGCCGGCCCCACCGACCCGATCGCCGCCGCGCCCGGGTCGATCCGTGGTGACTTCGGCACGATCACCCGCGAGAACCTCATCCACGCCTCGGACTCCGAGGAGTCCGCAGAGCGAGAACTGAAGCTTTTCTTCCCGGGACTTTCCTGACCCGATCGGCCAAACAGCGCTGTATGCGAGGGGCGACCGAAGTAATTCGGTCGCCCCTCGGCATAGGGTTTGGGATCGCGGGAACGCATCCCTCCGACGTAACGTCACCATGGGTAGAACGGCCACCCGTTCCGCTCACAATGGCGAAGGACCCTCGCGCTGTGTCCGTGCATACGGCACTACGATGGAAGCTTCCACGCCCGCAGCGCCAACCTCGCCTACCAGAACCAGCCATCTTCGCTACCTGGGAAGGCCCGACGCATCCTCATGGGGAACAAGGGGAACTCAATGTCGTTCATCGGCCGTGACATGGCTATCGACCTCGGGACTGCCAACACGCTGGTGTACGTCAGGGGGCGCGGCATCGTCCTGAACGAGCCGTCCGTCGTGGCCATCAACACCAACACCGGCGGAATTCTGGCGGTCGGCTCCGAGGCCAAGAAGATGATCGGGCGCACGCCGGGCAACATCGTTGCCGTGCGACCGCTGAAGGACGGCGTGATCGCCGACTTCGAGATCACCGAGCGGATGCTCCGCTACTTCATCCTCAAGATCCACAAGCGTCGCTATCTCGCCCGCCCCCGGGTCGTCGTCTGCGTGCCCTCCGGTATCACCGGGGTCGAGCGCCGCGCCGTCATCGAGGCGTCCACGCAGGCCGGCGCGCGCCAGGTGCACATCATCGAGGAGCCCATGGCCGCCGCCATCGGCTCCGGCCTCCCGGTCCACGAGGCCACCGGGAACATGGTGGTCGACATCGGCGGCGGCACCACCGAGGTCGCCGTGATCTCGCTCGGCGGCATCGTCACCGCCCAGTCGATCCGCACCGCCGGTGACGAGCTGGACAACGCGATCATCCAGCACATCAAGAAGGAGTACTCGCTCCTCCTCGGTGAGCGGACCGCCGAACAGATCAAGATCACCATCGGTTCGGCGTTCGACCTGGAGAAGGACGAGCACACCGAGATCCGCGGCCGCGACCTGGTCTCCGGGCTGCCCAAGACGGTCGTCATCTCGGCCGCCGAGGTCCGCAAGGCCATCGAGGAGCCGGTCAACGCGATCGTCGACGCCGTGAAGACGACGCTCGACAAGTGCCCGCCCGAGCTGTCCGGCGACGTCATGGACCGCGGCATCGTCCTCACCGGCGGCGGCGCGCTGCTGCGCGGTCTGGACGAGCGGCTGCGCCACGAGACGGGCATGCCGATCCACATCGCCGAGGACCCGCTGGACTCGGTGGCGCTCGGATCCGGCAAGTGCGTCGAGGAGTTCGAGGCGCTCCAGCAGGTGCTGGACGCCCAGCCCCGCCGTTAGACCGGGCGGAGCATCACCTGATCCGGCGCGCGGACCGCGGACGCTGCGGCTCCGCCCGCCGGATCGTTGATATAGATCGTTGCTGTACACGTATCGATACCTGACGACAGACGTATCGGTGTACGGACAGCGACACCTACACAGGCACGAACATTCCGACGAGGAAGGCACGGCCGCCGCACGTGAGGGACACACGAGAGAGCCGGCTGCTCCTGGTGCTCTTGATCGCCATCGCATTCGCCCTGATCACGGTCGATATCCGAGGCGGCGAGGAGTCACCGGTCGACGGCGCGCGGCAGGCCGCGGCCACCGTCTTCGGGCCGGTCGAGAACGGCGTAGCGGCAGCGGTCGACCCGGTGGGCAACGCCATAGGGGCCGTCCGGGACTCCGGCAACCGGCACGACCGGATCTCCACGCTGGAGCAGGAGAACGCCGCGCTGAAGGCCAAGCTCGGCAGCGACGACCGCACCAACAGCCGGGTCCGTCAGCTCGACGCCATGCTGAAGAACGCGGGCGCCGGACAGTACGGCATCAAGGGCGCCGAGGTCATCGCCATAGGAGCGGCCCAGGGCTTCTCCTGGACGGTCACCATCGACGCCGGGGCCGACGACGGCATCCGCCGCGACATGACCGTCCTCAACGGGGAGGGGCTGGTCGGGCGGGTCACCACCGTCGGGCCCAGCACCGCGACGGTCCTGCTCGCCAACGACCCCGACTTCACCGTCGGCACCCGGATGGAGAAGACCGACGAGCTCGGCTTCGCCACCGGCCAGGGCTCGCGCCCGCTGTCGGTGCAGTTCCTCAACGGCAAGGCCAAGGTGAAGGCCGGCGACCGGCTCGTCACCTTCGGCTCCAGCAAGGACAAGCCCTTCGTGCCCGGCGTCCCGGTCGGCGAAGTCGTCCGTGTCGACCCCTCCGGCGGCGAACTGACCCGGACCGTCTACGTGAAGCCGTACGTCGGGTTCACCAAGCTCGACATCGTCGGCGTCGTCGTCCAGGCCCCCCGCGAGGACCCGCGCGACACGGTCCTGCCCAAGCGGCCCGCCAAGGCGAAGCCGAAGCCGACCCCCACGGTCACCGTCACCGTCCAGCCCAACGGCGATCTGGTGGACGGCTCCGGCAAGGTCGTCGGCAACATCAACGAGGAGCCGGGCGGCGACGCCGCCGGTGACGCGGCAGGCGACCAGCAGGGCAACGCCCAACCCGACAACGCGGCCAACGACCAGGAGTAGAGCTGATCCCCATGCGCATCAACCGGACTCTGCTCTCCACCGCCCTGGTCGTCGTCGCCCTGGTCATCCAGGTCTCCGTCCTCGCCCGCCTCCAGCTCCCCGGCGCCGTCCCGGACCTGCTGCTCCTCACCGTCCTCGGACTCGCCTTCGTGTACGGGCCCGTCAGCGGCTCCCTCATCGGCTTCGGCGCCGGCCTCCTCGCGGACCTCGCCCCGCCCGCCGACCACGCCGCCGGGCGCTACGCCCTGGTGCTCTGCGTCATCGGCTACCTCGCGGGCCTGGCCCGGCCGGAGAACGGCCAGCTGAAGTCGGCCTTCGCCCCGATGGCCGTGGTCGTCGCCGCCGCGATCGGCTCGACCCTGCTGTACGCGGGCGTCGGCGCGCTCGTCGGCGACACCGCCGCCCGCCATGTGGGCCTGGGCAGCCTGCTGTTCACCGCCTTGATCTACGACCTGCTGCTGGCGCCGTTCACCGTGCCGCTCATCATGGCGCTGGCCAGACGTACCGAGAACGACCCGATCGCCGAGGCCTCCTCCGGTGGCAGCGACGTCGCCGCCGGCTGGCTCTCCTCGGGCACCGGGCTCCGGATCGGCAACCAGCGCGGCGGCCTGCGCGTCAAGGCCGCCCGCAACCGCGCCGCCCGCGCGGGCAGGATCAAGGGGGTCAAGCGACTGTGAAGCCGTACGCGACAGAGGACGCCGGGGGAACCGCGTGAGCAACATTCCCGAGACCGGGCGGACCCAGCGGGTCCAGATCCGGCTCATCGTCATCCAGGTCCTCGTCTTCTCGCTGCTGCTCACCCTCGGCGGCCGCCTCTGGTACCTCCAGATCCGCAACGGCGACGAGTACACCGCCGAAGCCGCGGGCAACGGGGTGCAGCAGGTCGTCCAGCCCGCCGTGCGCGGCTCGATCCTCGACGCCCGCGGCGTACCGCTCGCCGACAACGAGACCCGCCTCGTCGTCTCCGCCAGCCGCACCGAACTGCTGAAGATGAAGGACGACGGCGTCGGCGTCCTCACCCGGCTCGCCGACGTACTGGACATGAAGGTCCAGGACGTCCGCGACAAGGTCCGCCTCTGCGACTCCAAGACCCCCCAGCCCTGCTGGAACGGATCGCCCTACCAGCCGATCCCGGTCACCGACGAGGCCACCACGCAACAGGCCCTCCAGATCCGCGAGCGTGCCGAGGACTTCCCCGGCATCACCGCCGAACCCACCGCCGTACGCCGCTACACCGCGCCCGGCAAGGCGAAGACCGCACAGGTCCTCGGCTACCTCTCGCCCGTCACCGACGACGAGATCCAGCAGGCGCAGGACGGCCCGTCCCCCTATCTGCGCTCCGACCAGGTTGGCCGCTCGGGTCTTGAGCGCACGTACGACAAGGAGCTGCGCGGCAAGGCGGGCGTCACCCGCTACGAGGTCGACAACCTCGGCCGCGTCATGGGCGAGGCCGAGAACGACCCGGCGGTCTCCGGCTCCACCCTGGTCACCAGCCTCGACGCCCGCGTCCAGGCGGTCGCCGAGTACGAGCTCGCCCAGGCGATGAAGACCGTCCGCCAGGAGACCGACAAGATCACCGGCCGGAAGTACGAGGCCGACTCCGGCGCCGTCGTCGTCATGGAGTCGAAGACCGGGCGCGTGGTGTCGATGGCCTCCCAGCCCGACTACGACCCCAACGCCTGGGTCGGCGGCATCTCCGGCAAGGAGTACGCCAAGCTCACCAGCAAGAAGTCCAACTACCCGCTGCTCAACCGGGGCATCCAGGGCCAGGCGCCGGCCGGCTCGATCTTCAAGGTGGTCTCGGCGAGCGCGGCCGTACGCGGCGGTCACGCCTTCAACGACCGCTACGAGTGCAGCAGCTCCTACAGCCTCGGCAACCAGACCTTCGCGAACTTCGAGTCCCAGGGCCACGGCCCCATCACCCTCGGCGACGCGCTCAAGTACTCCTGCAACACCGTCTTCTACCGCCTCGGCCACGAGGAGTGGGTGAAGGACGGCGGCATAAAGCCCAAGAAGGACGCCAAGAACTGGTTCTACACGACCGCCCGTGACTTCGGGCTCGGCGCCGAGACCGGCATCGACCTGCCCAACGAGGTCAAGGGCCGCATCCCGGACCGCCAGTGGAAGCAGGACTTCTGGAAGGCGAACAAGGACGCCTGGTGCAAGGAGGGCAAGAAGGGCGGCACCTACGTCCAGCAGATCGCGTACGAGAGCTGCCTCGAAGGCAACCAGCTCAAGGCCTACGACAGCATCAACTACGCGATCGGCCAGGGTGACGTCCTCGTCACCCCCATCCAGATGGCCACCGCCTACGCCGCCATCAGCAACGGCGGCACCCTCCACGAGCCCACCGTCGGCAAGGCCGTGATCAGCCCCGACGGCAAGACCGTCCAGGAGATCAAGCCCAAGGTCAGCGGCAAGCTGCCGGTCAACGCCCAGACCATCAAGGACCTCGACAAGGGGCTCCGCTCGGTCGTCGAGCCCGGCGGCACCGCCGCCTGGCGGTTCGGCGGCTGGCCGCAGGACAAGATCCCGATGCGCGCCAAGACCGGTACCGCCCAGGTGTACGGCAAGCAGACCACCGCGTGGTTCGCGACCTACACCGACGACTACACGATCGTCATGACGATCTCCCAGGGCGGCACCGGCTCCGGCGCCGCCGGGCCCGCGGTCCGCAAGATCTACGACGCGCTCTACGGCCTCGACGCCGAGGGCAACCAGGACAAAGAGAGGGCCTTGCTGCCGAAGCCCCAGAAGGCGCTGCCGAAGATCCAGCCCGACGGCTCGATCTACGCGCCGAAGGTCAAGCCCTACGACCCCAATCCGGTCACGCCCGAGGAGCAGCCCGGGGGACAGGAACCCCAGCTGCCGCTGCAGCCCGGTGGCCAGCCCGGACTCACCGGGTCACCGGCGTCGACGGGGAGGCAGCCGTAATGGCAGGTGGATTCTCCGTATCCCGGTACGGCCCCGACGAGGGCTCCTGGGCCAAGCTGACGGCCCGCGACTCCCTCGTGCGGCGGCTGGACTGGCCGCTGCTCGGGGCCGCGCTCGCGCTCTCGTTCCTCGGCTCGCTGCTCGTGTGGTCCGCGACCCGCAACCGCGACCACCTCACCCAGGGCGACCCGTACTTCTTCCTCCTGAGGCACGCCCTCAACACCGGCATCGGCCTCGCCCTGATGATCGGCACGATCTGGCTCGGCCACCGCACCCTGCGCGGGGCCGTCCCGGTCCTCTACGGCATCTCGGTGCTGCTGGTCCTGGCGGTCCTCACCCCGCTCGGCACCACCGTCAACGGCGCCCACGCCTGGATCAAGCTGCCGGCCGGCTTCTCGATCCAGCCCTCCGAGTTCACCAAGATCACCATCATTCTGGTGATGGCGATGCTGCTGGCGGCCCGCGTCGACGCGGGCGACCAGGCCCACCCCGACCACCGCACCGTCGCCAAGGCCCTGGGCCTCGCGGCGATCCCGATGGCCATCGTCATGCTGATGCCGGACCTCGGCTCGGTGATGGTCATGGCCGTCATCGTCCTCGGCGTCCTGCTGGCCTCCGGCGCCTCCAACCGCTGGGTCTTCGGCCTCATCGGCGCGGGCGCGGGCGGGGCCGTCGCCATCTGGCAGCTCGGCCTGCTCGACGACTACCAGATCGCCCGGTTCGCCGCCTTCGCCAACCCCGCGCTCGACCCGGCCGGCGTCGGCTACAACACCAACCAGGCCCGCATCGCGATCGGCTCCGGCGGACTCACCGGCACCGGACTCTTCGAAGGCACCCAGACCACCGGTCAGTTCGTGCCCGAGCAGCAGACCGACTTCGTCTTCACCGTCGCCGGCGAGGAGCTGGGCTTCCTCGGCGCGGGCCTGATCATCCTGCTCCTGGGCGTCGTCCTGTGGCGCGCCTGCCGGATCGCCCGCGAGACCACCGAGCTGTACGGCACGGTCGTCGCCGCCGGGATCATCGCCTGGTTCGCCTTCCAGGCCTTCGAGAACATCGGCATGACGCTCGGCATCATGCCGGTCGCCGGACTGCCGCTGCCCTTCGTCTCCTACGGAGGATCCTCGATGTTCGCCGTCTGGGTGGCGATCGGACTGCTCCAGTCGATCCGGGTGCAACGGCCCATGTCCGCCTGAACCCGGACGCTCGCGGGTAGGTGTCCGTACATGGCGGACACCAAACGCGAGATCGAGCGGAAGTACGAAGCCACCGACGACACCCGGCTGCCCGACCTGACCCGGGCGGCCGGGGTCGACCGGAGCGTCCACCGCGGTCTGACCGAGCTGGACGCCGTCTACCACGACACCGCGGACCTCCGCCTCGCCGCCGACGCCCTCACCCTCCGCCGCAGGACCGGCGGGGCCGACGAGGGCTGGCACCTGAAGTTCCCCGTCGCCACCGGCATCCGGGACGAGCTCCACGAACCCCTCGCCGACACCCTGCCGCGCCCGCTGGCCGCCCTGCTCCGCTCCCGCGTCCGCCACGCGGAGCTCGCCCCCGTCGTCCGGCTGCGCTCCGCCCGCGACGTCCACCACCTCACCGCCGCCGACGGCACCCTCCTCGCCGAGGTCAGCGTCGACCGGGTGCGCGCCGAGCGGCTCGCGGGGGAGGGGAGCGGCACCACGGCCGCCTGGACCGAGATCGAGGTCGAGCTGGCCGACGACGGCGACCCCGCCGTCCTGGACGCCGTCGAGAAGCGGCTGCGCAAGGCCGGGATCCGCCCCGCCGGGTCGTCGTCGAAGCTCGCGAGGGCGCTGGCGGAGACGACACCCGTACGGGACGGGAAGAAGCAGGGGAAGACCGCGCCGCACACCGCCGGCGACCACGTCCTCGCCTACGTACGCAAGCAGATCCGCACGATCGTCGACCTCGACCCCGCCGTCCGCCGCGACCTTCCCGACTCCGTGCACAGGATGCGGGTCGCCACCCGCCGGCTGCGCAGCGCCTTCAAGACCCACCGCAAGCTTCTGGACCGCGCGGCCACCGACCCGCTCGGCGCGGAGCTCAAGTGGCTCGCCGCCGAACTGGGCCTCGACCGCGACCAGGAGGTCCTGGACGAACGCCTCGGCGCCCGTGTCGAGGCACTGCCCGCCACCCTGGCCCTCGGCCCGGTGCGCGGCCGTCTCCGCGCCTGGTCGGCCGCCCGTCGCACCGGTTCGCGCCGCAGGATCATCGACGTACTCGACGGGAAGCGGTATCTGGACCTCCTGGACGCCCTCGAAGCGCTGAGCGCCGACCCGCCGCTGCGCCCGGCCGCCCGCCGGGCACCGGGCAAGGCCCTGCCCCGGGCGGTGCTCAAGGACTACGAGAGGCTCGCGCGCCGCATGGAGCACGCCCTGGAGCACCCGCCGGGCCCCGAGCGCGACACCGCGATGCACGAGGCCCGCAAGGCCGCCAAGCGCGCCCGGTACGCGGGCGAATCGGCCCGGCCCGCGCTCGGCAAACCCGCCAAGCGGTTCGCCAAGAGGGTGAAAGCCGTACAGACCGTCCTCGGCGACCACCAGGACAGCGTCGTCGCCCGCGAGGCCCTGCGCACCCTCGCGATCCAGTCGCACGCGGCGGGCGAGACCGCGTTCACCTGGGGACTTCTGTACGCGCGGGAGGAGGCCGCAGCCGAGGCCCGGGAGCGTGAGCTGCCCGAGGTCTGGGCCCGCGCCTCGGACCCCGTACTGCGGGCGGATCTGAAGCACTGAGACGCGGGGTACGCTGGATGGTCACCCCTGCCGGCTCACGAAGGTTCGCGAGATGTCTGCCGCATCGGTCTTCCCACAGCTCGAAGCTCTGCTCCCGCATGTGCAGAAGCCCATCCAGTACGTCGGCGGTGAGCTGAACTCCACCGTCAAGGACTGGGACAGCTGCGACGTCCGCTGGACCCTGATGTACCCCGACGCCTACGAGGTCGGGCTCCCCAACCAGGGCGTCATGATCCTCTACGAGGTGCTGAACGAGCGCGAGGGCGTCCTCGCCGAGCGCACGTACAGCGTCTGGCCGGACCTCGAAGAGCTGATGCGCGAGCACAACGTGCCCCAGTTCACCGTGGACAGCCACCGCCCGGTCGGCGCGTTCGACGTCTTCGGGCTCAGCTTCTCCACCGAGCTGGGCTACACCAACATGCTCACCGCCCTGGACCTCGCGGGCATCCCGCTGGAGTCCAAGGACCGCACGGTGGACCACCCGATCGTCCTCGCGGGCGGCCACGCGGCCTTCAACCCCGAGCCGATCGCGGACTTCATCGACTGCGCGGTCGTCGGCGACGGCGAGCAGGCCGTCCTGGAGATCACCGAGATCATCCGCGCCTGGAAGGCCGAGGGCCGCCCCGGCGGCCGCGACGAGGTGCTCTTCCGGCTCTCGAAGACCGGCGGCGTCTACGTCCCGCGCTTCTACGACGTCGAGTACCTCCCCGACGGCCGCATCGGCCGCGTCGTGCCCAACCGGTCCGGCGTGCCGTGGCGGGTCTCCAAGCACACGGTGATGGACCTCGACGAGTGGCCCTACCCCAAGCAGCCCCTCGTCCCGCTCGCGGAGACCGTGCACGAGCGGATGTCGGTGGAGATCTTCCGCGGCTGCACCCGCGGCTGCCGTTTCTGCCAGGCCGGCATGATCACGCGCCCCGTGCGGGAGCGAAGCATCACCGGCATCGGCGAAATGGTCGACAAGGGTCTCAAGGCCACCGGCTTCGAGGAGGTCGGCCTCCTCTCGCTCTCCTCCGCCGACCACAGCGAGATCGGTGACATCGCCAAGGGCCTCGCCGACCGCTACACCGAGGACAAGATCGGCCTCTCGCTGCCCTCCACCCGCGTCGACGCGTTCAACGTCGACCTGGCCAACGAGCTGACCCGCAACGGCCGTCGCTCCGGTCTCACCTTCGCCCCCGAGGGCGGCTCCGAGCGCATGCGCAAGGTCATCAACAAGATGGTCTCGGAGGAGGACCTGATCCGCACGGTCGCCACCGCCTACGGCAACGGCTGGCGTCAGGTGAAGCTGTACTTCATGTGCGGCCTGCCCACCGAGACCGACGAGGACGTCCTGCAGATCGGCGACATGGCGGTCAACGTCATCGCCAAGGGCCGCGAGGTCTCCGGCCAGAACGACATCCGCTGCACCGTCTCCATCGGCGGGTTCGTGCCCAAGCCGCACACCCCCTTCCAGTGGGCCCCGCAGCTCAGCGCCGAGGACACCGACGCCCGGCTGAAGAAGCTCCGCGACAAGATCCGCGGCGACAAGAAGTACGGCCGCTCCATCGGCTTCCGCTACCACGACGGCAAGCCCGGCATCGTCGAGGGCCTGCTCTCGCGCGGCGACCGCCGGGTCGGCTCCGTCATCCGCGCGGTCTACGAGTCCGGCGGCCGCTTCGACGGCTGGCGCGAGCACTTCAGCTACGACCTCTGGATGAACTGCGCCGAGAAGACGCTGCCCGAGTTCGGCGTCGACGTCGACTGGTACACCACCCGCGAGCGCACCTACGAGGAGGTCCTGCCCTGGGACCACCTCGACTCCGGCCTGGACAAGGACTGGCTCTGGGAGGACTGGCAGGACGCGCTCGACGAGACCGAGGTCGAGGACTGCCGCTGGACCCCCTGCTTCGACTGCGGCGTCTGCCCGCAGCTCGACCTGGACATCCAGATCGGCCCGACCGGCAAGAAGCTCCTGCCGCTCAGCGTGGTCAACAAGTAGCAGCTCCGTGACACACCACAGGCCCGGTCCGGCAACCCCGGACCGGGCCTGACGCGTCCTTGACGACATGGACTACGGCAAGCACCAGGCGCCCCAGGGATACGAGCCCGGCGAGGGCATCCTGACGACCCTGATCAGGATCCCGGTCCGGATCGTCGTCCTGGTGCTCGTCCTGCCCGTCCGGATGGTCTGGGACGCGCTCACCGCGCTCTGGCACGCCGCCGACCGCGTCCTGCTCCGCCCGCTGGGCCGGGCCGTCGTGTGGCTCCTCGACACGCTCGTCCTGACCCCGCTGACCTGGCTGTACACCTGGGTCCTCGCCCCGCTCGGCAAGGCCGCCGCCTGGCTGGCCGTCGCCCTGCTCGTCTGGCCCTGGATCGGCCTGTGGCGGTACGTGATCGTCCCCGTCGCCCGCTACGGCGTCGCGGCCCCGGCGGTGTGGCTGTACGGATCCGTCCTCACCCCGCTCGGCCACGGCCTGCGGTGGATCGGCACCGCCCTGCTCCTCCCGGCGCTGTACGGCCTCGGCAACGCCCTGGGGTGGCTGATCACCGTGCTGCTGATCGTGCCGCTGGAGTTCCTGTGGCGGTACGTGGCCGTGCCCGTGGTCCGTTACGGCCTGGTCGTCCCGGTGGTGTGGCTGTACGCCGACGTGCTCACGCCGCTCGGCCTCGGCACGGCCTGGGTCCTGGGCAGGCTGTGGCAGGGCACGGCCTGGGTCCTGGCACAGATCTGGCGGGGGATCGCGGCCACCGGGCGCGGTCTCGGCCTCGCGGTCGCCTGGCTCGTGATGACGCTGCTCGTCGCGCCCCTCGCCTGGACGTACCGCCGGATCCTCACCCCGGTCGGCCGTGAGATCGCCGCCGCGTTCGAGGTCGCCTGGCGGATCGCCGGGTACGTCTCCCGGGCCGTCGGCCGGGCCCTCGCCACTATCGCCTGGTATTTGATCGGCGCACCGGTCTCCTGGGCGTACCGCACCGTGTGCACCCCCGTCGGCCACTTCCTGCGCGACTCCGTGTGGGCCCCGGCCCGACGCGCCGCCGCCGAGGCCGGCCGGGCCGCCCGCGCGGCCCTCGCGACCGCCCGGGAAACCGTGCGCCAGGCCCGCCGCGACGCCTGGCGGGCGCTGGTCGGCTCCACGGACGGCGCACGGTCCCGGGAACCGCGGGGGATCCCTGCGCGTACTCTGGGTAGTACAACGACTGTCCCCAGCGCGGCGCAGGCAACCGAGAGCGCCCCGCTCGGCGAGAAATTCGCCAAGCGGGTGTGAGCCGGAGCGGCACCCCGGGGGCCACCCGTATTTCGTGGGCGGCGCGCCACCGCGTCCGCCCCGCACCGAGGAGAAGAACCACTGGGCAAGCGACAGCCCGAAGGCCCGCCGCCCGCACCGGCAGTGCAGCGCATCCGTCTGCGCTACACCAAGCGCGGCCGCCTCCGGTTCACCAGCCACCGAGACTTCCAGCGGGCCTTCGAGCGGGCACTGCGCCGCTCCGAGGTGCCGATGGCGTATTCGGCGGGCTTCACGCCCCACCCCAAGGTCTCCTACGCCAATGCCGCCCCCACCGGCACGGGCAGCGAGGCGGAGTTCCTGGAGATCGCCCTCACCGAGACACGGGACCCCGAGGTCCTGCGCGGACTGCTCGACGCCTCCATGCCGGCCGGCCTCGACATCGTCGACGCGGTGGAGGCCCGCACCTCGGGCCTCGCCGAACGGCTCACCGCCTCCGTCTGGGAACTGCGCCTGGACGGCGTCGACCCGGAGGAGCTCCGCGCGGCCGTCGCCGCCTTCGACGGCGCCGAGACCGTGGAGGTCCAGCGCAAGGCCAAGAACGGCATCCGGACGTTCGACGCCCGCGCCGCCGTCGCCGACCTGCGGGTCGTCGACGATCCGGCCGATAGGCCGGGCGAGCGGCCCTGTGCGATAATGCGCCTGGTTGTTCGGCACGTGACACCTGCCGTGCGACCCGACGACGTCCTGTCCGGTCTCCGAGCTGTGGCCGACCTGGCGCCGCCCGTCCCCGCCGCGGTGACGAGGCTGGCGCAGGGGCTCTTCGACGAGGAGTCCGGCACGGTGACCGACCCGCTCGCGCCCGACCGCGAGGCCGCCCCGACCGCTCATCCCGCGGTCGCCGGGGCAGCCGTCGCGACGGCGCCGGAAGGTGCAGGTTCCGCGTAAGGCGGTCGTTGTAGCGCAGCCCTCCGACTCGGGAGCCACCTGGGTCGGGCCGCGCACTGACCCACAAGACTTTCGCCAGGCCGTACGCACACCGCATACGGAACCGGCGAGCCAGACATCAGTTCCCGTGCGGCGCCCGCGCCCCGGACGGCGGTATCGCACCACTGCGGACCGAGCCGGACCGGAATCAGACGCGGCGCCCGGGAGCACGACGGGAGAACCGCCCGCATGCCTCAGCCGAACGAACCCGGCACGACCGGGAACAACGACGAGAACACCCCCGGCGACAAGCTGCCGCCGCGCCGCAGGCGCCGCGCCGCTTCCCGCCCGGCGGGCCCGCCCGGCGGCGCCGTGGCCGCCGCCGAGGACGTCACGCCGGCCATACCGGCCGACGCGTCCGCCGCCGCCCCGGCCGCGGACGCGTCGGCCGGTATG
>MUNB01000430.1 GCA_002154345.1 Streptomyces griseus
CGATTTGGGCGGGGGCGGCCGTCCTGCCGCTCAGGCGGGGCTGGCGGCCAGGTGCTCGGCGTGCGCGCGGGCGACCTCGGGGGTGTAGTAGCGGGCGAGGATGTCGCCGGGGAGGTGCTTGCGGCACTCGGGGCCGATGCCGTACGCCTTCGACAGGTCGTCGTGAAGGACCCGGGCGCACTGGCAGCAGCGGATGTTCCACTCGGTGAAGCGGTGCCCGGCTGCCGTCGGGTCCTCGGTGAGCGCCGCGATGACGTCGGTGAGGTAGGTCCGGCGGCTCTCGGACCAGGCGGCGATGAACCGGTCCCGGGCGGCCCGGTCGGCGGGGACGTCCGCACGGCGGGGCATTGGCGGCCCCCACCAAGCCTTCGCCGGCCACGGCTTGAGGCCGTTGACCTTGGGGGTGATCACGCGCCGCCAGTACGTCATCGTGTCCGGGTCCTGTGGGTCGAGCACCGCGTAGTAGCCCTTGGCGATGGGGCCCAGGTCAGGCCAGGCGCCGGTCATCAGGCGGTCGCCGGGGTGGTGGGGAGCGTCCCGGCGGCGATCAGGGCGGCCAGCAGCTCCGGGGTGATCTCCTCACCGCCCGACGAGCCTTCCAGGGAGAGCCAGCACGGGGTGCCGCCGTTCATGGTGTACTCGCCGCCCTTGTAGCCGGTGTACGTCTCGCCCCGGGCGGCCCAGCAGGCACCGAGCATCGACCCGACGGTGACGTTCTCCTCGGGCTCGAAGGCCAGCTCGTCGTAGTAGCCGCGGTAGCTGTGCGGGTTGGCGAAGCCGCGCGGGAGGACGAGCGCCTGATCCGGGGCGCACAGGGCGTCGATCAGCTCGTCGAGGGTCATGTGGGTCATCGGGTTTCCTTCCGGGTGTCGGTGCAGGTGGGGCAGTGGTCGAGGAGGCGGCCGGAGGCCGTGGGGGTGGTGGTCCAGCCGTCGGCGCGGCCGTCGGCGCGGACCTGGTGGACCGTGCGGGACGTGAACCGGGGGCGGACGGCGGCGCTGTCCGGGCAGTCGGCTTCGGGCGCGGGTCCGTTGCACGCGACCTCGTAGCCGATCAGGTGGGCGGTCACAGCGCCCGGCGCTTCTCGTCGAGTTCGGCGGCGTGGTCCTCCAGGAACCGGGAGATCGCCTCGGCGGTCGCGGTCGCGGCCCCGGTGCGGGCGAGGGCAGCCAGCTCCCGGGCGTGGTTGGCCGCGATACGGAGCGCCCCGTCCTGGCACGCGACGTCGGGCAGGTTCTCGGACTCGTGCATCTCGACGAGTTCCTCGTGGACGGGGCGCACGGCGTCGAAGTCGAAGGGCCTACGCATGGGGGTTCTCCTGGGAGTCGGTGGGCGTGATGAGGGCGGTTCGGCAGCCAGAGCACAAGGTCAGCCGGGCGGCCTCGTCGTCGGGCATCGGGTCGGTGGCCTGGAGCGCGGACGGGCAGAGTGTCCGACCGGCACCGTCGTGGGCGTGCTTCCACATCCGGTTAACCGAACGGGAGTTGAAGACGTACGTGCGGCCGGTGCAGAACACGCACTGGTCGCTTCCGGGCGGGTAGTGGTGGGGCTGGAGGACGGCCCGGTCGCCGCGCCGGTTCTGCGGGCACAGCTCCGGGACCGGCTCCTCCGCTTCGTCTTCGGGGCCGGGCCAGGTTCCGGCGGCGACCTGGTCGAGGCGGTGGTCGAGCAGCTCCTCCAGCCACCCGATCCGCTCGTCGACCCGGCGGCGCTCGGTGCGCTCGGTGCGGAGCAGGGTCCGGATGCTGCCGAGGGAGGAGTGCTCGGCAACGGTCTCCCGCTGCTTGTCGTCGAGGCGGCTCACTGGGGCTCGCCGCCCTCGGCCTGGTCGACGGTCTCGGCGGTGATCCACTTCTCCAGGGCCGCCAGGTACGTGGCCTGGGCGGTCTCGGCCTCCTTGCGGAGCCGCATGAGGTGCGGGGCGTACTCGGCGATGTCGTCGAGGAGCCACGGCTGCATGAGCCGGGCCAGGGCCTCGACGGTGCGCGGCTCGCGGCCGTGACCGGGGTCCAGGCAGAGCCGCAGGAACGCGCGCAGCTCCTCGCGGGTCTGGTACGTCGGCGTCAACGGGGGGTCCTTCCGGTGGTGGTGGGGGCGGCCCGGCCGGGCCG
>MUNB01000431.1 GCA_002154345.1 Streptomyces griseus
GCAAGAAGCCGAGCCCTTCCCCCACCGACGCCTCCGCACGCTCCGAGGTGCTGGCGCTGGTGAACCAGGAACGCGCGAAGGTCGGCTGCTCCCCGCTGTCCACCAGCGCCCCGCTGACCTCGCTCGCGCAGAACTTCAGCGAGGACATGGCGGCCCGCGGCTTCTTCGACCACACGGACCCGGACGGCGACACCCCCTGGGACCGGGCCGCCCAGGCCGGCGTGCAGGGGCTCGGCGCGGAGAACATCGCCCGCGGCCAGGCGGACGCCCAGGCCGTGATGGAGGCCTGGATGAACAGCGAAGGCCACCGCGCGAACATTCTCAACTGCGACTACAAGACCATCGGCATCGGCGTCCACGAGGGCTCCGCCGGCCCGTGGTGGGTCCAGAACTTCGGCTTCTGACCCACGCCGGACCCACCGGTCCACTTACTCCCGCACAGCGCTCCCTCGGGGTGAGCACTGTGCGGGAGTAAGCTTTTGGTATGGCCAGCGATACGGGTGCGGACAGCACGAGTACGGACAGCTTCGACAGCCTCGCGTTCGACGTCTTCTCCCGCGCGTGCCCCTCGCGCTCGACGCTGGAGCACGTCACCGGCCGCTGGGGCGGTCTGACGCTCGGCGCGCTGTACGAGGAGAGCCTCCGCTTCAACGAGCTGCGCCGCCGGGTCGACGGGGTCAGCGAGAAGATGCTCTCCCAGACACTGCACGCGCTGGAGCGCGACGGGCTCGTCCTGCGGGAGGCCCAGCCGGTCAATCCGCCGCGGGTGGACTACGAGCTCACCCCGTTCGGCCGCGAGGTCACGGAGAAGCTCCTCGGGCTGATCCATCTCGTGGAGGGGCGGATGGGCGATGTGCTCACCGCCCGTGCGCGTTACGACGAGGCGCGCGGCGGCCGCTGACAGCGCGGGCAGTAGTAGCTGGAGCGGTTCATCCAGGCTCGTCGGCGCATCGGGGTGGAGCACCGGTTGCAGGGCTCGCCCTCCCGGCCGTACGCGTCGAGCGACCGGTCGAAGTAGCCGGACTCGCCGTTCACGTTGACGTACAGGCTGTCGAAGCTGGTGCCGCCCTGGGCGAGCGCCGCGTTCATGACGTCGCGGGCGTGGCCGAGCAGTTCGGCGGACTTGGGGCGGGTCAGGGTCGCGGTGGGCCGGTCGTAGTGCAGCTTGGCGCGCCAGAGCGCCTCGTCCGCGTAGATGTTGCCGACGCCGCTGATCAGCGACTGGTCGAGCAGGGCGCGCTTGACCGTCGTACGGCGCAGGCGCAGTGCGGTGTGGAACGCGGCGTCGTCGAAGAGCGGGTCGAGCGGGTCCCGGGCGATGTGCGCGATGGTGTCCGGCAGGCCGTCGGGGGTGTTGTCGTGCAGCGAGAGCCCGCCGAAGGTGCGCTGGTCGACGAAGCGCAGCTCGGTGCCGAGCGCGTCGTCGAACCGCATCCGGATCCGCAGGTGCTTCTCGTCGGGGGCGTCGGCGGGCTGCACCAGCAGCTGTCCGCTCATGCCGAGATGGCCCAGGAGCGAGGCGTAGGCCTCCTCGATCGGCACCCAGAGGTACTTGCCGCGGCGCATCGCCGCCCCCAGGCGGGCTCCTCGGAGCCGGGCGGCGAAGTCGACGCCGCCCGCGAGGTGCCGGCGGACCGAGCGCGGGTGCAGGACCTCGACCTCGGTGACCGTGCGACCGCTGACCCAGCGCTCCAGGCCCCGGCGGACGACTTCGACCTCGGGCAGCTCGGGCACGGTGCACCACTCCAGACACATCGACGGTAGTACGGGGCGGGGCGGATACGCGAGGACCGCGGTGGCCACAGCGATCCGGGAGCCGCCCCCCGGACAGGGAAAACCCCCCGGTGCGCAGGGCGCCGAGGGGTTTCCTTCGTGCTTCAGGCCGGAGCGGCGTCCGTGTTCGGCGACGGGTCGGCAGGGGTGTCGGCGGCCCCTCCGTCGGCCGCGGACTTCTCCGCGGCCTGCCGTGCCTCTGCGGCGGCGCTGATCTCGCGCCAGGCGGACTCGGCCGCCTGCTGCTCCGCTTCCTTCTTGCTACGGCCGGTGCCGGTGCCGTACGAGACACCACCGACGCGAGCGGCAGCAGTGAAGGTCTTCTCGTGATCGGGACCGGTCTCCGTGACGAGGTACTCGGGGACTCCGAGGCTCTCGCTCGCGGTGAGCTCCTGGAGGCTGGTCTTCCAGTCCAGGCCGGCGCCGAGGTTCGAGGACCTGTCGATCAGCGGGTCGAAGAGCCGGTGGACCAGCTCCGAGGCCGCGCCGAGGCCCTGGTCGAGATAGACCGCGCCGATCACTGCTTCCAGTGTGTCGGCGAGGATGGAAGCCTTGTCCCGGCCCCCCGTGCCCTCTTCACCGCGGCCGAGCCGGATGAAGGAGCCGAGTTCGAGGCCGCGGCCCACTTCCGCAAGCGCACGCGAGTTGACCACCGCGGCCCGCAACTTGGCCAGCTGGCCTTCGGGCAGGTCGGGGTGGGTGCGGTACAGCGTGTCCGTGACCACCAGGCCGAGCACCGAATCCCCGAGGAATTCGAGCCGCTCGTTGGTGGGCAGACCGCCGTTCTCGTATGCGTACGAACGGTGGGTCAGCGCACGCACCAGAAGGGCGGACTCGAGGTGATACCCGAGCCGCCCTTCCAGAAGCGTGTGGGACGAGGCTGTGTTGACGTTGTCTGCCTGCTTCTTGGCGCTGGACAACTCAGACATCGGGCCTCTCACCAGCCGCTCAGACCTCGAGGACCTGGCGCTTGTTGTAGGTGCCGCAGCTCGGGCACGCAATGTGCTGGAGCTTGGGCTCCTGGCAACGCTCGCACGAAACCAGGGTGGGGACCGCAGCCTTCCACTGCGACCGGCGGTGGCGCGTGTTGCTGCGCGACATCTTCCGCTTCGGAACAGCCACGGCTACTTCTCCTGCTTCTCGTCGACGCCCGGTTCGGCGCCGCCCATGTTGTCCTTCTCGCCGTCCTGAACGGTCTCGGCGAGTCCTTGCAGTGCCGCCCAACGGATGTCGACGGCATCGTGGTGATGGTCCGGATTCTCGTCCAGCCTGATTCCGCATTCGGAACACAGACCGGCGCAGGTCTCCTTGCACACCGGCTGCATGGGCAGTGCGAGCACTACCGCGTCACGCAGCATTGGTTCGAGGTCGAACAAGCCGTCCTCGAGGAAGAACCTGTCCTCGTCGTCCTCGGCGTCGTCGGCCGGTTCCGCAGTGCTGCGGCCCCGGTCATCGGCGTCAGGGTACGAGAACATTTCCTGGAAGTCCGCGTCGACCTCTACGGTCAGCGGCTCCAGACACCTTACGCACTCCCCCTCGGCGGTCGCACGGGCGGTGCCTGTGACAAGCACCCCTTCCATGACCGATTCGAGGCGGAGGTCCAGCTCCACCGGTGCGCCTTCCGGCACGCCGATGACGCCGTCGATGCCCAGGACCGGTGAACCGGGTGCTTCCACCGAGCGGGTCAGCCGCTTCATGGCACCGGGACGCCGGCCCAGCTCGTGCGTATCGAACACGAGAGGGTTGCGGTGGTCGAGGTGGCCGTTCAGGGCTTTTCCTGCTTTCGAAATCATGGGTGTCGTACTGCGAAGGGAGGGCCGTCTACGGTCCGGGGACGAACCGTCTCCGTTCCGTGGACGAAACGGGCAGCCGAGATCGCGGACCTATGTGCGACCGAGGATTCAGGATACTGGACGGACCGCTCAGCACCCAATCGGGTCGGCCCGCCCCGGGGTCAGCGGCCCTCTTCGTACCGGCGCAGCTGCTCCAGGTCGATCATGCTGGTGTCGAAGAGGCTGGTCTCGTCCAGCGCGCCACCGCCCTGCTGGACCGGTCCCTGGGGCTGCTGGGGCTGTTGCTGCCAGCCGTATTCCGGCTGGGCGGCCGGCTGGGGCGGGTAGCCGTTCGGGTCGTAGCCCTGCTGCTGGTAGGCCGCGTACGGGTCGGGCTGCTGCTGGTAGCCGTACGCGTCCTGCATGCCCTGCTGGACCGGCTGCTCCTGGTAGCCGTACGACGCCTGCGCGTAGCTCGGCTCGCCCTGCGGCTGTGCGGGGTACTGCGGCTGCTGGGGCGCCTGCTGCGGTTCCGGGGTGGCGAGCTCGGCGAGGCCGGCCAGATAGTCGGCGTCGCTGGTGTGGCCCTGGCCGCCCGCCGCGTCCTGGGCGGCGATGTGCGCGCCGAGGTCGTCGGTGGCGACCCGGCCGTGCAGCTTCTGCCGGCCCCGGCCGACCGCCTCCAGGGTCTTGGCGAGGACGGCCTCGAAGGCGCCGAACTTGGCGTCGACATAGGCGTCGGCCCGCTGCCGCAGGGTCTCCGGGTCGGCGCTGCGCTCGGGGGCCTCGGCGAAGTCGGGGTCCTGGTAGCCCTGCTCGTCCAGGCCCTGGCCACGGCCGAGGAGCTTCTCGCGGCCGCGGTCGACGGAGCCGATGGTCTTGGTGAGGACGACCTCGAAGTTGGCGAGCTTGCTGTCGACGTAGTCGTCGGCCTCGGCCCGGACCTCCTCGGCCTCGCGGCGGGCCTCGGACAGGATCCGGTCGGCCTCGCTCTGCGACTGGCGGACGATCTCGGTCTCGGAGATCAGCGAGGAGCGCTGGGTGTGCGCGGACCCGATGATCCGCTCGGCCTCCTGCCGGGCCTGCTCGGCGAGCTGCTCATGGCCGCCGAGCAGCTCCTGCGCCTGGGCGAGCGAGCCGGGCAGCGCCTGGCGCACCTCTTCGAGCATGGCGAGCAGCTCGGCGCGGTTGACCACGCACGAGGCCGACATGGGCATGGATCGGGCGCTCCCGACCGCTTCGACGATCTCGTCGAGCTTCTTCTGCACGTCCACCGTGTGCTCGCCACTCTCTGCTGCTCTGTTGAAGCTGCTGCTCCGTTGGAGACGGACGGGACGACTGTAAGGCCAGTCGGCCACCGCCCGACACCTGGTGACGGCCCGTCAGGATCTCAGCGTTCGCCGAGGCGCTTCACCAGGGCCTCGTGGACGGCCGGCGGCAGCAGGTGGGAGACGTCGCCGCCCCAGGTCGCCACCTCCTTGACCAGCGAGGACGACAGGAAGCTATACGTCGGGTTGGTCGGCACGAAGAGCGTCTCGACGCCCGAGAGGCCGTTGTTCATCTGGGCCATCTGGAGCTCGTAGTCGAAGTCGCTGACGGCCCGCAGGCCCTTCACGATCGCCGGGATCTCCCGCTGCTTGCAGAAGTCGACCAGCAGGCCGTGGAAGGACTCCACCTCGACGTTGCCGAAGTCGGCGGTGACCTCGCGGATCAGCTCGATCCGCTCGTCGACGGTGAACAGTCCCTTCTTGGACTGGTTGATCATCACCGCCACGTGCACCACGTCGTACAGCTTCGAGGCTCGTCCGATGATGTCGAGATGTCCGTTGGTGATGGGGTCGAACGACCCCGGACAGACGGCGCGGCGCACTGTGATTCCCTCGCTCTCCGGTCCGGTCATCGTGCGTCTTCGCACGTAGCGGCGGCGCGACCGTACCAAAGCGTTCCCTCGCCGTAGCGACGGGACCGCAGTGGTTCGAATCCCGCGGGCCAGCCGAATTCTCCGCCCCGGGTGCCCCGTTCCACGGTGACGAGCGCATCGTCCGCGAGCCACCCCTGAGCACGGAGTGTGAGCAGGATCTCGCGAAGATCGTCATCGGTGACGGCGTACGGCGGGTCCAGGAAGACGATGTCGTACGGGTCCGAGGGCGCCGGTCCTGTCACGATCTGCTCGGCTTTGCCGGCCCGGACCTCGGCGCCGGGGAGGCCGAGGGTGCGGACGTTGTCGCGGACGGTGCGGACCGCCTTCGGGTCGGCCTCGACGAGCAGCGCGTGGACCGCGCCCCGGGAGAGCGCTTCGAGGCCGACCGCGCCGGATCCGGCGTACAGGTCGGCGACACGGCTGCCTTCGAGGGTGCCGAGCAGCGCCTGCCAGGTGGAGAAGAGGCCCTCGCGCGCACGGTCGGAGGTGGGGCGGGTGCCGGTGCCGGGCGGGACGGCCAGGCGGCGTCCGCCGGCCGAGCCGGCGATCACGCGGGTCATGGGTGTGGGGAGTCCTTCGCGGTGCGCCGCGGCCCCGACCACCGCGAAGGACTGCCAACACCCATGACCCGCGTGATCGCCGGAGCGGCCGGCGGACGTCGCCTGGCCGTGCCGCCGGGAAACGGCACCCGACCCACTTCGGACCGGGCGCGCGAGGGCCTGTTCTCCACCTGGGAGTCGCTGCTCGGCTCGCCGGACGGAGCCCGC
>MUNB01000432.1 GCA_002154345.1 Streptomyces griseus
AGGACCGGGCGATCGGCATCGTCCGGAACCGGTCCATGACCCCCTTGCGGAAGTCGTCGTTGACGCCGGACCCGACGGCCATGGCGATGTTCAGCCCCAGCATCGCCATCAGCCCCGGCACCAGGTAGTTCACGTATTCCTGTCGGTTCCCGCCGAGGCTGGCGCCGACCGAGCCGCCGAAGACGTACACGAAGAGCAGGATGAAGATGATCGGCGTCATGAGGACGTCGAACATCGACTCCGGGTCCTTCTTGATCTGGAGCAGGTTGCGGCGCGCCAGCGCCCCGATGTGCCGGAGGTTGGCCCGCAGCCCGATCCGCCCCTCGTCGGCCACGGCCGGCTTCGCGGGTGCGGGGCCCGGGGACCCGGCGGGGGCCGGGGACAGTGTCGTGGTGCTCATGCGGCGACCTCCTGGGGAGCCTGGTCGGAGAGGGGTGCGGCCTTGTCGCCGGTGATCGCGAGGAACACCTCGTCGAGGCTGGGCAGCGCGGTGGAGACATGGGCGAGGGAGAAACCCCGGACGCCCAGCAGCCCGATCACCGCGGTCAGCTGCTCGTCGCTGAGGATCGGCACGTACAGCAGTCCTTCGTCCGGTACGGCCTGCGCCCCGGCGACGCCGTCGAGCCCGGCCTCCCGGACCGCCCNNNGCGAGCTGCTCGGCCTCCTCCATGTACTGGGTGGTCAGCAGGACGGTCGCGCCCTCGGCGACCATCCGCTGCACCTCGTCCCAGACCTCGTTGCGGGTCCGGGGGTCGAGCCCGGTCGTGGGCTCGTCCAGGTAGAGGACGGCGGGGCTGCCGATCATCGAGGCGGCCAGGTCGAGCCGGCGGCGCATCCCGCCGGAGTACTCCATGCAGGCCCGCTTGGCGGCCTCGGTCAGCGAGAACCGCTCCAGCAGC
>MUNB01000433.1 GCA_002154345.1 Streptomyces griseus
ACCGCCCCCGGACGCGATACCCGCGCCCGCCGCCTCCGACCGGGTCGAACTCGCCCACGGCTACGTCCCCGACGACCCCCGCTTCGCCAACGAGGACCTGCTGCCCGTTCCCGTGGAGCGGCGCACCTGGACGACGTACAACTTCGCGGCCCTGTGGATCGGCATGGCCCACAACATCCCGTCCTGGCTGCTCGCCTCCGGTCTGGTGGCGCTCGGCATGGACTGGAAACAGGCCGTGTTCACCATCGCGCTCGCCAATGTGATCGTGCTGGCCCCGATGCTCCTCACCGGGCACGCCGGGCCCAAGTACGGCATTCCCTTCCCCGTTCTGGCCCGCGCCTCCTTCGGGCTGCGCGGCGCCAATCTGCCCGCCCTGATCCGGGCCGCCGTCGCCTGCGCGTGGTTCGGCATCCAGACCTGGATCGGCGGCGTCGGCATCTTCACGCTGCTCGGCAAGATCTTCGGCGGCTGGGCCGGCGCGGCGGAGATCGGCGGGCAGCCCTGGACGCTCTGGCTCTGCTTCGCCCTCTTCTGGGCGCTCGAACTGGCCATCATCTACCGGGGGATGGACACCCTGCGCCGCTTCGAGAACTGGGCGGCGCCCTTCGTCCTGGTCGGGGCGGTCGTGCTGCTGGTCTGGGTGGCGGTCAAGGCGGGCGGTTTCGGCCCGCTGCTGGACCAGCCGTCCGCGCTCGGCTGGGGCGCCGACTTCTGGCCGGTCTTCTTCCCGTCCCTGATGGGCATGATCGCCTTCTGGTCGACGCTCTCCCTCAACATCCCCGACTTCACCCGCTTCGGCGCCGGCCAACGGGCCCAGATCCGCGGACAGTCGCTCGGCCTGCCGACCACGATGACCTTCTTCGCCCTGCTCTCGGTCTTCGTCACCTCCGGTTCGCAGGCGGTGTACGGGGTGGCCATCTGGGACCCGGTCCAGCTCGTGGCCCGTACCGACAACGTCTTCGGACTGGTCTTCGGCCTGGTCACGGTGCTGATCGCGACGGTCTCGGTGAACATCGCGGCGAACGTGGTCTCACCGGCGTACGACCTGGCGAACCTCGCGCCGAAGTTCATCAGTTTCCGCACCGGGGCGCTGATCACGGGCGTGATCGGGGTCGTGATCATGCCGTGGAAGCTCACCGAGACCCCGGAGCTGTACATCTTCACCTGGCTGGGGCTGGTGGGCGGGCTGCTCGGCACCGTCGCGGGCATCCTGATCGCCGACTACTGGATCGTCCGCCGCACGGTCCTCGACCTGGCCGACCTCTACCGGCCCGGCGGCCGCTACTGGTACCGGAGCGGCTGGAACTGGCGGGCGGTGGCGGCCTTCGTGGTCGGCGGTGTCCTCGCGGTGGGCGGCTCGCACTCGGCTCCCGGCAAGGGGCCCTTCCCCGCCGACGGTCTGATCCCGTTCCTGAAGCCGCTCGCCGACTACGGCTGGGCGGTCGGGCTCGCCTCCTCGCTGGTGCTGTACGTGGCGCTGACCCGCCGGGGGAGCGGGGCGGCGACGGGTTGAGCGGAGGTCGCACCGGTGCCGAGCCACTTCAGCCCGTCCAGGAGGAAGGTGTTCTGGGTGGCGGAGTCGAAGGTCGACGACAGCGGCGTACCGGTCTCGTAGTTCATCGCGTTGTGGCCGAAGTTGGCGTACAGCATGCGGTAGTCGTGGTTGGTCCACACGAGCGGGTAGTCGCCGCTGTACCAGCTCTGGTCGGGGTCCGTGCCCAGCGGGAAGCTCACCGGGTCGACCGAGGCCAGTACGTCGATGGCGGGGTTGGTGCGCAGATTACGGCTCCAGCTGTACCACTCGCTCACCGACGAGGTGAACGTGCCCGGCAGACGCTCCGTCGACGGGTGGGTGCGGTGGTCGGTGTGCAGCGTCGCGGTGGTGGGGCCCCAGGTGTTGGTGGCGAAGTCGCCGCTGCCCAGGAACTGCTCGTAGTACCAGGGCCAGCTTCCGGAGTCGGTGGTGAACGCCGCGACATGGAAGCCCATCCAGGCCCCGCCACCACGCATGTACGCCTCGAAGCCCGCGCGTTGGGCCGCCGACTGCGGGGCGTCGTCGAGGAAGAGGACCACGTCGTACTGCTTCAGCGCCGCGCTGTCGCTGAGCAGGTTCCAGTTGTTCGTCGCGGTGTAGGTGAAGCCGTGCTCCGCGCCCTGCCTCGGGAACCACTCGTTGGCTTCCTTGACGAAGCTGATGTGGGCCGCGTCCCAGGTTCCGTTGGAGAACGCGACGACCTTGAACGGCGCCGCGGCGGACGGTGATCGAGGAGTCGCGCCGGCCGGTGACACGAGAAGTCCCAGCAGCAGGGCGAGGAGGGCGAGGAGCGACAGGCCGGCGCGCGAGCGGCCGTGGGGGGCCTGGGGCATGGGTGGGGTCCTTTGTTCGTCCATGTGGCGACCGTTCCACCATGTGATTAAGAAGTGAACGGAACAACGTGTCAAGAGGTAGGTCCGGACCAGCGTGGAACTGCTCGCCTTTCGTCGACACAGGCCCTCGTGACGGGAGTTGGTGCCGATCATGGCCGATGCCGGTGGATTCATCTTCCGTACGCGCGGTCTTGACGTGTCCACGGAACGGGCCTAACTTCACGGCCTGAAGTAAGCCCCCCGCGCCCGCAGGAGACACATATGAGAATGCCGGTCACCCTCACGGCCCGCGGCTCGCGCCGCGACGGACACAGACCCCGGCGCCGATCCGTGCCGCTGCTGGCCCTCGGCGGACTGGTGGCCTCCCTGCTCACCGCCGTCGCCGCGGCCCCGACCGCCCGGGCCGCCGAACTTCCCACCGGCTGGGCGACCGTGACGGCAGGTCACAGCGGAAAATGCGTGGACGCGGCCGCCGCCGGAACCGCCGACGGCACCGCGGTGCAGCAGTACACCTGCAACGGATCGGCCGCCCAGCAGTGGCAGTTCCGGTCCGTCGGCGGGGGGTACGTCCGGGTCGACAACCGCAACGACGCCACGAAGAGCTGGGACGTGACCGATGTGTCCACGGCCGACGCGGCACCCGTACAGCTGTGGTCGTACTCCGGCGGCGGCAACCAGCAGTGGCTGCCCGTGGAGGAGCCCGGCGGCCGCTTCCACTTCGTGAACCGCAACAGCGGCAAGTGCCTGGACGTCCCGTCCGCCTCCACCGCCGACAGCGCCCGCATCCAGCAGTACACCTGCAACGGATCGGCCGCGCAGTCCTTCGCCGTGGGCGCCACCGACGTACCGAACCCGCCCGGCACCCCCGACTTCGGCCCCAACGTCACCGTCTTCGACCCCACCACGCCCCGGGCCACCATCCAGAACAAGCTGAACCAGGTCTTCGCCCAGCAGGAGACCAACCAGTTCGGCTCCCAGCGCCAGGCCCTCCTCTTCAAGCCCGGCAGCTACGACGTGGACGCGAACGTCGGCTTCTACACCCAGGTCGCCGGGCTCGGCCTGTCGCCCGACGACGTCACCATCAACGGCGGCGTGCACGCCGAGGCCGACTGGTTCCAGGGCAACGCCACCCACAACTTCTGGCGCTCCGCCGAGAACCTCTCGGTCAACCCGCCCTCCGGCACCGACCGTTGGGCCGTCTCGCAGGCCGCCCCGTACCGCCGCATGCATGTCCGCGGCAACCTCCAGCTGGACGACGGCGGCTGGTCCAGCGGCGGCTTCATGGCCGACTCCAGGATCGACGGCCAGGTCCGCTCCGGCACCCAGCAGCAGTGGCTCTCCCGCAACAGCCAGTGGAACAGCTGGACCGGCTCCAACTGGAACATGGTCTTCGTCGGCGACGTCAACGCCCCGGCCAACAGCTTCCCCAACCCGCCCTACACCACCGTCGACCGGACACCCGTCAGCCGCGAGAAGCCCTTCCTGCACGTCGACGGGGTCGGCGCCTACCAGGTCTTCGTCCCGGCCCTGCGCACCGATTCCCAGGGTGTCAGCTGGGCTTCGGGCACACCTGCCGGACAGTCGCTGCCCATCAGCCAGTTCTTCATCGTGAAGCCGGGCGCCACCGCGACCCAGATCAACGCGGCGCTCGCCGAGGGCAAGAACCTGCTCTTCACCCCGGGCGTCCACCGGATCAACCAGCCGATCAACGTCACCCGTGCCGACACCGTCGTCCTCGGACTCGGGCTCGCCACGATCGTCCCCGAGAACGGCATCACCGCCATGAACGTCGCCGACGTCGACGGCGTCAAGATCGCCGGACTGCTGATCGACGCGGGCACTGTCAACTCCCCGACCCTGATGCAGGTCGGACAGCCCGGGGCCACGGCCCGGCACACCGCCAACCCCACCTCGCTGCACGACGTCTTCTTCCGCATCGGCGGAGCAGCCGTCGGCAAGGCCACCCAGAGCCTGGTCGTCAACAGCTCCGATGTCATCGGCGACCACCTGTGGCTGTGGCGCGGCGACCACGGCAGCGGCATCGGCTGGAACACCAACACCGCGGCCACCGGACTCGTCGTCAACGGCACGGACGTCACGATGTACGGGCTGTTCGTCGAGCACTACCAGCAGCACCAGGTCATCTGGAACGGCAACGGCGGCCGCACCTACTTCTTCCAGAACGAGATGCCGTACGACCCGCCCGACCAGGCCGCCTGGATGAACGGTTCGACGCGCGGCTACGACGCCTACAAGGTGTCCCCGTCCGTCACCCGCCACGAGGCGTGGGGCCTGGGAAGCTACTGCTTCTTCAACGCCAACCCGTCCGTGGTGGCCGAGCGCGCCTTCGAGGCCCCGAACACGGCGGGGGTGCGGTTCCACAACATGGTCACCGTCTCGCTCGGCGGGACCGGCACGATCAACCACGTCATCAACAACACGGGAGGACCGTCCAACTCCGGCAGCAACGTGGCCAACCTGGTGGCCTATCCGTAGCGGTACGAGAGCGGTGGGCGGGCTACACGGGTGTGATGCTGCGGCCCAGCAGGGCCGTGACGTCCACCGTCTCGTCCGTCGGGGGAGTGGCCGTGGGCACCGGCCGGTCGAAGCCGGAGAAGTCCACGGTCCCTTCCTCGCCGGCGTCGCGCACGGTGATCCGCACCGGGTACGGCGTGCCCTCGGCCGCCACATAGGCCGTCAGCCGCTCGCCGCCCGAGGCGAAGGTCACCGGTACGACGGGCGCGCCGTTCACCTCGGTCTTCGCGCCCTTCGTCAGGTCACCCCGGTCGGCGGTGACGTCGTTGTCCGTGATCAGGTCGCGGAAGGTGTCGAGATCACAGACCTCGGTGACGCTGAGCAGCCGCGGGTCGTCGGCCTTCGCCTTCATGTACCGGCCGTCGAGGATCGCGTCGAAGGTGGAGCCGCCGATCGGCACATGGGTGTTCCAGAAGGCGGCGTCCGGCTTCAGCCAGACGTCGTCGCCGCGCTTCACGATCTCCACCGAACCGTCGTCGCCCATGTCGACCCCGCCCGCGCAGTTCCCCTCGCGGTCCAGGGTGAGGTCCAGGCTCTGGTCCGCGTCGGCTCCGTCGATGCTGCCGCGCGCGCTCAGATGCAGGGACTTCACATCGAGCAGGGCGTCGCGCGAGCGTTCGACGATCTCCTCGGCGCTCAGTGAGTCGATGTCGTCATCGGCCTGCGCGACCACACCACTCGTCAGGGTGAGGGCCACGGCCGCGGCCCCGGTCGCCGCACGCGCGGCCCAACGGTGTCCGCTCACGTCGCCTCCTCGAAAACGCCCCGGTCAGGGGGTGCGCTCCATGAGAACCGGCACATTCGAGCGTACGCCGGGAGCGGGGGAGCCGCCCGGCGCGCACACGGAGCGTCAGGAGTGAAGGTGTTTCTCGTCACGGAGGGTGGGCAGAGCTGCGGTGATCCCGCCCGGGATCACCGCGGACACGCACCACGAAGGAGAACCATGAAGCTGTTCACGGGGAAGAGGCCGGTCACGCGGAGCGAGCGGTTCCGGTCGGTTCGGCGGACCGTCGCCGCCACCGCCATGGCGGCCGCGCTGACGGTCCCGGTCACCGCCGTGACCGCGACCGCCGCCCCGGCCGCGATTCCGCCCGGCCTCTCCTGCGACACCGGCAAGCACGCCATCGACGAGTACACGGGCTTCGCGCTCTGTCGTAACAACGGCAGCCAGACGCAGACCTTCTGGGTCCATCTGGTCTGCGGCTGGGCCCCGGACGTCGACGGCAACCACGTCACCCTGAGGCCCGGCGAGTCCGGCCAGTCCACCGCCCACTGCGGGAAGATCGGCACCGGAATCGGCGAGATCCACGTCCGCCCGTGACGCCGGGGCCGTAGCGCCGCAGCGGCCCCGGCCACCGGGGCCCGAACGGCCGCAACGGCCGCACCGGTTGAGCGTGCTGCCTCCTCTCGTTACCCTCCAGTAAGTAGCCGTGGGCGCAACCGGGACGACCGGCCCGCCCCGCGACACGAGGGAGGCGGCACGCCCATGTCCTCAGCGGAGCCCACCGAGCAGACCGGCCCTGCCGTACGGGAACCCGGTCGCGCACCCCGCACGGCCGCCCCCGCCGCGCCGCCGCTGCCCGGACTCGCGGAGAGCGCCCGCGGGCTCGCCGACGCCACCACCACCTCCACCGCACTCGTCGCCGACGCCCTCGCCCGCATCGAGGCCACCCGGCCCACCCTCAACGCCTTCCGCCACCTGCGGACCGAAGCCGCCCTCGCGGAGGCGGCGGAGGCCGACCGCAGGCTCGCGGCGGGGGAGCGGCTGCCCCTGCTCGGCGTGCCGGTCGCCGTCAAGGACGACACCGATGTGGCGGGCCTGCCCACCCACTTCGGCTGCGACGGCGAGCTGCCCCCGGCCGTGTCCGACAGCGAGGCGGTCCGCCGGCTGCGCGCCGCCGGAGCAGTCGTCGTCGGCAAGACCAACTCCTGCGAACTGGGCCAGTGGCCCTTCACCGAAGGACCCGCCTTCGGCGCCACCCGCAACCCGTGGAACACCGCGCACACCCCGGGTGGCTCCTCCGGCGGCTCCGCCGCGGCCGTCGCCGCCGGGCTCGTCCCCGCCGCCCTCGGCTCGGACGGCGCCGGATCCGTGCGCATCCCCGCCGCCTGGACGCACCTCGTCGGCATCAAACCGCAGCGCGGCCGGATCTCCGTCCACCCGCACAGCGACGCCTTCCAGGGGCTCACCGTGAACGGCCCCCTCGCCCGTACGGTCGCCGACGCCGCCCTGCTGCTGGACGCCGTCGCCGGAGCCCACCCCGAGGACTTCCACCGCCCGCCCGCCGTACGCGCCGCCGACGCCGCCCGCCGCGACCCGGGCCGCCTCCGCATCGCCCTGGCCTGGCGTCCCCCGCTCACCCTCACCGGCGCCG